>CAMAVQ010000152.1 GCA_945861755.1 Gemmatimonas phototrophica
TTGGGTTAGCTGCTGCACCGTAGCTACAGTATATTCTTCCATGAGCGTATCCTTTCGCCCTCGCCAAAGGGCAGTGAGTGATGGTGACATACTCAGGATACGCTCTTTTTTTGTCCCCGGCCATCCACAACTTTTGAATATATCTCGGCGCGGTATGAAAGCCGGCAATCTTGTACTCCGCACTCGCCGATTGGGTGGAATAGATCCACACTTCGAGCGTTATGCTGTTGGTAGCGATGTTGACGGGCGATTGGCTCACCACAAAGTCGTTCACGCCGTCCAGAGCCAAGCTCATCAATCCAGCCGGGCCCATTTCCCCCCCAAGAGGAGCAAGAAAGAGCATCTCCTGTTGTACCTGCTTGACGAATCGGCCTTTGCGCGAAGGCTGCAAACCCGGAAAGTAGTGCTCCACTTCCCGCATCATCTGATCCCGCAGTCGACGCCTGGCATCGTACAGACGCTTCTTTATACGCCCAACGGGCTCCTCCAGTAGCTCTGCGATCTCCTCCTGCCGGTATCCGCCCATGTAGAAAAGCGATACGGCCAGCCGTTCTTGCTCTCTCAGCCTGAGTAGGGCTTTCTGCAGCCACCCCTGAAGTTGTTTCGCTTCCAGCAGGCTTTCCGGGTCAACCGCCTCCACCGCTACTTCCTCCAGCGGCACCGTCTGGGGCTGTTTGCCCCGGCTCAACCGGTCACAACACCGGAAGACGATCACCCGCAGCCACCCGGGAAACGCCGCCGGCTGTCGCAGGCTGGACAAGCTGAAAAAGACTTCGACAAAAGCGTCTTGGACCGCTTCCTCGGCTAGCTCTTTATTCCTGAGCCAACCGTAGGCAAGGGCGTATGCCGCGCCCTGGAAACTGGCGACCAACCGACCAAAGGCCTCCAAATCCCCGTTTTGGGCGGCAGCGACTGCCGATGTTAGGTCATTCATGAGATAAGCAGGTGAGTGAGCAGGTAAAGAGGGGCTACCTGTTAATAGTCCCAGTTCCCACACAAAAGGTTACCGCCAACCTACAAAATTCCTGCACCGCGCTCTGGGGAAAAAGCCGCCAACCCGGGCGCAAGTCCAGCATAATCAACCGTTATGAAACGGAAAACCCGCAGCGTCGAAGAGGTCGTTCGCATTCTACGCCAAGTCGCTGGCGCGGTGAGCCGGCGCGAGGTCAGAGCAGGTAAGGAGTGAGGCAGGGCGGGGGCAGGCTTGTCTCCTCTACTTCACGGCTTCTTCCAGGGGCACGAAGGACACCTCGACCCGCTTGTGAAGCGCGGTGGCGATACGGTGCAGCATGGAAAGGGAATGTCCCTCGTATTCGGCATCCTCCAGCCGGCAGATCACCGACGCCGTGGTATGGGCTAGCCTGGCCAGTTCGGTCTGGGTCAGGCCGGCCGCAGCGCGCATGTCGTAGATCTTCTGCGCAATATCCGCTTGCTTGTGCTCAACGATAGGCATGAATAGTCATCATCACCTGTCGAGCACCTTTTAGCCCTCCACGCGACTGCCCTCTGCTCCCCGAGCCCCAACTTGACATCCCACCCGCCCGAGATATTCTTATTATAAGAAAATAATATCAACACCTAAGCCTAACACCATTCTCCAGGAGGACATGGCCGTCATGCCGCTTTCAAAAATCACGACCAGGCATCAAGTCACCATCCCCCAAGAGGTATTTGAAAAGCTCAAGCTGAAGGTTGGCGAGCATGTCAAGATGGTGGAGGAAAAAGGGAAGATCATTATGACCCCACAGCAGGTGGTGGCGCGGGCACCGGCCGCCAAGCTGTCCGCACAGGAGCAAGAGCTATTGCAGGTTGCCAAGCAGAAAATCCAGGCCATCCAGAAGGACCTTGAGCATTCCACCGGCCTAACGCTGGAAGAGACCGATGTCGCAGCCAAAGCCGGGCTGATTGACCCGGACCAGAAATACTGGTGGCTGGAGGAGTGGCAGGAGGGAGAGCGCGAAGTCGAGCGCAACTATAGGGAGGGTAACTTTGAAGTCTTTGATAATGCCCAAGACTTCCTTAAATCCCTGAAGCCCCTGCCCTCATGAAAGTCGCCCGCGACCCGCGCTTCATTCGAGCCTTTGCCGGCCTGCCCGCATCCATTCAAGAGCGAGCGGAAAAAAAGCTCGCGCTCTTTTTGCAGAATCCCCGACATCCTTCATTGCAAACGCATAAAATGGAGGGTGGCCGCGAAATTTGGGAGGGCCGCATCACCGAGGACTACCGCTTCACCTTCCGCATCGTCGGCGACCTTTACCAGTTGCGGCGCATCGGCACCCACGATATTTACAAAAGCCCTTAGCTTCCTACGAAAGGAAAGGCCGGAGTGGCATGCAACGCCATATAAATGGCGTTGCCCCCGATGCGGCAGAAACCCTGCGACCGCCTACTAAGCCCCTTCTTCCCAGCAATCCATCAAGGTGCTGAAGATCAGCAGCCCGGCCACCAGCCCCACCACCACACCCAGCATAAATCGCGTCATAGCCCTCAGCCCTCCCCTTCGACATCCGGCCGGAGCGGACTGCTGTCTTCAGGCCGCTCGCCGCGCCTGATACCCTCCTGCATGATCCGGCGCAACTCTGTCTCCTGGAGCCGCAGCTCGGCCTTGAGCCCGTCCACCTGGTCCTGCAGGTCCCGCACCTTGACCTCGGCGGCCAACCCCTGCTCCTGCCCGGCCCGCAGGCGGGTGTGGACTTCCTCGCCCAGGTCGGCCAGGGCGGCCCGCAGCCGGCGGCGGGTGGCAGCCATGTCGGCCCGCACCCCCAGGGCCTGGCCCAGCACCCGGCCCCGCTCGGCCACATCGGCCAGCCGGCCCCGGAGCATATCAGCTATTTGCGTCTTTGTCGCCATCGCGCGTCCCTTTCTGTCGCTTTTCCATCAATTCCTCAACCGCCTGGATCACCTGATCCTTGGTCTCGCCGGCCTGCCGGGTGATTTTGCGCCGGGTGATATCGCCCCGGTGGGGGGCCAGGAGTAGTCCCAGGGCCCCGCCGATGGCCAGGCCAGCCAGACACCCGGCCATAAAACTGAGTACCTGTTCAGTGTCGGAATCTGCGTTATTCCTCAGTTGGTAGCCCATCGTTCACTCCTCCAGCATAGGTCCCGCTCGCCGATTCGAGGGGGCATAAATATAATAACATCAATATAGATTTGAACCATAGCCCCCGGATCGCTATTTTTATTGGCTCCCTCTCCCAGCACCCCCTATCGGCGAGGTCAGACGCGCCATGGCCAAGGTTCTCACCGCCCTTTCGCACAGCCTCAAGGAATTCCGCCTCCTGCCCGGGTACACCCCCGCCGACAGCACGGCCCCCAAGGTCTCGCTGAGCACCCGCTTCTGCCGCCAGGGAGACGGCTTCCTGCAGCTCTACACGCCCTTCCTGAGCGCCGCCATGCAGGCGGTGACCGGCACCGAGATGGCCATCGGCATCGCCCAACTGGGCGGCATCGGCATCCTGCCGGTCAGCCAGACCCTCGACGAGCAGTGCGCCAAGATCGACCGGGTCAAACGTTTTAAAGCCGGCTTCCAGACCAGTATCCTCACGCTCTCGCCGACCCAGCCCATCGGCGAGGTCATGGAGATCATGGCGGATACGGGGTATTCCACCTTCCCGGTGACCCAGAGCGGCGACTTCCACGACCGACTCATCGGCATCCTCACCGACAAGGACTTCGACGCCCGCCGCGACCACGAGTGTACGGTGGCCGACCGCATGAAAACCGACGTGCAGGCCGGGGTCGAGCTCAAAGACCTGAAGGAAGCCAACGAACTGATGATCAAATACGGCCGCGGCTTCCTGCCCATCCTCTCTAAAGAGGGGGTGTTGCAGGCGGTAGTATTTAAGAAAGACCTCGACAAACACCTCCTGCACCCCAACGAATCCATCGACCTGCAAAAACGCCTGCTGGTGGGGGCCGCGGTCTCCACCCATCCCGAAGACCAGCAGCGGGTCCGCGCCCTGGTCGAACACGAGGTGGACGTATTGGTCATCGACGCCTCGGACGGGCACACCCAGTTCCAGCAGCAGATGATCCAGTGGATCAAGGCCAACTTCCAGGTCCCGGTAGTGGGTGGCAACGTGGTCACTGCCGAAGGCTTCCGCTTCCTGGCGGAGGCCGGCGCCGACGCGGTCAAGGTCGGCATGGGCATTGGCTCGGGCTGCACCACTTCCGAGATCAAAGCCACCGGCCGCGGCCAGGGCACGGCGCTGATGGACATCGCCCAGGCCCGCGACGAACTGGCCAGCCGGAAGGGGACCTACATCCCCCTGATCGCCGACGGCGGGATCAGCGGCCCCGCCGAGATGGCCGTGGCCCTGGCCCTGGGTGCAGACGCCATCATGATGGGCAACTTCTTCGCCCGCTACACCGAGAGCGCCGGAAATCTGGTCCGCAACGCCGCCGGCGAGGTGGTCAAGGAATACTGGATGGAAGGCAGCATGCGCGCCCGCAACTTCCGGCGCTACGCCCACCTCAAAGACCTGCTCTTCGAAGAGGGCATCACCGGGTACGTGCCGCACCTGGGCTCCATCTACGAGAAATTCCCCGTGGTGCTCCAGATCCTCAGCGCCACCCTGGCCACCGCCGGCTGCCGCACCATCGAGGAGTTGCACCAGAAAGCAGTGCTCGAAATGCTCTCCCCCTCGGCCATGCTCGACAGCAAGGTCCACGACATGGTGCCCATGAACATCGACCAGCAAATCCTCTGAGGAGCACCCATGAAAATCGGCTATTCGACCTGGGGCATGCCCACCCTGCCCATCGACACCGCCCTCGAGCATCTCGTGAACCTGGGCTTCGAAGGGGTGGAGCCCACGGTCATCCCCGGCTGGTCTACCGAGCTGGACACCCTGGACAAAGCCGAGCGGAAGCGCATCCGCCAGCTCTTCGACCAGCACGGGCTGGAGATGCCGGCAGTGGCAGGCCACCGCTCCCTCATCGAAGAGGACCCCCAGGCCCACGCCGAGAACTGGCGGCGGCTGACCGGGGGCCTAGATCTGTGCGCCGAATGGGCCGGCCCCGAAGGCGTGCCTTGCCTGGACACCACCTTGGGTGGGGGGCCGGACGACTGGGAGCCCAAGCGCGAATTGATCCTGGAACGGCTGGGCAAACTGGTCGAGTACGCCGCCGGGCGCGGGGTGGTGGTGGCCATCGAGCCCCATGTCTCCTCCTCCCTCGACCTGCCCGACAAGGCGCTGTGGTTATTGGCGCAGATCAACTCCCCGTACTTCAAACTCAACTTCGACATCAGCCACTTTGAGGTGATGGGTCTGCCCACTGCCCCCACCGTGGCCGCCCTGGCACCCCACGCAGCCCATACCCACGTCAAGGACCAGCGCGGGGTGGTGCCCGACTTCGAGTTCCTCATCCCGGGGGAGGGGCCTTTCGACTTTGTGACCTATCTGCGCGAGATGCAGCAGGCCGGGTACACCGGCTACATCACCGCCGAGGTGAGCATCATGGTGCAGCGCCGGCCCAACTACGATCCCCTGGCCGCCGCTACCCTCACCTATCAGACCCTGGAGCGGGCCTTCCGCCAGGCCGGACTGAGGCCCTGACCCATGCTGAGCGAGACCGAAATCGAAGCATTCCACCGCGAGGGCTTCCTGGTCTTTGAGCGCTTGCTCAATTCCGAGCGGCTGGCGCACTATCGGGTGCTCTTCGACGCCCTGGTCGAACGCGGCCGGGGGTTGGCAGCGTCGGTGCCGCACTTCTCCCTCGAACTGGACCAGGAGGAGAAACCCATCCCGGGCATGTTACACAAGGTCCAGGGGGTGTGCCAGGTTGAACCGCGCCTGCTGGAACTGGCCGGCGAGCCGGCCATCACCGACCGGGTCGCCATGCTGTTGGGCCCTGATCTAGACGTCTTCGGCACCAAGTTCTTTCCCAAGCTGCCCGGCGGGGGCAGCTCGACCCACTGGCACCAGGACAACTACTACTTCGGCACCGTCTCTGAGCAGGTGCTTTCTTGTGGGATTTATCTGGAGGACGCCGACCGCAGCAACGGCTGCCTGCGGGTGGTGCCCGGCAGCCACCTGAAAGGCTTAGTCGAACACCAGCGCGATCCGCGCACCCACGGCAGCTGGTGCCAGGTAGAGGACGAGGTGGCCCTCGACCTGCCCGTGCCGGCCGGCACCGTGGTCCTCTTCTCGGCCAATCTGTTGCACGGGGCCAACGACAACTTGCACAGCCAGCGCACCCGCTACAGCACCGCCTGGCACTATGTGCCGGGCACCTTGCACCTGGAGCAATTCCCGCGCGGGGTCTACCCGGACCGGCACACCGTGCGCGGCCGCTGAACCGGGCGGCCACCTTACCGGAGAAAACACATGCACAATAGATCCCTGCTCGGCGCCCTGGTCCTGACCGCCGCGTTCCTGAGCTGCAATTCCACGGTCGGCGAAGGCACCAAGTCCAGTAGTTCGCCCCAGCTCCCATCCAGTGGGGGGTCGGACACCGAGGCCCAGCTGGATGGCCCCCACGTCAAAACTCTCCAGTTGCTCAAGGGAGAGGCCGGGAGCGCCCTTTCCCTCCAGCTCCAGGCCGGGGGCATGTCCGGGGTCCGGCAGTTCGAATTCAATGTCGCCCTGGAACCGGCCGAAGCCTTCGACCTGAGTTCGGCCTCCTTCGCGCCGGCCAAGCCTTTCATCACCGTGGGCTCCGGGGTGGAGATCACCCCAGAGAAGAACCTGCGCGCCATCGGTATCTACCTCGACGCAGCCGGGTACAGCGGCGACGGGGGGCTGGGAACCCTGACAGTGAAGACCAGTTCCAGCTTCTCCTCTTCCACCCGGGCCCGGGCCCGGGCCCGCATTGTGCGCTTCTCCGCCGGGCCCTCCTCCAAGGAACGCGACACCTACACCGAGCAGCAGCTGAACCTGAGCCTGAGTTTCGGGCCTTGACGAGGCCGGCACCATGGGTTAATTTTTAATCCCTTGTGGGGCTGTAGCTCAGTTGGGAGAGCGCTTGAATGGCATTCAAGAGGTCGTCGGTTCGATCCCGATCAGCTCCACCAGTTACTAAAAAGCAGTAGCCCTGGAAAATCGGTTCCGGTTCACCCCCCTCTTCGCCTGCGCAGAGGGGGGTTTTCTTTGCCCACATTGCTCCCCCTGCGCTCCTGCGCTAAATTGAAGGCGCTCGCCGACTACCGCCCTCATCAGGAGCCCTGCTACATGCCCGCTTCCACCTTCCACGTCGCCCACACCGCCGACTTTTACGATGCCGCCGGCAACCTCAAGTTCAAAGATATTGGCACCGAGGTGCTGGCCGGCCAGCCCCACATCCAGACCTCCCTGCTCAAAGAACACCGCCCCCACCTCGACGCCGAGCAGATCCGCCAGGCCAATGGGGTGGTGGTGCTCACCCCCCAGGTCAGCGCCCGCACCTTTGAGGGCAACCCAGACCTCCTGGCCATCGGCCGCTTTGGGGTGGGGTACGACTCGGTGGATGTGGCCGCCTGCACCCAGGCCGAGGTGCTGATCTACATCACCACCGGGGCGGTCAACCGCTCGGTGGCCGAGGCCACCATCGGCTGGATGATCGCCCTGTGCCACCACACCATGACCAAGGACCGCCTGGTGCGCCAGCTCCAGTGGAATGAGCGGTCGAAGTACATGGGCCGGGACCTGCGCGAGCACACCTTTGGCGCCGTGGGCCTGGGCGGCATCGCCCGCGAGACCCTCCGCCTACTGGCTCCCTTCGGCATGAACCCGCCCATTGCCTTCGATCCCTTTCTCACCCCTCCCGCCGCCAAAGAACTGGGCGTCGAATTGGTGACCCTACCTGAATTGATGCGGCGGGCCGACTTCGTCTCCATCCACTGCCCGCTCAGCCCCGAGACCCGCGACCTGATCGGGGCAGCGGAACTGGCGCTGATGAAACCCGAGGCCTTCCTGGTCAACACCGCGCGCGGCGGCATCGTCAACGAGGCGGCCCTGTACGAGGCCCTGAAAAACCGGCGCATTGCCGGGGCGGCCATCGACTGCTTCGACACCGAGCCGGTCGTCGCCCCCCATCCCTTTGCCGAATTCGACAATGTGCTCCTGGCCCCTCATTCCATCGCCTGGACCGACGAACTCTTCCGCGATATCGGCCGGGCCGTCTGCCAGGGCATGATAGACCTGTCCCAGGGCCGCCAGCCCCGGGGTGCGGTCAATCCCGAGGTCTTCGACCGGCCTGGCTTCAAAGAGAAGTGGGCGCGACTGCGCGTAAACAGCTAAGCGAGGAACACCAATGTCAAGCAGACGACTGGCAGGACAGACCGCCTGGATCAGCGGCGGCGCCTCGGGCATGGGCGAGGCCGTGGCTGAACTCTTCGCCCAAGAAGGGGCCCGCGTCGCGGTGGCCGACGTGCAGGAGCAGCGGGGCCAAGAGCTGGTCGAACGCATCTCCAAGGCCGGGGGCGAAGCCTGGTTCTCCTACTGCGACGTAACCCAGGAGGCGCAGGTGCAGGCTTCCGTTGACCAGACCGCCGCCCGCTTCGGCGGCTTGCAGATCCTGGTCAACTGCGCCGGGGTGGTACACGTCGGCCCCCTGCACGAGTACCCGGAGGACGACTGGGATCTGCTCATGGGCGTCAACGTCAAATCCATCTATCTCTCCCTCAAACACGCCCTGCCCCATCTGCGCCGCAGCCGGCGCAGCTATGTGGTCAATATTGGCTCGGTGGGCAGCCTCATCAGCCAGGGCCTCACCCCCGCGTACATCGCCTCTAAACACGCGGTGCTGGGCCTGAGCCGCTCCATCGCCCTCGACTACGCCGCCGACGGGCTGCGCTGCAACTGCATCTGTCCGGGCATCACCGACACCCCCATGCTGCGCTACCACCTGAGCACCACCCC
>CAMAVQ010000153.1 GCA_945861755.1 Gemmatimonas phototrophica
TTGATGCTCTTGTATCCGTACTTCCAGGGCACCACCAGCCGCAGGGGCGCGCCGTGTTGTTTGGGCAGGGGATGGCCGTACACGCCGGTAGCCAGTATGGTCAGTTCGTTGGTGGCCTCGGCCATGGTCAACCCCTCGCCATAGGGCCAGGGCCAGCCGGGGTTGTCCCACTGCCCTGGGGCCTGCTCTGGATTAAAAAATGAGATCAGCTTCACGTACTTTGCCGAGGAGACCGGTTCCACCGCCTCGATGAGCGCCTTCAGCGGAAATCCGGTCCAGGGCACTGCCATGGCCCAGGCTTCCACACAGCGCAAGCGATAGAGCCGCTCCTCCAGGGGCATCCTGCGAATCAACGCGTCGATATCGAGGAGCTGCGGCTTGTGCACCAGGCCGGCCACCTCCACGGTCCAGGGCTTGGTGTCCAGCATCCAGGCCAGTTGCCATACCTCGCCCTTGGCCTCGCTGAACTCGTAGAAGTTATTGATGCGGGCCGCCACCTCCTCTTTGGTCAGGGGGCGGTCCAAACGGCTGAAAGCCGGATTCAGGCGGGCCGGATAGAGGCTGGGGGCGGTGTCCACAACGGCCTGGGGCTCTTTGGTGACCACGGCAGAAGTGGCTGCGGCAGGTGGGGCATCATCTGGGGTGTAGATCTTCTCGTGCCCGCAAGCGCCCAACAACCCGGCAGCGCCCAGACCTCCCAAGGTCTGCATAAATTTCCGCCGACTCAGGAAAACCGCTTCCGGGGTAGCTTCTCTCTCGGGGATCTGCCAGTTCCGTCGCCGCATCAGACCCTCCTCAGCGCTTGAAGACCACCCCGGTAGCCAGGGTGTTTCCCGCCACCGTATTGCACCCGGCGGCAACGTGGATCAAATCCATTGCCAGTTCGAGGCGCGGACTCAGCCGATAGCTCAGGCCGGGCGCAATCTTCCAGACGTCCTGGTCCCCGATCAGGCCCTCCTGCCCCAGCCCTCCGCAGGCACCCCGGGTCCGCAGCCCGGAGACATAGCCCTTGAGCCCCCAGCGGCGCTGGGCGAACCCGGCCTCGATCAGATAGAAAAACTCATCGCTGTACGCCCCGCCCCGGACCCGGTAGCCCAGTTCCCCGGTCAAATAGCCCGGAACCGGATGGAGAGAACGACCCAGGAGCAGGCGGATATCCCCGCTGAACTCGCCCGTCCCCAGGGGCACGCGGGTACCTGCATCAACCGCATATCCCAGTGGTATCGTCCCCCCCACCGCGATCGCACTCACCAGCGGGCGAGCACTCAGCCGCCAGCGCATCCCTAGCTCCAGATCCCCGAACCCCCGGCTCTGTTCCCGGCCGGTGCCGCTGAAAAATTTGCGCTGGTCCTCAAGATGTCTATACGGCAAGGCCGCCACCAGGGTCAGGCGCTCCCTGAGCCCATATTCGGCGTAGGCCTGCAACCCCAGATCGGTCAGCTCGCCCCTGCCCAGCTTGGGCACCCGTATCCCGCTGGCATCAAAATGATCCCGCGTGTGCAGGTGGTGGGCTGCAATCTTGAGATAATAGGCCCCCGGTGCCTGGGTCCAGGCCCCGGCAAAGACCGCAGAGGTTCGGGCCAGACAGCAGAGGGCGACGAGGAAGAACAGTCTGGGCGCCACGAACCGGCACCGAGGATCAGTAAACCAGCGAGACCGTGTGGGTCTGGGTGTCGGTGGTGGCGTCTCCCCTGGCCTCGATGCGCACGAGGTAGATCCCCGGCGCTACCAACTGGCCCTGCCCATCGCGGCCGTCCCAGGCCTTGTCCTCGTAGCGCCCATTGGCCTCGGCGCCCGCGTAGAGGACACGCACCAGCCGGCCGGCCAGATCGTGGATGGTGATCTCGACGGGCCGGGCCAGGCTCAGGGAGAGCAGGCTGTAGCGCAGGGCGGCCTCGTCGTTGATCCCGTCGCCGTTGGGGGTGAAGGGATTGGGCCCCAGTTCCACTCTGGCGAGCAGATCTCCCCGCTGCACCTGCGGGCTGAGGACCGTAGTCCCAGAAAAGTCGGGGGTATCCCCTTCTCCCTGGGAAGCAGCGTCGCCCGAGGTTACGGCCTGGGCGGCCAGGGGTTCGGTGGAGAGGGAAGCCGTGGAGGAGAAATTGGTGCTGTAGGTGAGGATACTGGTGCGGAACAAGATCCTGGCCTGGGCCCCATCCTCCTGGACCAGGGGAAAGCGCACCCTGAGCCGGTCCTTGGCGACGGCGGCGATCTGGAAGCCCTCGGCCAGGGCCGTATCCTGGAGGCCGGAAAAATCGCGGCCAGCGAGGAGTCGGCCCTGCGAATCCAGCACCTCCAGCCGGTCGATGCCCTCCACTTTGGTGGGCGTCGAGAGCTCCACGGTGTCGAAACCCCGCAGGCCGGAGGTGTTCATCACCGGCCGCACCGCATAGACGAAAGAGGAGGACCGAGAGGGTTCGACCTGGCGCGGAAAGATCTCCCCTACCAATTCGTCGGCGAGGGGCGGGATGAGGAAGTCGAAACTGAGGGCGCGCAGCGCGCGGACCGCTTCTGGATCTGCGCTCTGAAAGAGCACCTGAAATTGGAGATAGCGGCGCGGACCAGGAGAGAGGATGGGGCTGCCCGGGCCATTGGCCGCGCTGGCGGGGAAAGGGGTGCTGAAGGGACTCCAGTTCACCAGGTCGTCCTGCACCGAGGCGGGTTCCCATTCGCGGCCCTGGGCGTCGATCTTGGGCAGGCTCTCGAATTCTTCGCGTGTCATCTCTTCGGTGGGGTCGTCGACCGAAAAGGGGATCTCCTCGGCGTTGGGTTTGCCCCTCAGCCGGCGGGTAAACACAAAAGGCGATTCGTCGGTCCCGGTCCGGGTGCGAATCTGCACCTGGGAAAGCCCCGGATCACCCCGGACCTCTTCTTCCCAGCGCAAGCGGACCCAGGTGGCCGCCCCCCCCGCGTCGAAGATATTCGACAGATAGAAGGCGGTGGGCAGGAAACCCGTGCCGTACACCTCGAATTCGTCGATCTCCCAGTTGAACTGGGTGAGGGACTTGAGGCGGATGGACTGGACATACTGGGGCGGGTCTAGCACCACGTCGACCACGGGGGTTTTGTTGTTGCGTTCGAGCAGCACCTGTTTCCAGATCTGCACCCCTTCCCGAGTCAGGTCGAGCCCGTCGTTGACAAAGAGCTCGTAGGAGCGCAGGAAGTCTTCCTGAAAGGGCATGGCCGGCGCTCGGTGGACCGTGTTGCGCGGGTAAAAGCGCAGGCGATTGACGCCGAAACGCGCCCCAAGGTCGAGCAAGAGCAACTGGCCAAAAGCGTCGAAGTTCTTGAGTTCTACCGCGGTCTCTTCGCCGCCGGACTCGCTGGTGATGAGTTCGGCCAGGTCCTCTTTGAGATCTGGCTTCTTGTACTGGAGAGAGAAGCTGGAGTAGGTGGGCAGCGCGATGGTGCCGCCCCGGGCCAGAGCGCCATCGGCGATATTGGCCTCCTCGCAGGAACCCTGGGGACATTCCACCACCCGTTTGGGCAGCAGGCCTCGCGGAAAATCGGCACTGGAAAATTCGATCAGGCCGCCGGGTGCATTGCCGACCAGGAGTTTGGGTGTGCCCCCGGGGTTATCGGGATCGCGCGGTGCCCGGTATTCCGCATCGAGGGTGGACACGGCCGCCGCGCCCCTGCCCTGCCAGTCCAAGGTGCCCCCCTGCCCAATGGCAACGGTCTCCAGGGCGAAGGCATCGCCGAAGCAGAGACAGAGACCCCCTGATAGAATAATGAAGGAAGCCCGAGGACCGTGCGGCCTGCGCATGGGAGTACTCCCGCGGATAAAGGCCTTGCCTGTGGCGCCGGTGCCTATTGACACGCTGTAAAATATACCTGCATCCTATACCGTGCAAGCAATAACTGGGCCCTGGATTTGCCGGCCAGACGCGGACCTTTTTCAGCTGAAGAAAACCATGAGACCCTGGCGCTTCATCGCTCTCTGGGTATTTTTCGCCTGCACCGGCACCCCGGAGGTCCCTCCTCCCCAGGCCCAGGGCGACCAGCTCTATGAGCAGGGCCTGGAAGCCTTCAACACCGGAAAGTGGGGGCTGGCGCTAGGGTACTTCCAGCGCGCCAGCCAGTTGATGCCCGACCACGTCCAGACCCGCCTCCGCCTGGGCGAACTCTACCTCAGACTGGGGCATCGGGAGACCGGGGCACAGCTCTACGCCGGCCTGCCCGCCCAGGTGCTGGAGTCCCCCGAAGCCCGCCTCCTCCAGGCCCGGATCATCGCCGCTGAAGGGCGGCCCCTGCAGGCCCGCCAGCTCGCCGCAGCGGTCCTTCAGGAGCAACTCCAATCTATCGACGCCCGCCTCCTCCTGTCTCAGCTCGCCTTGCAGGCCAACGCCACCATGGACCTGCAAGAGGCCCGGACCCTGTGCCAGGAAACCCTGGCACAGTTCCCCAGACACCACGAAGCCAGAACCATGCTGCTCAAGGCCGCCTTGCGCCTGGGGGAATTCCGCCCGGCCCTGAAGATCGGCGAGGACTTTCTAGCACTCTATCCAGAGGACCGTCTGACCTATCTGCAGATGGGCACCGCCGCCCTGTGGCTGCACGACCTGCCCCGCGCCATCCCCCTCCTGAAGCGGGCGGTGGACCTCTCCCTGCAGTTCCACCGGGACCGCCTCAAGGCCCTCTGGCTGCTCAAGGTGGCCTACGACGAGCAGGGAGGATATCCCCCGGATCTTCCCAGCGACTACCTTTTCCGCGCCTCCCCCAGTCCCCCAGTCCCAACGGGAGCGCCGCGCTTCACCGATATCGCCCCCCAGGTCGGCGTGGCCAAGGTAGACCGGGGGCGGGGCAGCGCCTGGCTGGACTTTGACCAGGACGGCGACCTGGATCTGTTCAGCGTGGGTATCCGGGCAGTACACGCCCTCTACCGCAACGAGGGGAAGGGGCGCTTCGAGGAGGTGACCCAGGCTCAGGGCCTGGCCGACGCGCGGGGCGGCTGGGGTGCGTCCAGTGCCGATTACGACAACGACGGGGACCCGGATCTCTACGTCACCCGCGACGGCTGGGAAGGGGCGGCGCCCAATTCCCTCTACCGCAACGAGGGCGGCCATTTTGTCGACGTGGCCCCCCAGGCCGGGGCCGACGATCCCAGTTCCAGCTTCACCGCTGCCTGGGCCGATTTCGACCTGGATGGGTACCTGGACCTCTACGTGGCCAACGGGGTGGTGGGCGACGGGGGGACCAACAAACTCCTGCACAACCAGCGGGACGGCAGGTTCAGGGACGTGGCCTCCCAGGCCGGGGTCGCCCATGCTGGCCGGAGCGTCGGCACGGCCTTTGGCGATTACGACGGAGACGGGGACCCCGATCTCTACGTGGTCGATATCAGCCAAGCCAACCGCCTCTACCAAAACCAGGGCAAGGGCCTCTTCGCCGAGGTGACCCGGCAGGCCGGGGTCACCTTCCCCATTGAGGGGGACTTTGTCGCCCTCTTCCTCGACTACGACAACGACGGCCAGCTCGACCTCTTCGTCACCATCATGAGCGCCTTCGAGGACGTGCTCGACAACATGGTCAGCGGACAGGCCGTCGAACCCAACCGGCCCTTTCTCTACCACAACAACGGGGACGGCACCTTCAGCGACCTCACCCTGCATGCGGGTCTGGCCCACTCGGTGGGGGCCATGGGCGCCGGGGTGGGCGACGTCAACAACGACGGTTTTCCCGACCTCTATCTGGGCAACGGGGGCCCGGAGATGTACCGCCTGGAGCCCAACCTGCTCTTCCTCAACCAGCGGGACGGCACCTTTGTGGACATCACCCAAGCAGCCGGCGTGGGCAACCTGGGCAAGGGCCACGGCGCCACCTTCGCCGACTTCGACCAGGACGGCGACCAGGACCTCTACGCCGGCCTGGGCGGGCACTACGACGGGGATGTGTGGCCCAACAGCCTGTACCGCAACGAGGGCGGCGGCGGCCACTTCCTAGCCGTGGAGCTAGTGGGCCACCAGAGCAACCGGGACGGCATCGGCGCCCGGGTCAGCCTCTATGCGGGGAAGCACCAAGTCCACGCCGAACTGGCCAGCGGTTTTGGCTTTGGTTCGAGCAACCCCCTCTTCCTGCACTTGGGCCTGGGGGATCACCGCCGCGCCGACCGCCTCACCGTCCGTTGGCCCAGCGGCAAAGAGCAGACCTGGAAGAATATCCCCGCCGACCACACCATCCGCCTCACTGAAGGCGGCGCCGAGTACGCGGTGGTCCGGAAATGAGGATGCCCCTCGTGCACCTAGGGGCGGTCTGCGTCTTTGCCTGCGCCCAGGCTCAGGAAACGGGCCCCCACTTCGTGGACATGGCCGTGGAGTTGGGCCTGACCAAGCGGCACACCGGCGGAGGCCCGGAAAAGGGCTATATCGCCGAGGCCAAGGGCGGCGGGGCTGCCCTCCTGGACTTTGACCGCGACGGCGACCTGGACATCTACTGGGTCAATGGGGCCACCCTGGAAGCCCCGGACCAGGGCGCGGGCAATATCCTCTACCGCAACGACGGGGTCGCCGGCTTTGCCGACGTGACCGCCTCCCTGAGCGCCGAGGGCAAAGGCTGGGGCATGGGGGCCATCAGCGCCGACTACGACAACGACGGGGACGCGGATCTCTACCTCACCAGCCTGGGAGAAGACCTGCTCTACCGCAACGACGGGGCAACCGGCTTTGCCGACGTGACGGCCCGGGCCGGCCTGTCCTCGCCCGAGTGGAGCACCGGGGCCGCCTTTGCCGACTACGACCTGGACGGGGACCTGGACCTCTACGTGGCCCAGTACGCCGAATTCCACCTCGAACAGATCGCCAGACTGGGAAGCGTGTGGAAGGGGGTCAATGTCTTTGTAGGTCCCAAAGGCCTGACCCCCCTGCCCGACCTTTTCTATCGCAACGAGGGCGATGGCGTCTTTTCAGATGTCAGCAGGGAATCCGGGATCTCCCAGGTGGAACCTGGCTGCGGCTTTGGTGTGCTCTTTGCCGACTACGACGCCGATGGCGACCCAGACCTGTACGTGGCCAATGATTCGAGTCCCAATTATCTCTTTCGCAACGAGGGCAAGGGCCGCTTTGCCGAGGTGGGCCTGGCTGCCAACGCCGCCTATGGGGAAATGGGCCATGCCCAGGCCAGCATGGGTGTGGCCTGGGGCGATGCCGACAACGACGGGCGCCCGGATATCTTTGTGACCAATTTCGAGGACGACTACAACACCCTCTACCACAACGAGGGCAGGGGCTTTTTTTCGGATGTGAGTTTTGCCGTGGGCCTGGGCCAGCCCAGCCTGCCCTTTGTTGGTTTCGGCGCTGGGTTCCTGGACTTTGACAACGACGGGGACCTAGATCTCTTGGTGGCCAACGGCCACGTGTACCCCCAGATCGACCAGGCCGGCAGCGGCTCCAGCTATGCCCAGGCCAGCCACCTCTACGAAAACCAGGGCCAGGGCCGCTTCGCCCTGCTCCTGCCCCAGCCCGGCGACAGCCTGGGCACCCCGCGCATCAGCCGCGGCGCCTGCATCGGCGACCTGGACGACGACGGAGACCTGGATCTCTTCATCTCCAACCTGAACGACCGGCCCTCCCTGCTGCGAAACGAGAGGGGCAACCGCCAACACTGGCTCGGGATCAAACTGTTGGGCAGGCAGAGCAACCGGGACGGCATCGGGGCGCAGCTCAAACTCTCTGCCGGGGGCAGGCACCAGCTCCGCGAGGTGCTGGCGGGCAGCAGCTTTCTGTGCAGCGAGGAAAAACGCGCCCACTTTGGCCTGGGGGCGGCCCAGGGCGCTGATTCATTGACCGTGCGCTGGCCCAGCGGGGCGGTCCAACACTTTGCCGGCCTGCCGGGCAACTGCTACCTGATCGTCGAAGAAGGCAACCCGACCTGGCGCCTGGCTAGGCCTTGAGCGCCCCCATCAGGGCATCGACGTCGAAAACAAAACCGTACGCCAGCGCCACCCGCCACAGCCCCAGCTCCTTGCACAACTCGCGGCGGGCCGTCTCTTTGTTCTCCACCGCGGTCACTGCCTGGCGCAGGGCCGAACACATCACCCCGCGCTGGCTCATATCGGCCATGCCCCCCGGCGAGAGCAGCAGACACCAGTTGATGGCGAAGCCGGCGTAGATCAGGTGGTTGACGCCCCGCTCTTTGCACAGCGCGAAGAGCTGGTGCCCATCCTCGGCCACCCCCTCGCTGTCCAGGGGCCGGGCCTCGGGCAAAAAATCCAGCGCCTTGAAGCCCCGCTCCACGTCGGCCCGGTTGTGGCTGCCCACAAAAACATGTTCGTTGCGGAAAGCCCTGAGCTGGTCGAGCATCGGGTCGCGATCCACCTGGGGCAGGGGGCCGGGCGAAGGACCAGCCAGCGCCAACGCTCTTTGGTATCCAGGGCACTTGCTGTAATAGTCGCCACCGCCAACCACATGGAAGAGGGGCAGGGCAGCATTCCGCACCGCCCCCAACAAGCCCGGGAAGATAGTGCGGCTGATCTCCACCGAACGCGGGATATATTCGACGGCCCGGTGCCAACCTGGAAACTGCTGGCGCGTGCCGGTGTCCCAGGCGTGCATCACCACCACTGCGGTGTGCTCGGCGGAGAGATCGATGGTCGCCTGTTTCCAGCCCCCGTACCCTTCTCCGGGCACCTCAAGGGCGAAGTCAGCGTCGAATTGCTGGTAGTACTGCGCTGAGAGTTTCATTTTCCCATCTCCATCAATAGATCGGCAGGTACTTGTCCAACTCCCACTGGCTGACATGCTGGTGGTACTCCCGCCATTCCTCCCGCTTGACCTCGATATAATACGCAGCGTACTCCGCGCCCAGCGCCTCTCGGACCACCTTGTCGGCCTCCAGGCAAT
>CAMAVQ010000154.1 GCA_945861755.1 Gemmatimonas phototrophica
TTGCAGGCGGGTTATACAGGGGAATTGGTGCGCGGCTGCCAGAGCATGGCGGCGGCGGTGGCCCAGGCCCGCCGGCGGGTGCGGCCCGGCGAGGTGGTGCTGCTTTCACCGGCCTGTGCCAGCTTCGGCATGTTTGCCAACTATAAGGACCGAGGGGAGCAGTTTAAGCGCGCGGCGCAGGGCGGCTGAAGACCAGGTAATAGAGGGGCAGGCCGGCCAGCAGGATGCCCAGTCCCGCCAGGGAGCCCAGGGGGCTGTAGGCCACAGCGCTGTAGGTGAGCCAGAGGCTGGCCGCCACGAAGAGCACTACCAGCGGGGCCCAGACCCGGTAGGGCCGTTCCAGGCCGGGGTGTTTGCGGCGCAGGATGAAGAGGCCGACGGCGATGAGAGCGAAGAAGAGCCAGGTGACGGCGCTGGTGTAGGCCACCAGCTGGTCGAAGGTACCTGAGCAGACCAACACGGCCGACCACAGGCCGTTGAGCACCAGCGCCGGGGCGGGGGTGCGGAACTGGTGGTGGACCTTGGCCAACAGCTCAAAGCGCGGATGGTCGGCGCCAAAGGCATAGGTCAGCCGGCCACTGGTCAGCACCGTGCCGTTGAGGGCGCCCAGAGCCGAGACCACGACCAGCGCGGCGATCAGGCCGCCGCCGGGCCCGCCCAGAAATTTTTCGACCACCACCGCGGCGACCATCTCGGACTTGGGCAGCTGGTCGGGTGGGATGCAGGCCAGGTACACGGCGTTGAGCGCCAAATAGAGCGCCACGACGAGGGCCAAGGCCAGGGCGATGGAACGGGGCAGGTCTCGGGCCGGGTTCTTCATTTCGCCGGCCACGTAGGTGCTCTCGTTCCACCCGCCGTAGGTCCACATCACAAAGATGAGGGCCGTGCCCAGCGCCAGGGGCAGAGGCAGCTGGGTGGGGGGCGGGATGCTGACTTCCAGATTTACGGCCCGGGCCACGGTTAGGCCCACGATGGCCAGCAGCACCAGCCCCAGTACCTTGGCGACGGCCAGGAGATTCTGGGCAGCCCGCCCGAAGCGCAACCCCCACAAATTGAGCGCGGTGAGCAATAAGATGGCGCTCAGGGCCAGGGCGCGGATGCCCCAGGGGGAGAGAGGAAGGAAGTAGGCGGCGTATTCGGCGAAGATGACGGCGATGCCGGCCAGGTTGCCGGGTCGGATCACCAAAAGCTGGGTCCAGCCAAAGAGAAAACTTAGACAGGGACCGTAGGCTTCGCGCAGGTACACGTAGTCGCCGCCAGTGCGGGGAAAGGCGGCGGACAGTTCGGCGTAACACAGGCCACCGCACAGAGCCAGCAGCCCGCCGGCCACCCATACGCCCAGCACCAGCAGCGGGGAGGAAAGGTATTCGGCAATGGAGGCCGGCACGCGGAAGATGCCCACCCCGATCACCACGCCCACGATGATCGCCACGCTGTCCCACAGGCCCAGTTGCCGGGACAGCTCCTCGCGGGATTTCGCGCTCCCGCTCAAATGTTATAGTGCAGGCCGCATTCCTTCTTGTCGTCGGCCTCTTCGGGGGTGTTGTTGAACCAGCGCCAGCGGCCGGCGCGTTTGGATTCACCGGGCAGCACCGGGGTGGAGCAGATGATGCAGCCGATACTGGCGTAGCCCTGGTCATAGAGGGGGTGGTGGGGCACCCCGTGGGTCTCCATGTAAGCTAGCAGCTGTTGTTCGCTCCAGTCGGCCATGGGGAAGAGTTTGAGGATCTTGCGCTGGGTGCCGTATTCGGGGGCCAGGCTGCCCTTGGGGGTGTTTTCCTCGCGGTGCCCGGACTGGTCGCGCCGGTTGCCAGCGATCCAGCAGTCCACGCCGCGCAGCAAGTGGTCGTGGGGCCGTACCTTGCGGATCTGGCAGCAATGCTGCTGTTTGAACTTGGAGTCGAAGAAGAGGTACTCGCCGTGGCGGTTGACCATCGCCTGCACCTGGGCCGCGTCGGGGCGGTGGATCTCGATGGGGCGCTGGTACCGGGCCTCGATGTCGCGGATGAAGGCGTAGGTCTCCGGGTGCAGGCGCAGGGTGTCCACCGTGGCCAGGCGCAGGCTCAGCCCGGCCTGGACCGCCATGTGAATCATCACCAGGCCGCTATACTGAAAGCTGGTGCTGATCACCGTCCTGCCGGGAAACTGTTCGTCGGCCCAGCGGAGCATGGTCTCGGGCGACATCCCCTCCAGGTCGGTCTGTTCCAGGAGCTGTTCCAGCCGGTGGTTGTGCGCTTCTAATTGAGGATCGGCAGGTGAAACCGGGGCGGCCTGGGACGCTGGCTGGGGATCGGGCAGGGCGGTCATAGGCACAGGGGGGGAGAGGGGTGGACAAAACGTCTATTAATATAAGAGGCGGCTGGGATTTGAAAAGGTGCCTCCCGGCAGAGGTAAAGAGGAGGGATGAGCGATACGTCTGATCAACCAAGACCCCTAGCCGGCCAGTACTGGCTGCTGTGGGATGGGCAGTGTGGTTTCTGCCGCCGGGCAGTGGACTGGGCCCTGAAGCGGGACCGGGTGGGCCTGCTGGTGGCGCTGCCCTACCAACAGGCGACCGGGCCGCCTATGGACGAGGATCTGGCCGCTGCCTGTAGCCGTGCGGTACACCTGCGTCACCCGGATGGCCGGTTGGAGCGGGCGGGGCGGGCCTGTCTGACCGTGCTGGAAGTGGTCGGGTACCGGAGGACAGCGCGCTGGCTGCGCCTGCCTCCCCTGGTGTGGGCGGTGGAGTTGGGTTACTGGCTGGTGGCACGAAATCGAATGTTGTTTTCGAGATGGGTGTTCCGAAAAGGGTGAGCGTCGGAGGGCGACCCGCTCTACAGGGCATCCCGAACCTGTGAAGTGCGCCATAATCTGCCATTATGTGCTTCTCTGATCGCCGCAACATGCCTTTTGGCATGTCGCGGGCTGGTGGCGCGGAACCGGATGTTATTTTCCAAGCTGCTATTTCGGTTGCGGCCTTGACATTGTTCCGGGGTAGGGAGATTCTATTAAGAATGGAGATTACTGAGAAAAAGCTCGAAAATATCAAGTTGCTCGAGCCAGCTGGCCCGGCGGCGACGGCCGTGATTCAGGGCGTTCTGTCCCCGGACGAAGAGGTGCTCATCCAGGTCTGCACCGACCTGGAGCCCGAGGGGCGGTACGGCGAAGGCTGGGTGGTGGTCACCACCCGCCGGCTCTTAGTGGTGCCGGTCCAGGGGGGCAACGGGATCACCGAGGTCTCCTTGGACAGCCTGCGTTCGGTGCGCACCGAGCCGCTGGTGGGGGGCGGCCGCCTGGAGGTGGAGCGGCTGGATGCGCCCACGCTGCTGGTGCCCTATTCCAGCACCCTGAACGCCAAATTTTCGGAGGTGGCTCGGGGCCTGGAGCAATTGCGCCAGAACCAATCTCTGTTAGTCAACCCCAATTTGGACCGCACCCGCTGCGCCAAGTGCGGCCGGCTCCTGCCCGAAAAAAACGGTCTCTGCCCGGCCTGTGTCTCCCGCCTGGCCACCCTCAAGCGCATCGCCGCGTACCTCGTGCCGTACAAGGGGCGGGTGGTGATCCTGGCCCTCTCCTCGATCATCGGCACCCTGGCCGAACTGGCCCCGCCCCTGCTGACCAAACGCATCGTCGACGAGGTGCTGACCCCCGGGGTCGGCCAGCACGACCTGGCGCCTTATATGAGCCTGCTGGGCTTGATGGTTATGGGGCTGATCGGGGTGCGGGTGGCCAGCTGGATCGGGGAGTGGATGCATGTGTGGACCGCCACTTGGCTGGGGGCGCGGGTGACCGCCGACATCCGCAGCCGGCTCTACCGCCGGCTGGAGATGCTCTCCCTGCAGTTCTACGACAAACGCCAGGTGGGCGCTCTGATGTCGCGGGTGACCCAGGATTCGGGCATGCTACAAGACTTTCTGGTGGAGGGCATGCCCTACCTGATTCTCAACGGCCTGATGCTGATCGGCATCCTGGGTTTTCTGCTCTACATGAGTTGGGACCTCACCCTTTATATTCTGATCCCCGTGCCGATGCTGCTGGCCTGGGGCATGCTCTTCTGGAAGCGGATGCGGCGCTTTTTCCACAAGACCCGCCAGGCCTGGTCGCACCTGACCGCCCGGTTCCACGAGGTGCTCTCGGGCATCCGGGTGGTCAAGACCTTCGCCCAGGAGCCGCGCGAGATCGCCGAATTCGACAAGCGCAACCGCGCCCTGGTGCGGGTCAGCGTCCAGTCCGAACGCAACTGGTTCGTGTTCTTCGCCACCATGAACCTGGTCAGCGGCACCGGGGTGGCCATCGTCTGGTATTTCGGCGGTCACCAGGTGCTCGACGGTTCCCTGAGTATGGGGACCCTGCTGGCCTTCTACAGCTATATGTGGCTGCTCTACGGCCCCATGCAGTGGTTCGGCCAGGTCAATTCCTGGATGACCCGGGCCTTTGCCGGCGCCGAGCGGGTTTTCGAGATCCTCGACACCCCGCCCGAGGCGTACGAAGATCCCGACGCGGTGGCCATGCCCCTCATCGAGGGGCGGGTGACGCTGCGCAAGGTGCGCTTTGGCTACGACAAGAGCAAACCCGTGCTCAACGACCTGGACCTGGAGGTGGCGCCAGGGGAGATGATCGGCCTGGTGGGCAAGTCCGGGGTGGGAAAAACCACCACCGTCAGTCTGCTGGCCCGTTTTTACGACGCCGACCAGGGCGTGATTGAGATCGACGGGGTGGATATCCGCAAGATCAAGCTGGGCGATTTGCGCCGGCAGATCGGCATCGTGCCCCAGGAGCCCTTTCTCTTCAGCGGCACCATCGCCGCCAACATCGGCTACGGTCGGCCCGGGGCCAGTATGGCCGACATCATGGCTGCGGCCCGGGCGGCCAACGCCCACAACTTCATCATGGGCAAACCAGACGGCTACGACACTCAGGTGGGGGAGAAGGGCAGCCGGCTTTCGGGCGGGGAGCGCCAGCGGGTGGCCATTGCGCGGGCCGTGCTGCACAATCCGCGTATCCTCATCCTCGACGAGGCCACCTCCTCGGTCGATGTCCAGACCGAGAAACATATCCAGGAGGCCCTGGCCCATCTGGTGAAAGGCCGCACCACCTTCGCCATCGCCCACCGGCTCTCCACCCTGCGCAACGCCAATCGGCTGGTAGTGATGGAGGGGGGGCGCATCATCGAGACCGGGACGCACGAAGAGTTGATGAAAAAAGAGGGGCATTTCTACGAATTGGTGAAACTGCAGCAGCAGGTCGCCGAGGTCATCGCCATCAAGGAATGACGGATAATTATTTATGAAGCCTTTTGTGGAAATAATGCCCCTGGTGATCGGCCAGAAACTGGGGGTGGCCAAGAATCCGGACGAAGAAGTGCTCATCCAGGTAGCCGCCGACATGGGCGAGGGGGGGCAGTTCAGCCAGCACTGGCTGGTGGTGACCCCGCAGCACCTCTTCTTTCTAGACAGCCAGCACGACAACGGCACCCGCCAGATCGCCATGGACCAGGTGGCCGGCGCCCGGGTGGAGGCCCTCATCGGCGGGGGCCTGTTCGAGGTCAAACCCAAGGAGGGCGAGCCGACCTACCTGCATTACTCCAGCTCCATGGCCGCCAAGTTCACCGAAGTGGCCGAGGGCATCAACCGGCTGACGCGCGGCGAGGATGTGGCCCTGCCCAGCGAGGTGGAGCGCTCGCGCTGCGCCAAGTGCGGGCGCCTGCTGCCCGAGAAGGACGGGTTGTGTCCGGCCTGCGTGAAGAAATGGGATACCCTCAAGCGCATCGCCGGGTACCTTAAGCCCTACCAGGCCAGGACGGTGGTCCTGGTGCTGATCACCGCCGCCGGCGCCCTGATCGAATTGCTGCCGCCCCTGGCGGTGCGCAGCATTATCGACGAGGTGCTCACCCCGCCCCACGCCCATGCCGAATGGCTGGTGTGGCTGGTGCTGGGGCTTTTGGGCCTGCGGATCGGCGCCTGGCTCTGCCAGGTGGGGCGTGGGTGGACGGCGGTGTGGCTGGCCAGCCAGGTGGTGGCCAATATCCGCCGCCAACTCTACCAGCGGTTGCAGTACATGCCGCTGCGCTTCTACGACAAACGGAAGGTGGGCGCGTTGATATCGCGCCTGACCAACGACACCAACCGGGTGGAGGGTTTCCTGATCGACGGGCTGCCCTTTATCATCACCAACATCCTGATGACCATCGGCATTTTGGTCCTGCTGCTGGTGATGAGCTGGCACCTCACGCTCTATGTGCTGGTGCCGGTGCCGGCCATCGTCCTGGGCGGCTGGATGATCTGGGAGCGCATGCGGAAGCTGTGGTCGCGCTGGTCGGTCAAGTGGGCGCGGTTCAGCTCGCACCTCAACGAGTCGATCACCGGCATTCGCATGGTCAAGGCCTTTGCCCAGGAGGACCGGGAGGCGGAGCGTTTCGACCGGCGCAACGACGAACTTCGGGAGGTCAGCGTGCTGGCCGACCGCCATGTCTTCGTCTTCTTCACCTCGATGAATTTCCTCATGAGTTTCGGGGTGTTCTTCGTCTGGTACTTCGGCAGTCAGCAGATCCTGCACCAGGACCTCAAACTGGGCGACCTGATGGCCTTTGTCAGCTATATCTGGATGCTCTACGGGCCGCTCAAGTGGTTCGGCGAATTGACCAACTGGATGACCCGGGCCTTTGCCAGCGCCGAGCGGGTCTTTGAGGTCATCGACAGCCCCACCGAGCCGGCCGACGACCCCCAGGCCCTGCCCATGCCCCGGTTGAGCGGGGCGGTGGCCTTCCGCGGGGTGCACTTTGGCTACGACCGGGCCAAGCCGGTGCTCAAGGGGCTGGATCTGGAGGTCAAGCCGGGGGAGATGATCGGTTTGGTGGGCAAGTCCGGGGTGGGCAAGAGCACCCTGATCAATCTGGTTTGCCGCTTCTACGATGCCGACCGGGGCGTGCTGGAGCTGGATGGGGTGGATATCCGCAAGGTCAAGCTGGAGGACCTGCGCCGGCAGATCGGCTTGGTACATCAACAGTCTTTCCTCTTCGACGACACCATCGCCGAAAATATCCGCTACGGCAAACCGGAGGCCAGCTTTGCCGAGGTAGTGCGGGCGGCCAGGGCGGCCAATGCCCACGAGTTCATCATCACCAAGCCGGATGGGTACGACGCCAGGGTGGGCGAACAGGGCAACAAGCTGTCCGGCGGCGAGAAGCAGCGCATCGCCATTGCCCGGGCTATTCTGCACGACCCGCGTATCCTCATCCTCGACGAGGCCACCTCGTCGCTCGACACCGCTACCGAGAAGAAGATCCAGGAGGCAATCACCCGGCTGACCAAAGGCCGCACCACTTTTGCCATCGCCCACCGGCTCTCCACCCTGCGCAGCGCCGACCGGTTGGTGGTGATCGACGAGGGCAAGGTAGCCGAGGCGGGCACGCATCAGGAGTTGATGGAGCGGGAGGGGATCTTCTACCAACTGGTCAAGACCCAGCAGGAGACCACGGCGGTGGTGGCCGTGGGGGGCAGCAAGGACGAAACTGGCTGAGAGAGAAGGATGATGACCGAGAGTACAGCACTGGATCCCAAGGCCAACGGCCACCCCAAGCCCACCCCCATGCCCATCACCGTGACCCATCCGGAAAAAGTGGAGGTGGCCAAACTGCGCCTGTTCCGCGAGCCGGCCTGGGTGCTGCGCCTGACCATCGAGGAGGACCGTTCCTACCTGAAGGTCAAGGTGGTGCGCGCCGCGCCTCTTTCCCATCCGGACCAGTACATCTCCTTCCTCGATGGCAAGGATGAGGAGGTCTGTATGGTGGACGAGTTGAAGGAGCTGGACCCGCAGACCCTGAAGGTGGTGACCGAGGAGTTGGACCGCCGCTATCTGACGGCGGTGGTGGAATCCGTCCATTCGGTGCGCAACGAGTTCGGCACGTCCTACTGGGACGTGGCCACCAGCCGGGGACGGCGGGAGTTCGTGGTGCAGAACGTGGCCGAAAACGCCCAGTGGCTGGGGGGGCGCCGGCTGCTCCTAGTCGACGTGGACGGCAACCGCTTCGATTTTCCCGATCTGGATCTGTTGGACAAACGCAGCCAGGGGTTTGTGGAAGAGGTGCTGTGAGATGAAAAACTACACTGCAATTTATGTGCCCATCCCTTCAGGCTACATGGGACAGCTTTTGGATTGGCCCGAAGTGGTCACTGAGGGTAAGACGGTTGAAGAATGTCAGGATATGTAGAGCGACGCCCTGCACGAAATGGTATTGGCATACAAAGAGCTGCAAAAGCCTATACCGTTTTTCCCTTTGGCGCGGCCCGAGGGGTGCCCGCTCCGGGGCACTCCCCCGGTCCCGTTGTTTGCGGAGTTCGCGCCCGATCGCTGCGGCGGGGAGAAGGCCCCGAAAGCCTTTCCCGGGGCGCAGCACCATATAGCCCGCCGCGTTTTCATCTGTCACCCCGCCTACCCGCCCCTGATTCCCTTCTTGCACATTTTCGCTACTTCTTCGGTTCTTCCTCGCTGAAATAATCCGGGCACGGGGTTTGCATCTCCTGTTTTCAGCAAGGAGGTGACCTCATGTCCTTTGTCCTGCTCGATCTGCACCCTCTCTTCAACAACGACGGTATCTCCTGGGACCATTACCTGGAGGACGGCGATTTCGACGGGGAGGGGGGGACCTATCCGGCCGAAAGTCTGCCACCCTCCAACACCCGGTGCGAATGTCG
>CAMAVQ010000155.1 GCA_945861755.1 Gemmatimonas phototrophica
ACTACGAGAAGGTCTGGTCGCTGATGAACCTGGAGCGCACCCTGCGCCGGGTCGTGGAGACCGGCAAGCTCTCGCAGGGCCAGGTGAGCCAGTGGCGCGGGCAGCTAGAGGAGGCTGCGCGCGCGGGCCGTTTCTGCATGCATTTTTCCGGGACCATCTGCATTGGCTGGAAGGAGCAGGGATAGGGTATGGACATCCTGGTGCAGGTAGGTCTGAGCGGTTTGGCCATGGGCTGCGTCTACGCCCTGGTGGCTCTGGGATTTGTGCTGATCTACAAGGCCACCGAGGTGGTCAACTTTGCCCAGGGCGAGCTGATGATGGTGGGGGCGTATCTCTATTTCTCGCTGGTGGAATCCTTTGGACTGCCGCCGATTTGGGCGTTCTTGGCTACGCTGCTGCTGGCCGGCCTGCTGGGCGCGCTGATCGAGCGACTGGTCATCCACCCCCTGATGGACGAGCCTCCCTTCACCCTGGTCATGGTCACCATCGGCCTGGCGGCGGTGCTCCGGGCAGCCACGGGTATGATCTGGTCGCACGACACCCATGTCTTTCCTTCCCCCATTCCCGATCACCCCGTGCATCTGGGGGAGGCGGTCATTCCCTTGGTGGATGTGTGGACCGTGGGTGTGACCCTGGCCCTGAGCCTGCTGCTCTTTCTCTTCTTTCGTTATACCCATCTGGGCATGGCCATGCGCGCTTTAGCTCAAAACCGCTACGCGGCGCAGTTGATGGGCATCCCCGTGCCTCTGCTCTTCACCCTGACCTGGGCCCTGGCCGCAGCAGTGGGGGCCGTGGGGGGGATGCTCCTGGCCGACATCAGTTATTTACACACCAACATGGGCTTTATCGGCCTGCGGGCCTTTCCGGCGGTGGTGCTGGGCGGGTTGGAGAGCATCCCCGGCGCCTTGTTGGGCGGGGTGATTATCGGCCTGGTGGAGAGCCTCTCCGGGGTCTATCTGGACCCCATTCTGGGGGGAGGTACCAAGGAGATCGTGGCCTTTGTGGTCCTGTTGGTGGTGCTGCTGGTCCGTCCTACCGGGTTCTTCGGCCTGCCCGATGTGAAGAGGGTATGAGGCGATGAGCAAGTACCGGGACCTGGTCATCTCCTACGACGAAGACCTGCAACTCTTCCGCACTGGGGTGCAGAGGTGCTGGTTCGGAGTGTTGGTCCTGGGAGTGGGGGTAGCACCCTGGGCAGGGGCGGCGCTGGGCGGCAACTATGTGGTCTATTTGCTCAACCTGACGGGCATCGCGGTGATCGTGGCCCTGGGGTTGAATCTATTGATCGGCAGCACCGGCCTGGTTTCCCTGGGACACGCCGCCTTCCTGGCCGTGGGCGCGTACACCGCCGGCATCCTGGCGAACAAGCTGGGTTTTCCATTCTGGATGACCGTGACCCTGTCCGGCGTTCTCACTGGCGGAGTCGGGGTGATCGTCGGGTTGCCTGCCCTGCGGCTCAAGGGCTTGTACCTGGGTCTGGCCACCCTGGCCTTTCAGTTTATCGCCGAGCACCTGATCCTGCATTGGGAAGGCCTGACCGGGGGTTCCAACGGCATGGCGGTGCCGCGGCCAGCTCTTGGGGGGTTCGTCTTTGACACGGACTTGCGCTTCTACTACCTCACCGCGCCCCTGGCCCTGCTCCTGGGCTTAGGGATAGCCAATCTGCAGCGCTCGCGCTTTGGTCGCGCCCTGGTGGCTATCCGCGACAGCGACGTGGCAGCCGAGGCCGTGGGCGTGAACCTGGCGCGGTACAAGACCCTGGCCTTTGGGGTGAGCGCGGCGTACGCGGGAGTGGCCGGCAGCCTCTTCGCCCACTACCTGGGGTACATCGGCCCGGACCACTTCACGGTACTGCTCTCGGTGGAGTATCTCACTATGGTCATTGTGGGCGGGATGGGGTCGATCCTGGGATCAGTCCTGGGCGCGATTTTCATCACCCTCCTGCCAGAAGGCCTGCGGGTCCTGGAGGGCCAGTGGCGGTCGTCCTACCCGTCTTTGGTCCTCCCGGATCTGCGGGCGCTGGTGATGGGGCTGGTGCTGATCCTGTTTATCGTCTTTGAGCCAGAGGGTCTGGCTGGCCTCTGGCGCAGGGTGCGGGAGTACTGGCAGGAATGGCCTTTCAGCAAGAAATGAAATCAACCATCCATAAAGGGGGATTCGCCATGAACAAGCTGCTGATTGTGCTCGCCCTGCTCTTCACCGGGTTTTCCTGGAGTTTTGCCGAAGAGGTCCCCGGAGTGACCGACTCGACGATCCGCGTCGGGATGATCACCGATCTGACCGGGCCCCTGGCCTTCGTCGGTCAAGAAGCTAGCGCCGGGGCCCGGCTCTACCTTGATCACATCAACGCAGGGGGCGGGGTGCATGGCCGCAAGATCGAGTTGATCGTCGAGGACGACGGGTACCAGCCGCCGCGCACCATCGCCGCGTTCCGCAAGCTGGTGGACCAGGACCGGGTCTTCTGTTTTGCGGGGAATATGGGCACCTCGACCACCACGGCGACCTTTCCATTTATAGAGCGCGAGCGCATTCCCCTGATCGCGCCGGGAACCTTTGCCAGCGCCATGCACACCCCGCCCAAGCAGTACCTCTTCGCCAAGGACCCCTCCTACAATATCCAGGCGTGGATCATCGCCAAGTACATCCTGGAGGTCGAAAAGGCAGATGCTCCCAGGTTGGCGGTGCTCTACCAGGACGACGATTACGGTCAGGATGGTCTGCGGGGGCTGCGAGAAGCTGCGGAACACTACGGCCTGCCCATCGTGGCCGAGGAGAGTTACAAGAAGGGCGCTGTGGACTTCAGCACCCAGGTGCTAAATCTCAGGAAAGCCGATCCCACCCACGTGGTGCTGTGGGCGGTGTACCGGGAGGCCGCCGCGGTCCTCAAGGAGGCGCGGATGGCTGACTGGCATCCCCAGTTCATCGGAGGGTTGCCGGTTGCAGACGACAAGACCTTGGAGTTGGCCGGCGCAGACGCAGAGGGGCTCCTGGCCCTGCAGAGCATAGATCTTCAGAGCCAGGACGAGCCGATGAAGCAGTACCGAGAGCTAGTGAGTAAATATACTCCAGACCACCGGCTCAGCTTCTATCACGCCCTCGGCTTCGAGTCGGCACAGGCTCTGGTGGAGGGGCTCGAACGCGCGGGCCGGGAGCTGAACCGGGAGAATCTGGTCGAGGCGATGGAGAGCTTCAAAGAGTGGAACGGTTCCATCGGCCCACCCCTGACCTATGGCCCTGGGCTACGCGGGGGTCAGAACACCTCTGCTTTTATGGTGCGGGCCGACGTGGCGAACAAGACCTTTGTGCGGGCCACGGACTGGATTCGCTTTGAGCGCCCAGCCCAGGTGGCGCAGAAGGTGGAGTGAACTGGGGTCACGCAGTAGCCAATGCCCACTGCTGGGCGCGGGTGGTCAGTTCCTGGACATGGGCAGGCCAGTCGTGCAGGGTGGCGGGATCGAAATCCGCGCCATTGGGCCAGACCAGGGTGTGGACCTCTGGATCGAGCCGGACCTGGTTGAACAGGGACAAATCTTGTAAGGGGCTGTACAGCTCGCCGGCCAGGACTGGCTGAAAGTCGATGGTCCGCGAAATGCCATCGTCGAAATGAATGCGCAAGGTATACGGAGCGACGATCTCAAATGACTGAACTCGACAGATTCGATGCTCCATGGATCACCTTCCAGATTATTGTAGAGGCACAATCGGCAAGGGCGCTTGCCCTGCTTGCAGGCGTTCCCAATCAGCCAGCAATTCGTCCCGATGCAATTCGGCCCAAGCCTCGACCAAACGCAATTGGCGTCTGGGCAGCGAACCGGCGAGTATCTCTATCGCATCCACCGCGTATATCGCCATCTCGCCCTGGTAGTAGGCGTGGAAATGTGGCCGGTGGTGAGGAGCGCCGGGCTCCATGTACATACGGATGACGATGCCGTAGAAGCGGGCGAGTTCTGGCATTGATGGGCAACCCCTGAAGAGCTACCATAAGGATAAATTTCTTTGAGCCAGAGAGCAATATGGCCCTGCTGGAAGTAGAAAACCTGAGCGTATCCTTCGACGGCATCCGCGCCTTGCAGGAGGTCAGCCTCTCGGTGGAGCCAGGGCAGCTCTTCGCCCTGGTAGGTCCGAACGGGGCCGGCAAGACCACCCTCTTCAACTGCCTGAGCCGGATCTGCCGGCAGGATAGCGGGAGGATCTCTTTCAGGGGCCAGGAGATCTCCGGGCTCAAACCCCACCAGATTCCCGCCATCGGCCTTGGCCGGACCTTCCAGAATATCGAACTCTTCGCCGGCCTGACCACCCTGGAGAACATCCTGCTGGGCTGCCACCTCCAGACCCCCACCGGGTTGTTGGGCTCCTTCTTCTTCACCCGCAGCGCGCGCCAGGCAGAGATCGAAGCCCGGCGTGCTGCCGAGGAGGTGATCGATTTCCTGGAGTTGGAGGCGGTGCGCCAAGAGAAGGCGGGCAGCCTGTCCTATGGTGTGCGCAAGCGCATCGAGTTGGGCCGGGCCCTGGCACTGAAACCGGAGTTGCTCCTCCTGGATGAGCCGGCAGCGGGCATGAATACGGAGGAGAAGGAAGAACTGGCCTGGTGGATAGGGGAGATCCGGGGCGGACTGGGCATCACCGTCTTGCTGGTGGAACACGACATGCGGCTGGTGATGGATTTGTCGGATCGGGTCTGTGTGTTGGACCACGGCCAGGTGATCGCCACGGGCCGGCCCGAAGAGGTGCAGCAGCATCCAAATGTGATCGAGGCGTACCTGGGGAGGACAGCGCATGCTCTTGCAGGTGGATAACCTCAAAGTGAGCTACGGCCTCAACCGGGCCCTGAAGGGTTTCTCGCTCCAGGTGGAGCAGGGCCAGGCCGTGGCGGTGCTGGGGACCAATGGGGCCGGCAAAACCACCCTGCTCAGGACCATCTCTGGTTTTGCCCGGGTGGCCTCGCGTGCTTTGGATCTGGAGGTGGAGGAGGGGCAGATCCTTTTCGATAGCCAGCGCATCGACGACAAAGAGCCCCGGGCCATTGTCCGGTTGGGCCTGGCCCACGTGCCCGAGGGCCGGGAGATCTTCAAGGACCTGAGCGTGGAGGAGAATCTGTGGATGGGGGGGTACGCCCGCGGCAGCGCGAAGGGTGACACCGAGCGAGTGTACGAGCATTTCCCGGTCCTGGCCGAGCGCCGCAAGCAGCGGGCGGAGACCCTCTCTGGCGGAGAGCAGCAGATGCTGGCCATTGGCCGGGCCTTGATGGGCAAGCCGCGTCTGCTCCTGCTCGACGAACCTTCCCTGGGCCTAGCCCCGGTGGTGGTGGAGCGGATTTTCGCCATCCTGCGGGCCATCCATGCCCAAGGGGTGTCCTTGGTGCTGGTGGAGCAGAACGCCAACCTGGCCCTGGAATTTGCCGACTTCGCCTATATCATCGAGGATGGCCGGGGGGTGCTCTCTGGTCCGAGCGCCGAATTGAAGCACAACGACATGGTGAGAGAATTCTACCTGGGGATCACCCCTGACGCACAGAGGCGCAGCTATGCCCATGCCAAGACCTACCGCATCCGCAAGCGCTGGCGTTGAATTGCTGGACGCCCCGCCGCCTGCCCAGGGGGAGCGAGAGACCATCCCCGCCCTGTTCTGGGAAAGGGTCAGGGCCAGTGGGAACCGGGTGGCCCTGCGGCGGAAGGATTTCGGCGTCTGGCAGGAGAAAACCTGGACCGAGTACGGGGAAGAGGTCCGCGCCTGCGCCTTTGGGCTGATCAATCTGGGCATGAAGTCCGGGGAACGGGTGGCCATCCTCTCTGAGGATAGGCCCGAGTGGTTCTACGCAGATCTAGCGACCCAGTGCAGCGGCGGGGTCGCGGTGGGGATCTACGCCACCAACTCGGCCGAGCAGTGCCGGTACATCGTCGAGCACTCCGAGGCGCGGGTCTGGTTCGTGGAGGACCAGGAGCAATTCGACAAAGCCATGCAGGTGCGGGATAGCCTGCCAGAGCTGTGCTGGATCGTGGTCTTTGACCCCAAGGGCCTGCGCCGGGTAGATGATCCCATGGTATTGACCTTTGACGCGCTGCTGGCGCAGGGCCGGAGCCTGGAGCAAGTCGAGCCAGAGTTGTTGGCGGAGCGGATGGCAGCCATTGACCCGGACGATACGGCCATCCTGTTCTACACCTCCGGAACTACAGGACCTCCCAAGGGGGTGATGCAATCCCACCGGAGCTTTTTAGAGGGGGTGAAGCCCTTCAGGGCAGCATTCGATTGGGATCAGGACGACGAGGTGATCGTGTACATGCCCCTGTGCCACCTGGGCGAGCGAATCAACGCGTTCGTTTTAGGGATGGTGTGCGGGTATACAGCGAACTTCATCGAAACACCCGATACCCTGTTCCGGGATCTGAAGGAAGTCTCTCCCACCTACTTCTTCGGGGTGCCGCGTACCTGGGAGAAGTTGAAGGCCAAGGTGGAGATCGGCATGGAGGAGGCTACCTGGGTCAAGCGGTGGGGGTACCAACTGAGCTTGAAGGTGGGGTACCGCTGCTCCCCCTTCCTGCTCAGAGGGGAATCCCTTCCTCCCCACCTGCGCATAATTCATATTTTGGCGGATTTCGCGGTGCTGCGCAAACTGCGCAAGCGGCTGGGGCTGGGGCGGGTGCGCAGGGCCGGCGTGGGGGCCGCGCCCGTGGCCCCTGAGGTGGTGGAGTTCTTCTGGGCCCTCGGCGTGCCCCTGTACGAGGGGTACGGCCAGACCGAAACCGGCATCACGGTGATGACCCCAGAGGGCGGGGTGCGGCTGGGCAAGATCGGTCTACCCCTGCCCGGGGTGGAGTTCCGGCTCAGCGCGGAAGGCGAAATCCTGTGCAAAGGGCCGGGGCTATTGGAGGGGTACTTCAAGAACCCCGAACTCACCGCAGAGAAGTTGCGGGATGGGTGGTTCGCCTCTGGCGACCAAGGCTACTTCGACGAGGAGGGGTACCTGGTCCTGGATGGCCGGGTGAAGGACATGATGATCACCTCCCTGGGCCGCAACATCGCCCCGCAGAACATCGAGAACATGCTCAAGGCCAGCTCCTACATCATGGATGCAGTGCTGGTGGGGGACGGAAAGCCCTTCCTCACCGCGCTGATCATCCTGGACGAGGAGACGGTGAGACACTACGCCCAGACCCACAACATCCCCTTTGCCAATCTGGCCGACCTGACCCGGAAACCGGAGATGGTGCGGCTGATCGACGGGGAGGTGCAGAGGGTCAACCGGAATTGGTCAGACCGCGAGCAGGTTTGCGACTTCCGCATCCTGAACTGGGAATTGAGCAGCGAGGACGAGGAGTTGACCCCCACGCTCAAGGTGCGCCGGCTCTTCCTCTGCCAAAAATATGCGGAGTTGATCGAGGAGATGTACCAGAAGGCCGAGGTCTGAGTGTGTGGAGAATAGGGATTCGGGAATTAGAGAATGTGAGATGGCGGCCGGGAATGCCGACCGATTTCAAAAATTCTTCTGGCGTAGAATTTCGTCCAGCACTTCGGCGAGCGCAGGCGCAGGCGCCGCGGTAACCGAGAAAGGCGTATGTTGGTGTTCCACCTGCGGTGGAGGCGGCCGGTGGGCAGCATTGTCGTAACGAAAGATCAGATGGCCCTCAGCGTCCTGGTAGTGGTAGGCGTACATGAGTTTGGGCTGGGCGAGGTTTAAGCTGACGAATTCGCGGAAGTGCAGCGTGGAGCCACTGTCGAATTGCAACGAGCCAGCGATATAACCCTGCAGGGACGAGCGCTGATCCACCTGCAGATCGAGGAGTACAACTTCGCCCGTGCTGACCAATTTATCCAGAGTACTCTCGATCCCGCGAGCGTATTCAGGAAAACTGACAGCGGGCATCCTCTAACTCCAAGAGTTCGGCCTTGAGTTGCGCCAACAACTTGGCTTCTCCAGCCCAGGCGACGTACTCCAGATCGCCGCCTTCGAGATCCTCGGCGGTCATCTCTTTCAAGAAATGGTCGGTATTCACTTCATAGCGGACCTCGAATGTGGTCAGGTGCTGTTGTGTCCGCTCGATGCCGGCGCGCAGACGCCGCTTATAGGCGTCCAGGGCCTGCAGGACGGTCTGAGCCCCCGAGGCATTGGACACCTCGATTATCATGCGCACGCTCATGGCGATCTCCTCATACCCCCTGAAGGGATGATACCAGGTAGAAGCACTGATAATCTAAAGATGAAGTGCTGGAGAGCAAACAACCGCAAGACCGAGGTCTGAACACCATGACAACAACACCGATTCACACGGCTGCCAATCTCTCGCCGGCCCTGGAACGGGTGATGCGGGAAGTCCTGGCCATGAAAAAGGCCGGGGACATCGGAAACCTAGTGGAGGGGGTGTGGGGGGTACTGCGGGAACTGGAATTCGAGTTCGTATCCTGCGCCCTGATGCTGATGGACGAAGAGCGGGACTGGATGACCTCCTACAATATCTGGGACGAGCGCTTTGTCGAGCCTTTCGGTTCCCAGCACCATGCGCAACGCCTGGGAAGTGGTCTCTGTCTCTATCTCTCCCAGACCTCCCTGTCAGCAACGCCCTCGCGCTACGAGAGCGCCGTGGCTGCCTGGCGCAAGAGGACGGTAGAACACCACGTGCTCAGCCAGGCCGAGATCCAGGAA
>CAMAVQ010000156.1 GCA_945861755.1 Gemmatimonas phototrophica
GGGACTCGGGAAAGGCCGGCGTGGGCCATTCCACGACGCATCCAGCCACCTACCCCCAATTCAATAGCCTAACCCCCGCAGGTACTCCCGCATCCTCTTGCTGCGCTTGGCCTCGCTGATCGGGTCCTCCTGGCCGGGAATGGGCTCTCCCGGACAACTGGTCACCCAACGCGAGAAGCCCCGCTGATCCAAGGTCTGGAGAATGGCCCCAAAATCCAGACTGGCCGCCTGCCCCACATCACACCACACCGGCAAATAAGTGCCATCGGCGGCCCGCGAGGTGGAGGAGTAGTCCTGCAGGTGGATATAGTTGAGCTGGGACCAGAAATCCACAATCGACGCCACCGGGTCGTACCCCCATAGATCGGCGTGCGACACGTCGATGCACAATCTGGCCTTCTTCAACAAACCCATGTACCGCTTCCAGTCCTCGGCCGAATCCACCAGGAGATTGGTGTGGATATGGTAACTCAACTCCAACCCGAACTGGGCGGCGTACTCGGCCCACTGCTCCGCACCTTCGGCGGCGGCCTCCAGGTCCCCGGCACTGACCGGCCGGCCCTCGGGTTTGCCGCCGTTCATGAACATGAAACAGTTGACCCCCACCGCGGCGGCATACTCCATGCGCCGTTTGTTGCGCTCCACCTGTGCCCAGTCGCGCTGGTCGGGTGAGCCGCTGGCGGTGTAGACCACCATCGGCATGCCGGCGTTGGCGCACACCTGCCGCAGCCGCTCCGGCGGTCCCAGCCAGTCCAGCGGCAGACGCCCCTCCCACCCTTCCCATCCGGCTTTCTTCAGCTCTGCCAGGGCCATTTCCAGATCTGGGGTTTGCCAGCGCAAGGCGCAGTAACTCATCTTGAGGGCCATCGCTTTTCTCCTCGGTATAGGGACGGGCCTAGCGTACGCATTTTTGCACCCTGCGACAATGCCGCGACTTTACCCAGGCCTGTTGACGGCCCGCACGGAGGGTTCGATATTTTCAGCTGTTCTAACCCACCGCAACACGTATTGCCAAGACTTTGTCGATGGGACAGGAAAAACCACTGCTTACCAGGGGAGAAGTGACCCGCGCCCTGCGCGCCTTCATCGTCGCCAGCGGCTTCTGGGGCGCCTGGGGCCAGGCCGTGGGCATCGGCAACGCGGTATTCACTGGCTATGCCCTGCTGCTGGGCGCCGATGAATCGTATATCTCCCTGCTCACCGCCGTCAGCTACCTGCTGGCGCTGACCCAGTTGGGCGCCCCGCTGCTGGGACGCTGGTTCCAAAACAAAAAGCGGCTCATCCTCGGCTGCGGCTTCGGCGAAATTCTCATGCGCGGTCTACCCGCGGCCATCCCCTTTATCTTTGCCCCTTCCCTGCAACTGGGCGCCTTTATGGCCCTGATCTGCCTGAGCTTGCTGTGCAGCTACACCCTCTCCCCTTTCTACAGCACCTGGGTGGCCGACACCATCCCCAAGGACATCCGCGCCCGTTTCACCAGCCGGCAGACCATCATCAGCACCCTGGTGGCCATGGTCGCCGGTTTCGCCATCGGCCAGTTCATCGACTTCTTCCCGGAAAACGACAAGCTCAGGGGCTTCATCATCGTCTTCGCCGCCGGTAGCCTTTTCGGCTGGATGGGTTACCTGACTCTGTGGCGCGCCCCCTTTCCCCAGACCGAGGAACGGGGACAGCATCACCGCCCCTCCATGCTGCTGCAGCCTTTCAAGGACACCAACTTCAGGCGGGCGGTGCTCTTCTACGGCCTGTGGACCTTTGCCACCGGCGTGGGCGGTCCGCTTTATGCGGTGTTCATGTTGCAGGAATTGCATATCTCCTATACGGCTATTTCCATCTACAACGCCCTGTTCATGGTGACCAGCATCCTGGGCTACCAAGTCTGGGGGGGGCTGGTGGACCGCTTTGGCGGCAAGCCGGTGCTGCAGATTCTCATGGTGCCGGCCACCCTGATCCCGCTCTTGTGGCTCTTTAACACCCCTGAGTCCCACTACCTAGTGCCGGTGGCCTTTGTCGTCAGCGGCATTGTCTACTCGGGGTTCCAGGTAGCCGCCACTCCCATACTCTACGAGCTGCTGCCCGAAGACGAGCGGCGCTCCTTCTACTTGGCATCCTGGTCGGCCACTGTCAACCTGATCGGCGCCCTGGGCCCGCTGGCCACCAGTTACCTGGCCATCGCCCTGCACCAGGTACACTGGGATTTTGCCGGCTTCGCCCTGGGCAGCATGCAGCTGATCTTCCTGATCAGCTGCCTCCTCCGCCTCCTGCCCCTGGGCCTGCTCCCCCTGGTCCGCAACAGCAAGGCCATCTCCTCCATGCACCTGGTCTCGCAGTTGTTCAGGGGCAACCTGCTCAGCTATGCCTACAACGCCGCCGTCTACAATCTGGCCTCCGCCGAGGATCGCCGGGCCCGCGCCGCCGAGGGCCTAGGCCGCTCCGGCAACCCCCTGGCCATCGAGGAGTTGGTGCAGGGCCTGGCCGACGCCAGCCCCAAGGTGCGGCGCAGCGCTGCCCAGGCCCTGGGCGAGAGCGGCTCCGAAAGGGCCGCCGCCCCCCTGGTGCGCGAGTTGATGTCGGACGATTCGGATATCCGCAGCGAGGCGGCCGAGGCCCTGGGCCGGCTGGGCATGGCCCGCGCCATCGACCCCCTGATCACCGCCCTGGAAGATGAGGACCCGCGCGTGCGCATGAGCGCCATCCGCGGACTGTCGCAGATCGGGGGGGATGAGGTTAGGGAGTTGCTGTTCTGGCACTTCAGCAGCGGCTTCGACCCCCGCACCTTCTCCACCCTGGTCGAAGTGCTGGGGGAAATGGGCGATTACCGCATCATCAAGCCCACCCTGCAGCATCTAGAGGATTTCGGTTCGGCGGCCGTGCGCCTGCAACTGCTCAACAGCGTCTGCAGAGCCGTAGGCGCCGAAAGCCAGTTCTACAAGCTGCTCTCCTACGAGCCCACCCGCCGGGTCGCCGAACTCATCAAGATGCTCAAACGCGCCTCCTCCAACCTGGCCACCAGCCGGGCGCTAGACACCGAATTCCGCCAGGAGTTGCGCCGCTCCTTTGAGCGCCTAGTCCAGGCCTATGAGACGGAAAATGCCGAATGGTTGGTGGAGGCGGTGCAGCAGATCGCCGGCGTCGTCCGCGACGCCTTCGCGAGCACCGGGCAGAAATCCTACGAAATCCTCCCCGTGTACCTGGTCCTCCTGGCCATCAATTTCTTTTTGGAGAGCGAAGCCCGCGCCGACCTGCCCGAGGCCCAGGAGATCTTCCTCACTGTGTGCCTAGAACGGATGGCCAACTTAATCAAGGAAATCGGGGATTAGCTGCTGCGGTGCATCCAGCGGATACGCGCCAGCTCCCGCAGATTGCGCCAGGTACCGCTCAAGGGCTTGAAACGGCTGTCTGAGTCATCGCGCCACTCCACCGCCAGCCCCTCGATACGATAACCCGCCTGCACCGCTAGCAACAAGATCTCCACATCGAACATGTACCCATCCACTCGCTGTCGGCCGAAGAGGTCGCGCATCACCTCGGCGCGGAAAAACTTGAAGCCGCACTGGGTGTCCCCAAAGCCCCCCAGCCCCATCGCCTTGAGCAGCACCCCCTTGAACAACCTGGTGCCCAGCTGCCGGTAGCGCCGGCGGGGCACCGCGATACGCGACTGGGAGAGGGTGCGGTCGCCGATCACCCCATCGCAACCGCCTTCGAGCAACTCCATGGCGGGGCCCAATGCAGCGATGTCGGTCTTGTAGTCCGCGTCGGTGAATCCAATGTACCGGCCCTGGGCCGCTGCCACCCCCTGGCGGATGGCGTACCCCTTACCCCGGTTGGGCGTGTGGCGCAGCACCCGCACCTGCGGCCAATTGCGGGCAAACGCCTCAACCTTGGCCGACATCTGGTCGGCGCTGCCGTCGTCGACCACGACGATCTCCCAGCGCCAGGACTGCCGGCTCAGGTAGGCCACCGACTGTTCCAGCGTCAGACCGATGCGCTTTTCTTCGTTGTAGCCGGGGATGATGATCGTCAGATCCATAGAGGTGGGTGAATCTACTCCTGCAGTGTAGCGTGGTCAACGGCGGCTGGACAAAGTCTGCGTATACCCGTACTATTGCGGAAACAGCGCCTTAATCCCTCCTGAGCCCATGACAACCGTGCTGATCGAAGCCCCCCGACTGCAGACCGTCTGTTCGCAAATCTTACAACAGGCTACCATCCCCCCCACCGACGCCGATTTTGTGGCCCAGAGCCTGACCGAGGCCGACCTGCGCGGCATTCACAGTCACGGCAGCATGCGCCTGGGCCGCTACGTGCGCGAATTGCGCGAACAGATCACCAATCCCCACCCACAGATCCGCTGCCTCGAAGAAGGCCCGGCCTTTGCGCGCATCGACGGGGACGGCGGCCTGGGGCAATTGGTGGGCCGCCAGTCCATGAAAATGTGCATCGCCAAGGCACTAGAGGCCGGCTCTGCCACCGTCACCGCCTGCCATTCCCGCCACTTTGGCGCCGCCGGGTTCTTTGCGCTGATGGCGCTAGAACACGAATTGATCGGCATCACCATGACCGTGGCCAGCCCGCGCCTGGCCCCCACGGGCGGTACCCTGCCCCTTTTTGGCAATAACCCCCTGGCCATGGCCGTGCCCGGCAATGGGGAATTCCCCCTGCTGGTGGACTTCGCCACCGGCAGCATCGCCGCCGGCAACCTAGAGTTGGCCGCTGCCAACGGCACCCCCATCCCGGCGGGCTTAGCCCGCGACCTAGAGGGCAATCCCACCACCGATCCCAAGGTCGCCCTGCAGGGCACCATCGTGCCCATCGCCGAACACAAGGGCTATGGGCTCACCCTGCTCATCGAGGTGCTGGCCGGCCTGCTGGGCGGGTCGCCCTATTTTGGCGTGGAGAAGAAGCAGGTGGACGCCCACGTGCGCGACAAGGGCATCGGCCATTTCTTCATGGCCATCGACCCTTCCCGCTTCATGCCCCTGCCCCTCTTCAAGGACGCGGTAGCCCGTATGGTGCGCCAGACCAAGGCTTCGCCCAAAATGCCAGGCACCGCAGAAATCCTCCTGCCCGGAGAGTTGGAGGCCAGGCGCCGCCAGGAACGCCTGCGCCAGGGCATTCCGCTGGCGGCTTCGACCGTGGAGATGTTGCGCAAACTGGGCCGCGAGTGTGATGCCGAACTCTAGCGGGTACTGAAGGTGGCTGAAACGATATTCAGCAAGATTATCCGCCGGGAAATCCCCGCCGACATCGTTTACGAAGACGCACGGTGCCTGGCCTTCCGCGACATCAACCCCCAGGCGCCCACCCACCTCTTGATCATCCCCAAAGAAGAGTTGGAGGGCCTGCAGGCCGCTGCCCCCCGGCACGAGCCGTTGTTGGGCCATCTGCTGCTGGTGGCCGCCCAGCTCGCCGAACAAGAGGGCATCGCCGCTGCCGGCTACCGCTGCGCGATCAACGCCGGACCTGAGGGGGGGCAGACGGTGTCCCACCTCCATGTCCACCTGCTGGGCGGCCGGCAACTGGAGTGGCCGCCCGGCTAGGCGCGACACAAAAAAAAAGCGGCCATCGCTGGCCGCTGCAAAAATCTATGTCGGGCTGTTATAATTTCTGGATTTGCAGATATCCGTTGACCCCCCCAGGCACCGCACCCTTGACGAAGAGCAGGTTCCGCTCGGCGTCAACCTTCACCACCGAAAGTCCCTTCACACTGACCCGCTCATCACCCATGTGGCCCCCCATTTTGTGGCCACGCCACACCTTGCCCGGGGTGGTGCCCTGCCCGATGGAGCCGGGATGGCGCACCCGGTCGGGGGTGCCGTGGGCCGTGTCCTTGCCGTGAAAGTTGTGCCGCTTGATCACGCCGGCAAAACCCTTGCCCTTGGAGGTGCCAGTCACCTTGATCTTGTCACCCGCCTGGAACAGGTTGACGTCGAGAATCTGGCCGACCTGATGGTCGCCCGCCTCGGTGAGGCGAAATTCGCGCAGCAGGCGGTGGGTCTTGACCCCGGCCTTCGAAAAATGGCCGGTACGCGGCTTGTTGGCCTTGCGGGGGATGACTTCGTCAAAGGCCAGCTGCACGGCCAAGTAATGGTGCTTCGCGGCCGTCTTGATCTCGACAATGGGACAGGGACCGGCCGTCAGGACCGTGACCGGGATCAGGCGGTCCTTCTCGTCGTAGATCTGGGTCATGCCCAACTTCTTGGCCAGGATACCTACCATCGTTGAAACTCCTTTTTAGAACGCTCTCCGGTAAAATCAGCCATTAAAAATAATGGGTGCCGTGGAAATTAGCAAGAGCGGCAGTATAGGGGTCAAACGCAGTGGCGCTCTGGGGGACTTTGTGCTGACCCTACCGGCCTTCGCCGCCCTGCGCCTGGCTTTCCCCGGGTCCCGCCTGCACCTGATCGGCGACCCGCGTTTTTTTTCACTAACCCGTCCCGACGTGACCCTCGATCACGACAGTCCCGGCCTCATCCCGCTGTACAGCGGGACCCCGCTGGCCCCTGAACTGCGCCCCTTCTTTGCCGATTGCACCTTCTTCCTGGCCTATGCGGTGGACCCGGAGGGCCAATTGAGCGCCGCGCTGCGACGCCTGATGGAGGGCGAACTGCTGGTCTGGGATCCCCGCCCCGCCGGCGACCTGCACATCACCGACCATCTCCTGGAGCCCCTGCGCCGACACCGCCTGCCCATACCTGACCCAATCCCCCGGTTCAGCCTTTTGCCGGCAGAACGGCTCTACGCCCAAGCCTGCTGGCAGGAGCGCCACCTGGCCCCACCCCTGGTCCTGATCCATCCCGGCAGCGGCGGCCGGCGCAAATGCTGGCCCTGGGACCGTTTTCTGGCCCTGGCGCAGCGTTGCCGGCAGCAGGGCCTCGCGGTGCTGCTGCTCCACGGTCCGGCCGAAACCGATCTGGCCGCACAACTCGAGGGCGATCCGCAGTGCCGCGACCTAACCCTCTGCCCACCCGGCCTGCTGGACCTGGCCGGCTTGCTGGAAAGCGCCGCCCTCTTCATCGGCAACGATTCCGGCCCCGGGCATCTGACAGCAGCCCTGGGCACGCCCACCCTCAGCCTTTTTGGGCCCACTGATCCCCACATCTGGAGACCCCTGCATCCGCAGGCGAGGGTCATCCGGGCGGCAGACAGCCAGTTGGAGTCGATAACTGTACAGGAAGTGTTTGAATCCGCGATGGAGATGCTGCGCGGCGGGGCTCCTACTGGGCGGCCTTGATGATCTCGATCATCACTTTTGCCGAACCCTTGCGGACCATGTCGAGGCGCTTTGCCGCCTCCAGGGAAAGGTCTAGGACCCGCCGCCTGGAGAAGGGCCCCCGGTCGTTCACCTCGACCTCGACGGCCCTGCCGTTCTCCAGATTGGTCACCTTGATGACGGTGCCCAGGGGCAACGCCCGATGGGCGGCGGTCATCCGGCTCATGTCGTAGGTGTCGCCCCTGGCCGTCCGGCGGCCATTGAAACGCTTGCCGTAATAGGAGGCGCGGCCCACCTGGTAGGCGTGTTTGGTGGAGATCTTGGTCGGGTCGGAGATCTCAAAAGTCGGCGGCGGCACTTCGCCGACGGCCAGCCCGATGTCAGTCGAATCGGCGCCAGCCAGCTCATCGCCTTCCTTGCCAGGCACCGGTACGGAAGGCCGCTCCGGCGCCGGCTTTGCGGCGACGGGCGGCGGGGGAGGCGAGGATGTAGCTCCCCGGTACACTGGATAGGGCGCACAGCTGGCCAGCAGGCCAAAAACCAAGACTCCTACTAGCTGCAGCAGCTTCTTCATAGCAGCCTCTGGGTTCAGACCTGCAATGCCCCGACCAGCGTCGCCAGGCGCTCGATGCTGTGGGAGGTGCAGTAAGCGGCCAGGCCCTCGGCGATTTCCACCGCCGCCCCGGGATTAAAAAAAGTAGCGGTCCCCACCTGCACTACCGTCGCCCCGGCCAGCATGAACTCTAGAGCATCGGTGGCCGTGCTGATGCCGCCCAGCCCCATCAGGGGCAGACGCACCGCCTGTCGCACCTTCCACACCATGGCCAGGGCTACTGGCTTGATGGCCGGCCCGGAGAGCCCTCCCGTGATATTGCCCAGCACCGGCCGGCGGCGCTCCACATCGATAGCCATGCCCAGCAGGGTGTTGATCAGCGAGATGCCGTCGGCCCCGGCCTCCTCCACTGCCTTGGCCACGGCCGCAATGTCGGTGACGTTGGGGGTCAGTTTGGCGATCACCGGCAGCCGGGTGGCGCGCCGCACCGCCCCGATCACCTCGGCGGCGGCGCGCGGGTTGCAGCCAAAAAGCATGCCGCCGTCCTTCATGTTGGGCGAGGAGATGTTGATCTCCAGGGCGGCGATGCCGGGCAGCGCATCGAGCCGGGCGGCCATCTCGCCGTGCTGCTCAGGCGTGGGGGCGGCGATATTGACCACCACCCGGGTGTCGAGGCCGGCGAGGTAGGGCCATTTGTCGCGGATGAAGCCCTCCAGACCGGGGTTTTGCAGGCCGATGGAATTGAGCATACCCGCCGGGGTCTCGACGATACGCGGGGGTTTATTGCCGGCGCGCGCTTCGGGGGTGATGGTCTTGCTCACCAACCCGCCGACATGGCTCAGATCGGCCAGGGACTCTAAC
>CAMAVQ010000157.1 GCA_945861755.1 Gemmatimonas phototrophica
TACCCGCAAAGCGAATACGTCGTGGAAGCCATGTACGACATTGCCTGGTCCCACTTCAACCTGCGCAACTATGACCAGAGTATCGAAGCCTTCACCGCCCTGCTGAGGCAGTATCCCAGCGGCTACCGCTCGGATCGCGCGCTTTTTCAGATCGGCGAGGCGCTCTTTGAGCAGGCGAGATACCGGGAGGCGATCGCGGCTTACCAGCAGGTGGTGGACAGGGCTGCGGTCTACAATCTGACCGAACGGGATCTGCTGAAGATGCGCCGGGAAAAGCTGGCAGGCCTGGTGGACGAGACCGCGCTTGAGCTGGCGGCCAAAGCCCAGTTGAAGATCGGCGACGCCGGGGCCAGGATCCCCGATATGGCCCAGGCGGACACCGCCTACCACCTGGTGATCAAGTACTTTTCCCAGGAGCGGCGCTTCGCCGAGGAAGCATATCTGCGGCTGGCGGACATGTACTACGACCAGGGCGATCTGGCGGCTTGTGTCAGGATCTACAGGGAGGCCATCGATCGCCTACCGGACCGCCTCTTCCAGGCCCGGATGCAGTACTGGCTGGCCGACCGCTACCGGCGCGCCGGCGAATTCGCCGAGGCGGTCGTCCAATACCGCCTGTACGAGCGAAGCTATGGCGAGGTTGCCGAGCAGGCAGGGATTCCCCTCGACAAGGTTGGTTACGAAATCGGCCGGGCCCTTTACGGCCAGGGAGAAGGGGGGGGAGAGGGGGCATCGGCAGCCTACCGCCAAGCCATCGCCCAGTTTGAGGAGACCCAGGGGCGCTATCCCGAGAGTGGACTCAGGATGGCCCTGGAATTCAATATTGCGCTGGCGTACCAGATGCTCGACGAGGAGGAGACGCGGCGCCAGGCGCTGGTGCGCTTCGAGGCCCTTCGCGCCGCGCACCCGGAAGACACCTATGCTGGCCACGCGCTGCTGCAGATCGCCCGGTTGCACTACCGGGAGCGAAACTTCGGGGAAGCCACTGACACCTACCGCCGGTTTGCCCTTCTTGCCGCCGATTCCTCCCAGGCGACCATCGCCCGTTTCGAGTTGGGAATCGCGCTGCGCGACGCCGGCGATGTGGAGGGCGCCGTTGGTTCCTTCCTGAGTGTGGGGGCGGGCGGGGAACTCTTCGCCAAATCCCGGTTGGAGGCAGGGGCCGCGTTGAACGGCCGTGGGGATTGGGAGCGTGCCCTGGGCATACTCGAAGAAGGCCTTGCGGCAGCCACGGACCGCGAGGACCAGGCCAGATTCCACTATTTGCGCGCCAAGGCGTTGATCGGGCTCAAGCGCTACGCGAATGCGGCTGCGGAGTACTCGGAGGCCCGGGCGTTGACCGCCGATCCGCGCCTGCGGGAGGGTGCCCTCTTCGGCAGGGCCATGGCCGGCGCCAACGCCGGGGCGTACGAGCAGGCGGCTGCGGACCTGGGGGAACTGGCAACCAGTGCCGATGTGGACATGAGGCGCACAGCGCTGCGCTCGCTGGGAGAGGTGCGCCTCCGCCAGGGGCAGAAGCAGGAGGCAGTCAGGATCTATGAGGACCTGGCGGCGATTGCGGCTGATTCCACCGAGCGGGTGGATGCCCTGCTGCTCCTGGCGGAGCTCTACGGTGAGACAGGGAACCCGGAGCAAGTGATCCAGATGGCCCGGGCGGTGCTTTCCCCTGCGGTAGAGGACCGCAAAACCCAGGGCGAGTACTTCCTCAAGGAGAAGGCGCTCTACCTCCTGGGCATGGCGCATATTCGCCAGGGTGACCTGGCCGAGGCTGCCCGGATCTATGGGGAAGGGCTGGCCAGGTACCCCGGAGGATTCTACGCCGCCGATATCGAACTGGGGCTGGGCGTTGCCCAGTTCCAGCTGGATCGCCCCCTGGAGGCGGCAGCGACTTTCAAACGGCTGTTGGGCCAATATCCCCGGCACCCCAATTTGGCCTACGCATGTTATTATCTGGGACATGTCTACCTCGCCGAAAGGGCCTTTGCCGAGGCAGCGGCACACTTCGGGAGGGTGGGCGACGAATATCCCGAGAGTGAGGTGGCAGCCGAGGCGCTGTTTCAGACGGGAGAATGCCTGTTCAATCTGCAACAATTCCCTCAGGCGCTGGTGCGGTACCAGCGGGTGTTCGAGCAATACCCCGAGGCGGAGTTGGCCGATGACGCGTTGAGCAGCGCTGCATGGACCGCATTTGAGCTGGGCCGGCCCGAGGAGGGCGCAGAGTATTTCCGGCGCTTGCTGGCCCAATACCCCCAGAGCAACCTGGAACCTGCGGTCCGGGTGTCATTGGGCGACTACTACTTCAACCAGCACGATCACCAGAGAGCCAAGGTCGAGTACCTCCAGGTGCAGCAGCGGTTTCCCCAGGACGAACTAGCCGAACGGATCCCGCAGCTACTCGCCGGGGTGAGGGAACTCGAAGCCTATGCCGAGTACGAGAAGATTTCCCCTATCGTCCAGGAGGCCACCGACTCCAAGGGCGAGGACCAATTGCACCGGGCATTGGGTCTGTTGGCGGAGTTTACCAGCAAGTACCCAGGGACCCAGGCGGCGCTGGGCGCCCTCAACAACATCGGCATGTGCCACGAGAGCCTGAGTGAATGGCAGGAAGCAGTAACTGTCTACGATCAGGTGATCGAGCTATGCGAGGCGGGCAAGGGCGGGATGGAAGCATATGGTTTTGCCAAAGAACACCGGGAATGGATCGCAGGGGGGAAGCTCTGACCCGATGAAGAATCAGTTCGGCACCTTCGATAGATTCCCAGGCTGGCGCCGGCTGTACGCCGTCACCATTGGCCTATCCGTGGTGTTGCACTTGGGAATCTACGGGTTGATGGGCTGGTTAACGGACATCGAAAGCGGGAAGATCTCTGTGCCCATCCGCCTGAGTGAACCCACGCCGCCGCTGACCACCATGTTCCGGGTTGCCCCGCCGCCGTCGCAGAAGGCGATGACCCTGCGAAAAAAACCGCTGCCCGCCAAAAAACCCGTGGTGCGGCGGCAGAGTCTGGCCGAAAAGCCCCGCGCTTCATTCGAGAGATTCAGTGAATTGCGGAGCAGCAGCCTCGACCAGTACAATTCCGGATCCTTCAGGGCGCGCGCCGGAGCGGTGGGGCCGGTCGTGGGAAGCGGCGTCGAAATCGGGGAGGAATCGCCCGACGTCGAGACGGGGCCGGCGGTCACCGCCAGCCTCAAGGAACCCGAGAAGCGCATCAGTATGCAAGAGGAATTCCTCGACCTGAAGGACCTGGACACGGGGAAATACAAGGGACTGGTCATCCAGGACCCCAATGACAAACGGAGCATCAAGGGATTTATCTACCTGGCGCAGGCCATCGCCAGCGAAATCGACCCGCCGACGCCACGAGCCATCCCCCAGTTGGCGGAGGCCGTCAACAGCTATACCCAGATCAACGCCCAGGTGGAGAAACGCCTGCCCCTGGACTCGAGGGAGCTGTTCAAGGCCCCCTTTGTGTACATCAGTGAGAAAAAGGGCTTCGCGCTGACGGAGCACGAAGCGCAGAACCTGGGGGAGTACTTGAAAAGCGGCGGCTTCATCATGGTTGACAACGCCGCCCCTCTGACCGAATTCGGCCCGGGCGAGGCCTCGCTGAGAAAGATGCTGAAGGACGCCATAGGCAAAGAGGCCAGATTCAGATTGATTCCGCGCGACCACCCCATCTACCACTGTTTTTTTGATTTTGCCGACGGTCCTCCGCCCGGCGGCGAGGTTTCCGGTGGCGACGGCGATCGGGGGCCAACGGTCGCCGACCTGGAGGGCATCTTCCTCGACGACCGGCTGGTAGTGGTGTACGCCGACAAAGGGTACGGCAGTATCTGGGAACAGGATTTTCAAAATGAGCCCCAGCTGAAAATGGGCGTCAACCTGGTCGTCTTTGCCCTGACCCAACAGGGCTCCATTGCCCAGCAGCAGATAGACTTCTACAGCCAGAGGAAGTAAGATGACTGCCAGATTGTCGTTGCTACGCTTCGGTCTGCCGCTGCTCGCCCTGGGGTCTTTGCTGTGGTCGGGATGCTGGCTTTTTCCCGCGCCCCTCCATTATGCCTCCGAACTCGTCCCGGTTCAGGGCGATAACACGTCTGGCTACGAGTTAGGCAATGAAAACCGGGTTTCCTATTATCTGGAAGGGTCGCGCATCGATGTGCGCTACCTGTCCGACCAGGAACTGAACGAGCAGTTCCCCGATGATTCCAAGGATGGGAAACTCTCGACCAATCCCTATACCTACGGCAACTGGGTCGATCCCAATCTGGGCTACACCCCGAACCGGTTTTCGGTCTTTGAAGTGGCGGTCTACAACTATACTCTCCCCAAGATGATGCTCGACCCCATCAAGGCGGTGCTGCTGACCGACAGAGGGGATCTCCTGGAAACCTATACGGTTGCGCCGGTGGCCCATCGGAAGAGCCTGGAGGGTTATTACCGGGCCCTGAGGAGGATCAGCGGCAATGAATACTACCGTTTTGCCAAGAGGATCGGCCTGGTCCGCAGTTCTTTGTATAGCGAGGGGGAGATCATCTTCAAAGGAGAGCACTACAGCGGCTTCCTTGTTTTTGATCCCCTGCACCCCAAAGTGGAAAAGGTGCAGTTGGTGCTGAAGCAATTCGCCACCAATTTCGACGCGTTCAACCGCCCTACCCAGACCGTCGACATCCCTTTTCATTTTACCCGCAAGGTGGAAAAGCAACGGGTGCGTGAAGAGCCGCTCGCCGCGGCGTCGCCGGGCACCAAGGTGATCATCCACGGCCCCCGGGAGATCACCGGAAACCAGCTAGGGGATCTGGCCCGGGACGTCGGGGCAATCAACTCGGTGGTTAGCGAAAACCTGGCGGATCTGAACCGCTGCTTCGCCGGTGAGTACGAAAAGACCCGGGCGCTGGAGGGGGAGTTGGTCGTGGAGTTCTCCATCATGCCAAACGGCGAGGTGACTGTGGTGACCCTGCGGGAGTCCACCGTCACCAACGAACTGGTCGAGCAGTGTGTCCTCCAGGAGATCGACGGCTGGAGGTTCCAGCCGGCAGGACGCTTTGCCGAGGATGCTTTCAGTGGGCCTCAGTCGGAAACCACCTCGGCCCTGCCCCAACCACAGACCTCGCAGCACGAGGTCCCCCTTTCGACGGTGACCGTGGTATATCCCTTTCAGTTCACCGCCAATAAATGAACCCTTCTCCTCCGGCGTTTACACCAAAAGCTTTTATCGTCGGCGTACTTCTCTGTATTGCAATAGGTGTTGGCACGCCCTACGGCGCCCTGATGATCCAGGGTACGGACATGGCGCTCACCGCCAACACACCTGCCGCCTTTTTCCTGCTGTTTGTCTGGGTGCTCTTCCTTCAGACAGTTCTGCGGTTGATCAACCGGCGTCTGCCTCTGAGCCGCGGTGAGTTGATTGTTGTCTTTGTGATGATGATCGTCGGGACGGCCGTGACCACGAGGGGATTCACCGGCATGCTCTTCGCCACCATTTCCGGGCCCCTCTACTATGCCACGCCGGAAAATGGCTGGGCAGAGCAGGTTCTCCCCTATATACCCTCCTGGATGATTCCCCAGGACGACCGGGCGATCCGATATTTCTACGAGGGCCTGCCGGCGAATGTGTCCCTTCCCTGGCTCCCCTGGGTTGAGCCCGTCTTCTGGTGGCTGGTGTTCATCGGGGGATTCTATCTGGCGACCATCTGCCTGATGGTGGTACTGCGGCGGCAGTGGGTGGAGCACGAGCGCCTGATCTACCCCCTGGCCCAGGTCGCGCTGGCCATGATGCCTGAGGAAGGCGGAGAGGGTCGTCTGCCCCCGTTATTCAAGAAAGCCTTGTTATGGGTCGGGCTCGCCCTGTCCTTCATCGCCAACAGTTCCACGCCGCTGCACAACCACTTTTATTTCTTCCCTACCATGGAGTGGGCGAGCACAATTTCGCTCTTCGGGGATTCGGTGGGCCTCGGCCTCCGGCTGAGTTTTCTCATGCTGGGATTCTCCTATTTCATCCAGGCCAACGTTGCCGTCGGCCTCTGGGTGTTTTACCTGCTCAGGGTCGTGGAAATGGGTGTCTTTGAGGTGCTGGGCATCACCACCACCGAGCGCCTGGCCCCCTTCAGCGGGGGCGGCGGTATCCTGGGGCATCAGACCACCGGGGCGGTGGTCGTCTTCATCTGCTGGGGGCTTTGGTCGGCGCGCCTCCACCTGAAGGCGGTAGTGCAAAAGGCCTTTGGCCGCCAACGCCCAATCGACGACACCGACGAGATTCTCTCCTACCGGTTGGCCGTTGCGGGGCTGATCCTGGGGCTGGCGGTCATGGGGGCCTGGCTGTGGCAGGTTGGCCTGCCGCTGTGGATCGTCCCGGTGTTCCTTTTCGGGACCTTTGTCACTTTTCTCTACCTGACCCGGGCCATCGTCGAGACCGGCCTGGCGACCGTGACCCCCAAGCTGATACCCTGTGACCTGGTCATCTCCGGCATCGGTTCATCGACCCTGGGGGCGAAAGGTATGATCGCCATGGCCTCGACCTTTGTCTGGGGCGCTGATCTGTTGATCTTCCTCATGGCCCCGGTCGCCAACAGCCTGAAGATGGGCGAAGGCTTACCTCGCCGCCGGCGACCGCTTTTCTGGGCCATAGTTCTGGCAGTGGTTCTGAGCCTTGCCGCCTCGATGGCGACTACCATGGTTATGGCGTACGACCATGGTGCCGCCAACCTCTACTCCCAGTACTTTGTGTCCTTTCCGCAATACCCCTTCGACTACGCCGCCGCCAAGATCTCTACCCCTTCGGGACCCGACGGCTTCGGTTGGTTCGTGACCGGCATCGGCGCGGCAGTGATGGGGTTACTGCTCCTCCTACAGCGGAATCTGCTCTGGTGGCCCCTCCACCCCATCGGGTTTATCGTGGCAGCAGATTGGGTCATGAACAATATCTGGTTCTCGATCTTTCTGGCCTGGCTGATCAAGTCCTGTGTACTTAAGTACAGTGGGGTCCAAGGGTATCGCAAAACCGTACCTTTCTTCATCGGCCTGATCCTGGGCCAGTTTGCCGCTGCCGGCTTCTGGTTGGTGGTGGATGGAATAACGGGTGTAAAAGGCACCTGGATTCCCATGTACTGATTCCTGCAGAACCCACCAAACCCTCGAAACGTGATATGAAACCAATCGCACCATTGCTGCTGATCGCCCTCTGGGGGGAGGCAGGCGCCGCCGGGGGCCAATTCGCGGACGTCACGGCGGCGGCGGGCATTTCCTTCCGGCACGTGAGCGGCGGCGGCGGCGAGAATCCGCAGAAGTACTTCATCGAAACCATGGGTCCTGGATGTGCGTTCTGGGATTTCGATGGCGATGGCAACCTGGACCTCTACGCGGTCAACGGTTATTCGCTGACCCAGAAAGCCGGGCCCCAAGCAAAGGATGCCCTGTACCGGAACGCCGGCGGGGGTAGCTTTGCGGATTTGACCGAGGAGGCCGGCATCGAGGCGGAGTTCGTAGGATATGGGATGGGATGCTGCGCCGGGGACTACGACAACGACGGCCACCAAGACCTCTACGTGACCAACTATGGCCGAAACACCCTCTACCACAACAAGGGCGACGGCACCTTCAGCGACCACAGCCAGGAGGCCGGGGTCCGAGCCGGGCAGTGGAGCACGGGGTGTGCGTTTGCCGACTACGACCGCGATGGAGACCTCGACCTCTATGTGGCCAGGTACGTGACCTTCTCCCTGGAGCATCCCGGCGAGAATCTGGTCCCCTACATGGCCATGGCCGAGGACAAGACCAGGCAGGGCGTGGCCAAGAAGGTCAAGACCTATCCTCATCCCAGCAACTACGAAGGGACCTCCGACTTTCTCTACCGCAACGAGGGCGATGGGAGGTTCGCTGACGTGACGCGGCAGGCTGGAGTGTTCGACCCCGATGGCAAGGGCCTGGGGGTGGTGTGGGGGGACTACGACAACGACGGGGATGTGGACTTGTGTGTGGCCAATGACCAGACCCCCAATTATCTGTACCGCAATGACGGCGGACACTTCACCGACCTGGCCTTGATCGCGGGGGTCGCGTACAGTGAGGACGGCCGGACCCAGGCGGGCATGGGGGTGGATATGGACGACTATGACAACAACGGGTTCCTGGACATCTGGGTGACGAACTTCCAGGGGGAGCCCAATGCCCTTTATCGCAACGATGGCAACGGATTCTTCTCGAATCATTCCTTTTCCTCCGGCACCGGCAGGGTCAGCCTTCCCTATGTGGGTTGGGGTGGCGGTTTTTTCGATTTCGACCACGACGGTTTCCTGGACCTCTTCACGGCCAACGGCCATGTGCTGGACAACGTCGAGCTCTTCGACCCACTGTCGACCTACGCCCAGGCCAGCCTGCTTTTCCGGAACAACGGGCGAAAGTCCGGCGGCGCGTTCACCTTTGCGGACATCACCTCCAGTGCGGGCAAAGCCCTCAGCGACAAGAGGGTCGGGAGAGGCGTGGCGCTGGGTGACTGCGACAACGACGGCGATGTCGACCTGGTAATATCGGCGTCCAACAGCCCCCTGGCGCTGCTGCGAAACGAGGGGGCGAACCAGAATCACTGGCTGAC
>CAMAVQ010000158.1 GCA_945861755.1 Gemmatimonas phototrophica
ACCAGCACGGCCATCGCGCCGGTGGCCTGGTGCGCCAGGATGGGTTTCTCCCAGGCGCCGAAGGGCGCCAGCTTTTCGGTGCTGCTGATGCCCAGGACGTTCATCACCCCCTGGAAGAGGTGGGCCAGCAGGTTGAAGAACCACAGGCTGAAGGCGATGTCGAGGTTGATCAAGTAGGTGAAGCCGATCATCGGGAAGCTGAGCCGGAAGATCAGGTTCACGGTGTTGCGGAAGAAGGGTAGCGTGGTGACCAGCTCGGCGGCGGGCATGAAGTTGTAGTAGGCGTGCAGGGCCTTGAGGGTGCCGGCCAGCACCGGCAGGGCGAAGCCGGCCCACATCATCGGGTTGCGGAAGAAGCGTGGCAGGTGGTGGCCGGGCTCCTCCCGCACCATCTCCAGCGGCACCTGGGCCACCGGGTAGAGCAGGCGCTCGTGTTCGGCCCATTGCCGGCGCAAAAGCACCATGGTGCAGACCATCACCACATAGAGGGCCACCAGCAGCACCGCCCAGTGGAGCAGGGGGGGAATCCAGGCCCCCCAGGGCACTCCGCGGCCCAGGGGCGCCCCCTCGTAGAACCACTTCACCACCTCCGGGCCCTGGGGCACCATCCAGCCGGGCACGTGCGGCTGGATCAGATTCTCCCAGTTGTTCTCGGGGGTGGCAAAATAGAAGGGAGTGGTGAGCAGGGGCAACATGTACGCCACCAGCCCCATGGTGGAGACCGCCGAGGCGGTGATCATCATGATATAGATCACCAGCAACTCGCCCGATGCCAGGGCCCAGGCCGGGGCCAGGCGTTTGAGCAGGGGGTTGAACAGGCCGGCCAGGAGCAGGAGCAGGAAGAGGGCACCGGGGGTGCTGAAGTCTAGGGCCATGTAGGAACCGCGTATCACCATGGTCGCGTACGGGTCGCCCACGGCGATGGTCAGCGACCCCAGCGCGCCAATCACAAAGGCCCTGGGGGTGAAGGCCTGCCCGGCTCTTTTCATGGGTCCTAAGATAACACGCGAGGGGGGCTGATGCTGCACGCATTGATAGGGGGGCACGGTGGCTGTATATTGCAGAAAATTTTGCGAGGAGCCTGAGGCGATGGAACTGAAGAAGAACTGCTGTCCGCGCCGGCGCTGGGGCAAGACCGGGCTCAGTATCCCGGTGATCCCCTTTGGCACCCAGGGGTTTGGCAACAACTTCGGCCCGGTCAGCGACGAGGAGGCTGCCCACCTGATTCGCCGGGCCGTGGACCTGGGGGTCAACCACTTCGACAGCGCCCGCTGCTACGGGGACTCGCTGCGCAAATTAGGGGTGGCCATCAAACAGGGGGTGGTCAAACGGGAGGAGTTGATCATCAGCGGCCGGGTCTGCTGCCACAGCGGGGCCCCGTGGGGCGGGTACGGGCAGGGTACCCCGGACTATTCGGCGACCAGGGTGCTGGCCGATGTGGAGGACCAGCTAAATATCCTGGGCATCGGGCGCTTCGACGTGCTCTTTGTCCACGATCCGCCGGCCATTGAGCCCACCCTGGAGGCGGGCGGCACCCTCGAAGGTCTGGAGCAGGCCCGCCAGCGGGGTTGGGTGGACTGGATCGGCTACGGCATGAACCCCCACCCCTTCCACCTGCAGGCCATCGCCTCGGGCCGCATCGACGCGCTCTTGTGTTTCAGTGATTATAACTTATTGAGACAGAGCGCCGCCCAGGATATCCTGCCAGCGGCCGCCGCCGCCGACCTGGGGGTGCTCAACGGCTGGTCGATCATGCGCGGGTACCTCACCGGGGCGCCGGTGGAGCAGTTCGTGCCGCGCGAGAAGTGGGGGCAGGACCACGAGCGGGCCGAAGCCATGCGCCATTGGTGCGAGGCGCGCGGGGTACCGCTCTTGCGTCTGGCCCTGCACTTTTGCCTGGGCGAGACGCGTATCCACGGCAATCCCATCGGCAGCCTGAACATCGAACAACTGGAGAAGAACGTGGCCGCGGTGCTGGAGCCCCTGCCTCCCGAGGTCTTGGCCGATTTTGCTCAGGCGGGATTGTGATCGAGGTGAACGGGGAAATCCTCAAGGGGTAGGCCGGAACCAGCGCCGCTTCACGAACGCAGTCAGCACCAGAAGCACCAGGAGCGCGATCACTGCGGCGAAGATGGAATGGTAATGCTGGCTCAGGATCGCCGCAGCCTGGGCCCCGTAGTGCAGGCCCAGGTACCATGCCAAGCCATATCGCAGGGTCCGGCCCAGGATCACGGCCAGGAGCAGGCGCTGCCACTTCATGCCCAGCACCCCGGCCGAGAGCACAAAGAGCTTGGTGGGAAAGGGTGGCGGCCCGATGGCGGCGGCAAAGATGCCGGCAAAGTCGTACCGTTGCAGCTTCTGCCGCACCCATTCCCGTTTCTCCACCCCGCCGAAGCGCGCCAGGAGCGGTTCGCCGCCGCGCCGGCCCACATAGTGGAGGATCAGGCAGCCCAGGGCCGAGCCGGCCACCGTACCAGCCAGCAGCCACAGGCCGGTAGCCAAGGTAAAATTGGGGGCCATCAGCAGCAGCAGCACATCCGGCCCCCCAAAGGTGGGCATGCCGGCCGAGTCGAGGATGGAAAGCACGATGACGCCGACCGGGCCCAGGTCGGCGAGAAAATCTTGGAACGGTTCCAGGTAATCCATGTTTGAACTATAACCCGCCTGCGATTATTATCTGGTGCATCCTATTTGGAGTATCTTTTCCCCCGGGACCCATGACAGAGCGAATGCCCACCCGCGCCGAAGCCCTGGAGCTGCTGCTCCAGCACAACAGCAATGCCTCGCTGATCAACCATGCCAAGGCCGTCGAGGCGGTGATGCGTTATCTGGCCCGCAAGTGGGGGGAGGACGAGGAGAAGTGGGGCGTGATCGGCCTGGTCCACGACCTGGACTACGAGCGCCATCCGGAGAGCCACTGTAAAAAGACACAAGAATTGCTCGAAGTCAATGGCTGGCCCGCCGAATACGTGCGGGCCGTGCTCTCCCACGGCTGGGGGATCTGCACCGAAGTGGAACCGCAGACCCGGCTCGAGAAGACGCTCTACACGATCGACGAGTTGTCCGGCCTGGTGACCGCCTGCGCCCTGGTGCGGCCCTCGCGCAGTGTGCAGGATCTGGAGGTCAGTTCGGTGAAGAAGAAGTGGAAGGATAGGGGTTTTGCCGCCGGGGTCAACCGCGAGGTGGTGGCCAGGGGGGCGGCGATGATGGGCATGGAACTGGACCAGGTCATCGCCGAGGTGATCGCGGCAATGCGGGAGTCGGCGGCGGAGTTGGGGCTCTAAAAGAAAGGACGGATCTATGGCCAAGCGACCCAAGGTGGCGGCTATCGCCACGGTCTATCACAAGTACTCGCACGCCCAGCATATCGTCGACCGCTTCCTGGAAGGGTACGGCTGGAACGGCCGGCACCATCGCCCGCCCATGGACCTGGTCTCGCTCTATGTGGACCAGGTCAATCCCGAGAACGACCTGAGCGCGGACCGGGCGCGGCGCTTCCCGCAGACGAAGATCTACCCTACCATCGCCGATGCCCTCACCCTGGGCACCTCGTCGCTGGCGGTAGACGGGGTGGTGCTGGTCGGCGAACACGGCAACTACCAGACCAACGCCAAGGGGCAGCGCTTGTACCCGCGCTACGAGTTCTTTAAGCAGATCTGCGCAGTGTACCGGCAGAGCGGTCGCTCGGCTCCGATCTTCAACGACAAACACCTCTCCTGGAAATGGGCGTGGGCCAAGGAGATGTACGACCTGTCGAAGGAGCTGGACTTTGGCTTTATGGCCGGTTCCTCCCTGCCGGTGACCTGGCGCACCCCCGCCCTCGAACTGCCCTGGGGCGCATCGGTGGAGGAGGGCATGTGTGTGGGGTACGGCGGGGTGGATTCCTACGATTTCCACGCTCTGGAGACCTTGCAGTGTATGGTGGAGCGACGCCAGGGGGGCGAAAGCGGGATCAAGTGGGTGCAGGCGTACAAAGGGGACAATTTCTGGAAGGCGCACCACGAAGGTGTCTGGTCGCGCGAGTTGTTCGAGGCCGGGCTTTCCCGTAGCCATACCATTGCCCCGGGGCGGGCCGGCTTCAATGACCTGTACCCCACCATCAACGAGCTGAAGCAGCTGGTCACGGACCCCATCGCCTATCAGTACGAACACCGCGACGGGCTCAAGTCGACCATGGTTCTGCTCAACGGCCTGATCAAGGACTTCAACTTCGCCGGCCGGCTCAAGGGCCAGGCCGAGCCCTTCTCCACCCAGATGTACCTGCCCATGCCGCCGGCCCGCAGCAGCTTGGCCAATTTCTTCAGCCCTCAGGTCAATCACATCGAGACCCTGATCCTCACCGGCAAGTCCCCCTACCCGGTGGAGCGCACCCTGCTGACGGGCGGCCTAGTGGAGGCGGGGGTGGACAGTCTGCACCAGGAGCAGCAGCGCATCGAAACGCCCCATCTGGAGGTGGTGTACCAGGCACCGAAGGAATCGACTTTCTGGAGGACATAATGACTGATACTTCGCCCAAACGCATCGCCGTTATCGCCACGGTCTACACCTACCTATCCCACGCCCAGCATTTTGCCGACCGCTTTGTGGTGGGTTATCCCTACGGGGGGCGCTGGCATCGTCCCAATACCCGCATCGTCTCCCTGTACGTGGACCAGAAGCCGGCGGGGGACCAGAGTGTGGACCGGGCGCGAGAGTTCGGCTTTGAGGTCTACCCCACCATCGCCGAAACCCTGCGCTGCGGCGGGGACAAACTCGCCGTGGACGCGGTGCTGATCATCGGCGAACACGGCAATTACCCGAAAAACGAGAAAGGGCAGATCCAGTACCCGCGCTACGGATTCTTCAAGGAGTGCGTCAAGGTCTTTGAGCAGGATGGCCGCGCGGTGCCGGTGTATAACGACAAACACCTCTCCTACAGTTTTGCCAAGGCCAAGGAGATGGTGGACGACGGCCACCGCCTCAAGTTCCCGCTGCTGGCCGGCTCCTCCCTGCCGGTGACCTGGAGGCTGCCCGACCTGGAGTTGCCGCTGGGCTGTCAGATCGAGGAGGCGCTGATGGTGGGGGTGGGTGGCTCGGATGCCATGGATTACCACGCCCTGGAGGCCATGCAGTGTATGATCGAGCGGCGGCAGGGCGGCGAGACCGGGGTGAAGTCGGTGCAACTGATCCAGGGGAATGAAGTGTGGAAGGCCGGGGAGGACGGGCGCTGGTCCAAGGCGTTGCTGGAGGCGGCGCTTTCGCGCAGCGACAGTCCGCAGGGGCTGACCATCGAGGACGGCCGCACCCAGGATTTGCTGGGCAATGGCGAATTGCCCAAACTGGTCAAGGAGCCGGCGGCGTATTTCATCGAACACAACGACGGGCTGCGCACGACCCTATTGATGCTCAACGGTGCGGTAGCCGACTACTGCTTTGCCGCCAAGCTCAAGGGCGAGCCGACGCCGGTCTCCAACCAGTTCTTCCTGACCCCGGTGCCCAATGTGACCTATTCGGCCTGCCTGGTGGCCAAGATCGAGGAGATGATCTTCACCGGCAAGGCGCCTTTCCCGGCGGAGCGCACGCTGATCGTCTGCGGGGCCCTGGACAGTTGCCTGGACTCCAAGGTGCAGGGCAACAAGAAACTGGACACGCCGCATCTCAAGGTGGTGTACCAGGCGCCGGCCGAGTCGCATCACGCGCGGTTCTAGAGAGCGTCGGGGAATGACCCACTTCGGCCTTTCCCAAGGCGCGTCCTGCCCTCTCGCTCGCTGCGCTCCGCTACCCGGCCCCCGACCACGCGGACTTCCCTGCCCCACCGCCCCCCGTGAAAGGGCCTCCGGGGTCATTCCCCCGCCCCTGCTGGGGTATTCGCTGATGGATTGGTATGTCTGATCGCCCCTCCTACCTCCAGGTGCTGTGCGACGAGCCGTTTCGGGTCTTCTTTCCGCTGGGTTGGTTGTGCAGTCTGGTGGGGGTTTCCCACTGGTTGTGGTACTACGCCGGATTGACTCCCACCTACTCGGGCTTTTACCACGGGTTGTTCCAGATCCAGGGTTTTGAGCTGGCTTTTGCGGCCGGCTTTCTGATGACCTCCATGCCCCGTTTTATGGAGACGCCGGGGACGCGGCCCTGGGAACTGGCCCTGGGGGTGCTCTTGCTCTTGAGTGGGGCGGTGGGTCTGTACCTGGGCAATAGCAACTGGTCGCTGGGGGGGTTACTGGCCACCCTTCTTTTTTTGCTGGTTTTTGCCGGCCGCCGCTTTGTCCGGCGGGGCGACAATCCCCCGCCTGCTTTTGTGTTTGTGGCTTTTGGCCTGGTCTGTGGTCTGGCCGGGGTGCTGCTCCTGCGGTGGCCGGCGACCGATTTTCCCCAACTGGGCCAGCGGCTGGTGGAGCAGGGATTACTCCTGGGGCTGATCATGGCGGTGGGCAGCCACCTGGGGCCGCGGCTCTTGTATGGTCGCCGCGAAGAGCCCGTCACTCAGGGACCGGAGGCGCGTCGCCGGCTGGCGGTTTTTGCGGTGGGCGGGCTGCTGCTGGCCGGCAGCTTCCTGGTCGAGGCCGGGGGGGCGGTAGAGGCGGGGAGGTTTTTGCGGGCCGCGGTGGTCACGGCACATCTGCTGGTGGTGGTGGGTATCTATCGGCTGCCGGCACGCCGGCGGTGGCACCTTTATCTGTTGTGGCTCTCCTTCTGGTGTGTGCCCGGCGGCCTGTGGCTGGACGGCCTCTTCCCCGACCACGAGTTGCAGGCCCTGCACCTGACCTTCGTCGGCGGTTTCGGGTCCATGACCCTGGTCATCGCCACCCGGGTCATCGCCGCTCACTGCGGTTTCGAGCGCTACTGGGACCAGAACACCTGGCCGCTGGCCACCCTCACCCTCTGCTTCCTGCTGGCCCTGCTGACCCGGGTCACCGCCGAGTTCTTCCTCGACTACTACTTTGGCATGTTGCACATGGCCGCCGGGTACTGGCTGACCGGGGCGGTGGTCTGGGGGCTGGTGTTTGTGCCCAAGATGATGCCCTGGCACGTGGCGGCCGACGATTGAGCGCCGGCTAACAACGCAAAAGAGGCGATCTCTGGTGTGCGGGATCGCCTCTTTTTGTGTTGCGGCCTAGGTTCAGTTGTTCAGATCATAGATCTGCAGGGTTTCGCCCTTCTCGACGTTGAGCAGGATACCGAAGCGCTCGTCGACGATGTAGTCGGCTTCCTTCTTGTCCATCACGGCGCGGCGGTCGTCCTTGCCGGTTTCCAGGTTGACGCCGACCACCGTGGGTTTGCCATCTTCCTTGGCCATCACATAGTTGTATTCGCCCGTCGAGGTGGCGCGGCCCTGGTAGAAGCTGGCCTGGCTGTACACCTTGTAGGTGGCCCGGCCGGTGATGCTGCTGTTGGCCCGCTGCTGGGCCGCCGCGGCGCTGAGGGTGTTGAGCATGGCCATGGCCAGGGCGCTGACCTTGGGCGGTTCGAAGGTCTTGGACCACAACTGGGCGCCATCGGCCGCATTGAAGGCCTTGGTGCTCTGCTTCATCAGCACGTAGATCTTGCCGTCGCCAGACGAGGAAACCGACTTGGCCCCGTCGAGGTTACCCTGGTCCTCGCCCAGCGCCGCCTGGTACTGGTAGTCCAGCTTGTCCAGGTCAAAGGCCCGCAGGCTCTTCTGGGTGGCGTAGTAAGCGGTATTGCCCTCGACCACCACATTGGTCATGTCGGCGATCTGGCGATCCTTGGACTTGTGCATGGTCATGGAGTCGAAGGTGGGCTGGCCGGTGGCCTTGTCGAGCACGTCCAGGCCGTAGGCATAGACCTGGGGTTTGCCCTTGGCGTCGCTGAAGGTACCGCCCCGCTTGACCACCAGCTTGTCGCCGGCCGCGTAAATCTCTGAGTACACGATCTTCTTGTCGGGCTTGGTTTGCCACTTGAGCTGGCCCGTGGCGATGTCCACCGCGCTGAGTTGGCCGGCAGAGGTGACATAGGCCACCCCATTGTCCACCACGGTGGCGGCGTTGGCGCCCTGTCCATTGGTCCGGTCAAAGGGCACGGCACAGACCAGGGCCCCGTCCTTGAGATCGAAGACGTGTACTCCGGCCCAATCGATCAGCAGTTTGTTGCCCAGTTGTTGTGGGTAGCTCCAGAAATAGGTGGCCTTGACCTTGACCTTGCCGGTCTGCGCCGGAGCTGGGGCTACCCACTTGATCTTGCCGGTTTTCCTTTCCACAGCGACGACGCCGGCCGCCATCTGTACGGGCTTGCCGTTGATCCCGGTCTTCCCTCTGAAGACCATTTTCTTGCCGGCGATCAGGTAAGCGCTGTAAGAGCACAACAGGAACTGGTCGTTCGCCTCGTCGTCGACCACGGCGCTGATGGTGTTCATGCCGAAGGCCGCTCCGTCTTCTGGCTTGAACTGGATCTCGAAGGACTTGGCCAGTTGGGGGAGCATCTCATCTGGCAGCACCTCGAACAGGTTCGACTCCCACACCTGTTCGCCAGTGAGGATGTT
>CAMAVQ010000159.1 GCA_945861755.1 Gemmatimonas phototrophica
GCCGGCGGTGAGGCGGCCGCGCGGGTGAACCGACGCCTGACCATCGCCCGCACCGAGATGCGCCGGCTCGAGGGTATTGTGCAGAACTTCCTGCGTTTCTCCCGTCCCCCGGCCCTGTACCTCCAGCCAGTGCAGCCCAACGATCTGCTGCGGCACTTGTTCTCCCTGGTCGAACCCGAGGCGCGCGAACACGGCATCGCCTTGGTCCTCGATCTGGAGGAGCCGCTGCCGGCCATCAGCGCCGACGAAAATCTGCTGAGCCAGGCGTTGCTCAACGTCCTCATCAACGCCTTCCAGGCCCTGGGGGCGGCACCCCGGGTCATTCTACAGTCGCGCCTGGATCGCGTCAAGGGCCAAATCTTGTTGCAGGTAGTCGACAACGGTCGCGGCATCCCTCCCGCCGACCTGGAGCGGGTCCTCGAATTCTATTACACCACCAAAGCCGAGGGCACCGGGCTGGGATTGTCTATTGCCCAGCGCATCGTACATCAGCACGGGGGCGTCCTGGAGGTGGCCAGTCAGGAGGGTGCAGGCACCACGGTGTCGATCCGGCTGTGGCTGGAAAAGGGCGCTGCCCCGGTGTTGTTGCCCGCGGGTAGGCAGGGGCGCAGGGCTGAGCGATGACCAAGAGACCCCTGCGCCTGCTGATTGCCGATGACGAGGTCTTCATCAGGGAAGGGCTGCAGGAAGCGCTGCAGCAGCCCGGTTTCACCATCGACACGGCCAAGGACGGCAACGAGGCGCGCGACCTGTTGCAGCGGCAGACCTACCACCTGGTGATCACCGATCTGCGTATGCCCGGGTTGGGTGGGATGGAATTGCTCGGCGAGATCCGCGACAGCCACCCAGACGCCCAGACCATCATCCTCACCGCGTACGGCAGTGTCACCACCGCGGTGGAGGCGATGAAGAAGGGGGCCTTCGATTTCATCACCAAGCCGGTGGACTTGGTTCACCTGCGCCTGCTGGTGGAGCGGGCCATCGACCGCCTCGAATTGCTGTCGGAGAACCGCAAGCTGCACCACCGCCTGGAGAGCCAGGATACCTTTCGCAAGTTGGTGCGGCGCAGCCCGGCCATGCAGGCCGCCGCCGAGACCATCAAACAGGTGGCCCAGTCGGAGGTGCCGGTGCTGCTGCGGGGGGAGACCGGGGTGGGCAAGGAGTTGATCGCCCGGGCGGTACACGAGCGCAGCAAGCGCCGGGCCGGCCCCTTTGTGGCGGTCAACTGCGGGGGGTTCACCGCCGAGTTGTTTGCCAGCGAACTCTTTGGCCACGCGCGGGGCGCCTTTACCGGGGCCCATGCCACCCGCCCGGGCCGTTTTGCCCTGGCCGAGGGGGGCACGCTCTTTCTCGACGAGATCGGCGAGGTGCCGCTCAAGAACCAGGTGGAGTTGCTGCGGGCCCTGGAGGCCAAGGAATACCAGCCGCTGGGCGACCCCCAGGTCCACGTCGCCGATGTGCGGATCATCGCCGCCACCAACCGCGATTTGGAGGCCGGCGTCCAGGACGGCATCTTCCGCGAGGATCTCTATTATCGCCTCAACGTGGTGCCCATCGACGTGCCGTCCTTGCGTCAGCGGCGCGAGGATATCCCCCTGCTGGCAGAGATTTTCCTGGACGAAGCCTGCCGGGTCCACGAACAGCCGCGCAAGCAGCTGAGCGCCGAGGCCATGACCCTGCTGCTCAATCACTCCTGGCCCGGCAATGTGCGCGAGTTGCGCAACCTCATTCAGCGGTTGGTGGTCACCTGTAGGGATAAAAATATCCGCCCTGAGCAGATCTCCACCTTGCTGGGGGCGGTGGAGCGCGAGGCGATTCATTTCACGGTCAATCTGGGGGCTTCCATCGAAGAGGTGGAGGCGGCTCTGATCCGCCAGACGCTGGAGCGAATCACGGCCAACCGCCGCCAGGCCGCCGCCATTCTGGGGATTAGCGTGCGGTCGCTGCAATACAAGATCAAGCAGTATAACATCTCTTGAGAGGGGCGTCGGGAAGCTGGCCCATTCCGGCCTTTCCCCAGGCGCGTCCTTCACCCCCGCTCGCTTCGCTCCGCCACCCGACCCCCTGCCACGCGGACTTCCCTACCCGACCACTCCCCGGGAAAGACCTCCAGGGCCAACTCCCCGCCGCTCGGGCTGCGCTGCAATTATTGCATGAAAACAGTTGGTTTCGCATCCACAGACTCTAAATCCTCCTGCTTGGAGTACTCGCAACTCTTTTCTTAACAGATTCTTAACATCTCTGTTCAAGAGAGTGGCACTGTATTTGCACTCTCAGGAATATGCAGCGAGGATTGTGTGATTCAGGTCACAATCAGGTGAGCTTTCAGATACGAGCATAAACAGTGGTTTGAACGCTTGAAACGCCGAAAGAACATTCGGCGGAGCCGTCTGGGGAAGCTGAAAAGGGCGGCAATTTCTGCATCTCAGCACGGCCTGAACATTCACACTTAAAGTCAGGAAAACATAGAACTTGGCCAACGCTTTTCCCAACGGATCCATTTTGGATGCAAATTTTGCATTTCAGGCCGAAGCCTCGATGGGGCTCGAATCCCTCCTCGATCCGAGGTTGATGATCCCCGAACTCAAGGCAGATAACAAGATCGCGGCGATCAAGGAATTGATAGACCGCCTTTATCTGAAAGGTGTGGTCAAGGACAGCCTCAGCTTTCTCCAGGCCGTGCTTGGACGCGAAAATATCGAGAGCACCGTCATCGGGGAGGTGGCCATGCCCCACGCCCGCAGTCTGGCTGTCAACCAGCTGGGTCTGGCCTTGGGTGTTTCGCGGCTGCCCATCGACTACCCCTCGGGAGACGACCGCCAGGTGATTCAGATCATCTGCCTGATCGCGGTGCCGGCCCATGCGCCCGATTCCTATCTGGCCCTGTTGGGGGCGTTGGCGCGCACCTTTCGCGATGGCGACCTGATGAGTTCGCTGTTGCAGGCTAAGGCTCCGGAAGAACTTTGTGACCTTTTGGCAAGACACTCCAGACATTCCATCTATAGAGAGGGTTAAGATAATGGGTTATACTGTCCAGGAACTCCTGAACGACGAGGAGAGCACCCTGCGCCTCTACTTCGACGACATTGCCGAGTCGAAGCCCTTGTCACGCGAGAAAGAGGTGGAGTTGGCCGCCCGCATCAAGGAGGGCGACATCCAGGCCCGCGACCAGCTGGTGCAGGCCAACCTGCGTTTTGTCATCGATGTGGCCAAGAACTACCAAAACCGCGGCCTGTCCCTCTCCGACCTGATCAGCGCCGGCAACCTGGGCCTGTTGACGGCCGCCGAGCGTTTCGACGGCACCAAGGGCTACAAGTTCATCTCCTACGCCGTGTGGTGGATCAAGCAGTCCATCCTCCAGACCATCGCCGAACACGCCCGCACCGTGCGCCTGCCCCTCAACAAGCTGAGCCTGCTGAAGGACATCTCCAAGGCCTCGCGCCGGCTGGGCCAGGGTCGCGAGAGCGAACCGGGTGTGGATGAGATCGCCGCCGAGTTGGACGTGCCGGCCGAAGAGGTGCTGGACACCATGCTGAGCGCCCGCACTGTGCGCTCTCTGGATGAGGCTTTCGAAGAGGATGACGAACGCAGCTTGCTCAATATCCTGGCCGATACCAGCCAGGAGGCGCCCGATACCGAGGTGCTGCGCGATTCGGCCCGCCAGCAGTTGGAGAGTGTGCTCAGCAGTCTCGACGAGCGCGAGTTGCGCATCATCCGCCTTTATTTTGGGCTGGACGGCAACGAGGCCATGACCCTGGAGCAGATCGGCGGCCTGATGAACCTCACCCGCGAGCGGGTGAGGCAGTTGAAGGAGCGGGCCTTGGGTAAGCTGCGCCATCCGGCCCGCTACCACGCCCTGCTGGCGTTGGTCGACGAGAACGAGGTCTACTGATCCGGCAACTCGTCCTCCCCTGACCACTCTTTTCCCCGGAGAGCTAGGATGTCCGTCGAGGTGCTAGGTTTTGTGGGTATTGCTTTGTGGTTGATGGCGCTGGGGGCTTATATGAGGAAACGCCGTTCCTGAATCACGCGCCGCGTTTGCGGGGTCTCATTCCTCGGTACAAAAACCGGACTCTCCCCCAGGATCCGGTTTTTGTTTTTGGCGGTGCCGGACAGGCCTTATCTTTAGGGCATGAGCAAGGACCGCAAGGCCACCCACCGCAAGAGCTACCGCAACGTACACGAGTGTATGGAGGCGCTGCTGGGCCGGGAGGATCTGAATAAGATCAACCAGCTGGGGCTGTGGAGCGCCTTTACTGACTTGGACCAGGTCAAGCAGTTTGCCTCCTGGCCCCGCCAAGAACGCCGGGCATTCTTTGCCCGGTATGAGCGCAGCCTCGACGATGCACCACAACCCAAGTCGGCAGATGCGGAACATCGGCTCTTTGACCTGCCCCTGGGGGCCACGGAGGAGCAGATCCGCCAGCGCTACCGGGAGCTGGCTCTCGCTTTTCACCCCGACCGGCACGGAGGGGATCAGGAATTGATGCAGGAGATCAACGCGGCGTACCAGTGCCTGCTGCGCGCTGCCGCCCGGCAGGAAGCGCGCGCATGAGTGAATCCCGGCGGATCTGCGTGTACTGCGGCTCCAAGACCGGCGTCGATCAGGTCTACACCGCGGCGGCCCTGGCCCTGGGGGCGGCTCTGGCCAGACGCGGGCTGGGCTTGGTCTACGGCGGGGGCAATGTGGGGTTGATGGGGCTGTTGGCAGATGCGGTACTGGCTGGCGGCGGCCAGGTGGTGGGGGTCATTCCCCAGGCCCTAGCCGACCGGGAGTTGGCCCACCTGAAGCTGACCGAGTTGAGGGTGGTGGACGACATGCACCAGCGCAAGGCACTGATGGCCGAACAGGCCCATGCCTTCATCGCCCTGCCCGGTGGCTACGGCACGCTGGAAGAACTCTTCGAGGCCCTGGCCTGGGCCCAACTGGGATTCCACCCCAAGCCGGTGGGGCTGCTCAACACCGCCGGCTACTTTGACCACCTGCTGGCCTTTTTGGACCACGCCGTCGGGCAGCAATTTCTTCAATTGCGGCACCGTCAGTTGTTGCGGGTGGGCATTGAGGCAGAAGCCCTGGTCGAGACCCTGCTCTGAGTTTCTACTCCTGGGGGCCGTGCAATTGCCGCAGCTGGTCGCGCAAGGTGGCGGCCCGTTCGAACTCCTCCCGCGCCACCGCTTCCTGAAGCTCCTGCTGGAGCAACTCCTCCTGGCTGAGGGGACGGTTGCGTTTCAGGTCCTCGGCCAGCTCGTCCAGAGCCTGCAAGGATCGTTCCCGTTCGGTGAAGAATTCCTCGGCCTGCACTTCGGGCAACTGCTCGATCTGGACGCGGGCGGCGGCGGCGATCTCAAGGGCGGTGGCGTACTCTTTGTCCTGAAAGACCTTGAGGGCGCGGGCGGTGGCGTTGATGCGCAGGATATAGGGCCACCATTTTTCTAGGTTGGTCCGGTCTTCCTCAGTTTCGGCATGGGCGTTGACAAAGCGGAACAGGCCCATGTTGCGCTCGGTGTCGCGGACGACCCGGTTGTAATCCTTGAGCTGGAGGAGGAAGACGTAGCGACCGTAAACCCGCGAGCCCTCGTCAAAGAGTTCCTGACAGGCGGTCTGGTCGAGGGTGAAACCCCCGCTCTGGCCCCCGTGCCGCTGGCGATGTTTTTCCAGCGCCTCGCGGTAGTAGTCGAGGGCGAACTCGGACCCATAGGGTCGTTTGCCGTCGGGCCGGCCGTCCAGGTTCATCTGCATGATGCCCTGGAAGGCCCCCTGGTCGACCCGCACCTGGAGCTTTTGGGCGCCATCCTCTCCCCAGATCCGGCGCACGTTAGCCTGGGGATCGTACTCCCATTCCCGGAGAATATGGTCGATATCCTGGGGCATGATCACCTAGCTCTGCGGCGGCCCTTGGAATGGATCTGGGCCGACCCGCCCTGTTGAAAGTACGATACCCTGAGGGCCGCAAAAAGTCAAACCACGGGTGATGAAAAGGCTCAGAAACTCCTTGAAGTCAGCCGACTAATGAGATATCTTGTCGGCTCACTGAGGTAGACCCCATATATAAAAAGGAGGGCCGACGATGAAATGGCGCACTGCAGCGCTCGCATTTTCGCTCCTGGCTGCCTGGGCGGGGCAAGCGGTGGCCGAGCCCAAGAAATGGCAGCAGGGCAAAGGGTGGGGCTGGGTGTGGGGAGAGGGCGACCAGGTGGGGGCGCTCAACGAGATGAGCCCTGCAAGCATACTCAAGGCCTTCCAATTGGTGAAGGAGGGCCGGGTCTTCGATCTGGGTATCACCTATGACCGCACCTCCTTCAAATGGCCGGGCCACTCCCCCGGCGAAATCATCACCTTCCGCAGCCCCGAAGGGGTGCGCCGGCAGCAGGACCTCCCCTTCACCTTGCCCGAGAAGGGCAACCCTTCGCTGACCACCTGGCACAGCTCTGCCCTGTTCATCAACGACAATGTGGCCACCCAGATCGACGGCCTGGGCCACGTGGTCGCCGGTGACGACAACCACTGGTACAATGGGTTCAAAGAGGAGGACTGGGGCGGCAATTGGGGGATCCGCAAGGCCGGCGCCGAGACCATTCCGCCCATCGTTGCCCGGGGGGTGCTCATCGACGTGGCAGGGTACAAGGGCGTGGATGCGCTGCCCGCCAAATACGCCATTACCCCGGCGGATCTGCAGGGCGCCCTGGCCCGCCAGAACACCAAACTGCGATTCGGCGATGTGGTGCTCATCCGCACCGGCACTCTGCGCTATTGGGGGGAGACCGGGGCCGACCACGGCAAGCTGGGCGAACACGATTCAGCGGGGATCGACCTGGAGTCGGCCAAATGGTTGGTCGAGCAACAGGGGGCGCTGATGATCGGTTCGGACACCTCTGGCCTGGAATGCGCGGTGCCCCCCCCGGGCAGCACCAGCTTCATCCCAGTTCATGTGTATCTGTTGATCGAGCAGGGCGTGCATATCGGAGAGTTCCACTATCTCGAAGACCTAGCCACGGCCCATACCTACGAATTCCTCTATATGGCTACCGTCAATAAGATCAAAGGGACAGCCGCTGGTTTCACCCTGCGTCCCCTAGCTATTCGCTGAACCTCAATTGAGACGCCTTGCGCAGTAAAATCAGCAGGCGTATTGACAAAAGGAGGATAAAAGATACAAATTTGTATTCCGTTTGAAGGGGTATGACATTTTTGTAAGACAAATTCGAGGATCTGATGCCCATTTCTGTAATCGCCGAAAAAAAAGACCAACACCCGGTCGCGGTGTTGCACGAAGTCGGCCAGATTTTGGGCATGACCACGGACTTCGAAGGGGCCCTCAACGATATACTCAGAATTCTGTGCGACCGCCTGGAGATGCGCTTAGGTACCCTGAGTCTGCTGCATAACGAAGATGGCGAGGTAACCATCGACCTGGCCTACGGGTTGTCCAAGTCCGAGATTGAGCGGGGGCGCTACAAGATTGGCGAGGGGATCACTGGCAAGGTGGTGGAGTCGGGCAAGCCGGTGATTGTGCCCCGCATCAGCAGCGAGCCGCTCTTCCTCAACCGCACGGGCGCGCGGGGCCGCACCGCCAAATCGCAGACCTCCTTCATCTGTGTGCCGATCTTGTTACAGAAGCGAGTGGTCGGCACCCTCAGCGCCGACACCCCCTATCAGAACGATGCGGTCCTTCAGGAGAAGGTGCAACTGCTTTCCATCGTGGCGGCCATGGTCAGCCAGGCCGTGGCCTCGCGCTGGCGGGCCCGCCAGGAGAACACCCGCCTGCTCGACGAGAACCAGCGCCTCCACAAACAGCTGCGCGAGCGCTTCCAGCCGGCCAACATCATCGGCAACTCCCGTCCCATGCAGGAAGTGGCCGACCTGATCCTGCAGGTGGCACCTAACCAGACCACGGTGCTCCTGCGGGGCGAGAGTGGCACGGGCAAGGAGTTGCTGGCCGACGCTATTCACTACAACAGCCTGGGGCCCGACCGCCCCTTCATCAAGGTCCACTTGGCTGCCCTGCCCGAAAGCCTGATCGAGAGCGAACTCTTCGGCTACGAGAAGGGCGCCTTCACCGGGGCTTCCGCCGGCAAGGCGGGGCGTTTTGAGCGGGCGCATGGGGGCACCATCTTCCTCGACGAGATCGGCGAGTTGAGTCAGACCGTGCAGGTCAAACTGCTGCGGGTGCTGCAGGCCCGGGAGGTGGAAAGGCTGGGAGGATCGGAGCCCATCCCGGTGGAGGTCCGGGTCATCGCCGCCACCCATGTGGACCTAGAACAGGCGGTGGCTAAGGGGCATTTCAGGGAAGATCTGTTCTACCGGCTCAATGTGTTCCCCATCTTTGTGCCGCCCCTGCGCGAACGCAAGTCAGACATCCTCCTACTAGCCGACCACCTGCTGGAGAAATACGCCCGCAAATTGGGC
>CAMAVQ010000160.1 GCA_945861755.1 Gemmatimonas phototrophica
CATGCCCTCGTCCGAGGCCACCTGCAGCTTGGCTGGTCCGCCGGTGGGGGCGGAGAATTCGCAGTAGGCGAAGGCGGTGCAATCGGTGGGTTTATTGAGCAGTTGGCCCAGGTCGCAATTGTCGTCCTGGAACCAGACCGGCTCGCCAAAGCCCTGCAGGCCTGGGGCGATGGGGGCGGCCGGGTCCACGCTGGCCAGGCCGGCTTCGGTGTGTGAATAGGGACCGCTGATCAGCCAGGTGCGGTTGGCCATGCCCATCTGACCCCGGAAGGGGAAACCTCTGCGGAGGTGATCCAGGTCTTTTTCGCCCACCACCTCAATGGCCTCCAGCCTGCCCACTCCCAATGCCCGCCGCTCGCCGTTGACCACGGTCTCCACTTCTTCTGGATTGAAGCCCATCAGATAGGCGCTCACGGCATCGACGGCCACTAGATCGGTGCCGGCCACCACCCCGTTGATCCAGTCGGGGCCCCCTTGGTCGCCCTCGTCGAAGGAGCGGCGAAAACTTTCGGCCACGGCAAAATCGATCTGGGCGCACAGATTGAGATCGGTGATCATTTCGCCCAGGATCTCGGGGGAGTGGGGGATGCCCGGGTTGCCAGAGCCCGAGGGGTAACCCGTCTTCTTGGGCCAGCCGTACTTCATGCCCGGGGCCACCCCCATCTGGTTCTTCATCGCTACGGTGATACCCCCGTGTTCGGGCATGTGGGTCTTGAGGCGGGGGAGGGTGATGGCCACGTCGGCGTCGAGCACCGGGGCGGCGATCCAGTACTCGTCGCGGGCCCAGCCGCCGCCGGGGACCTTCACCAAGCGGGGTACGGCAAAATTGAGATCGACGAATTCGATCTGCGCGTCCTTCAGCCGGGGATCGGCCAAGGCGGCGCGGTAGCCTTCGGTCTCGAAGCCGTCGGCGATGTTGAGTTCCCAGTGTTTGACCTCGGGGCGGGCCTCCTTCATCCAGGCCCCCGGCCCCTCGCCCACCGTGATCAGGGCCTGGGGGGCGAGGTCGTGTACCACCAGGGCCACGGCCCGCACGGCGCGCGGGTCGACGTTGCGCCAGGAATCCCGCTCGGCCACCACGATGCAGGGTTTGAGCAGGACGTGTTTGGCATCTGGCTTGAGGACCTGGCGGATGCCGCCCAGTTCCATGGCCTGGCGCACCATTTGGTCGATGGCCGCGTCGGCCAGCATGCTGTCGGGGGAGACGGCGGTCTGCAGCATGTCGCTGGCGATGACCGCTACGGTGGGAGACTCAGCGGCCTGGGCCAGGCCCAGGCTACACAGCAGGAGGGGGATGAGCAGGAGGGTGGGCATGGGGAGTCCTTTCCAGAAGAGAGATCTGGAGGAGAATCTCCACCAGGGGCTGAACCATGGCAAGGAAAATATGCCCCCCCGAATCGGGCCGATCAGCTGGCGGTGCGCAGGGGGCGCGGGGGGGCGTTGAGCAATGAGGGATAGGTCCGGCGGGCCACCATGCGCAGCAGGCCGATGTGCTGGCCGTGGTCCTCGCTCAGGGCCTCCACATCGGAGGGGAAGTGGTTGGCGCCCAACTCTTCGAGCAACTGCTCCCATTCCATCCACAGCCTCCAGCCCTCTGGCATGGCCTCGGCCAGCTCCACCTCCACCAGGCCGGTGCGCGCCCACAGGTGTTGCCACCATTGGGGGGTGTGGAAGCACCAGCAGTCCTGGCCCCAGAACACCCCGCCGCTTTGCTGGGTGCGGGTGAGGTATTCGGGCACCTGGCCGGCAAAGTCGTGGGTCAGGCCGGGCACCACGATGCCGATCTGGCCGCCGGGTTTGACGAACTTGGAGAAGTAGTCCAGGTACATGTCGTCGGTGCCGAAGTAGATGTAGGAGTCGACACAGAGGATGGCGTCGAAAAATTCTTCGGCATAGGGCAGGGCCCGGGCTTCGGCTTGGATGGGGCAGATGTGTTCCTGCAGGCCGGCCTCGCAGACCCGTTTCCAGTTGTCGCCCGGTTTGATCCACAGGTCATTGGCCCACACCTGCAGGCCCAACTCGCGGGCCATGAAGATGCTGGACAACCCCTTGCCACAGCCCATGTCCAGGACCCGCATACCCGGCCGCAGTTCCATGGCCTGGCAGAGCCACTCGGTCAGCCACAGCACGTTGGGCCCCATCTGGTGGGCCAGGATCCAGTCTGGATCGTACTGTGAGGCGCGGGGGAATTCGGTCCGCCACAGCGGATGTTTTTCCTGGATTCCCCACCGGGGGCGCTCGGCGCTCATCGGATTCTCTCTCCTGTTCTGCAGGCCTTTGCCATTTGCGAGGGGGAATTATACGCATTTCCCCAAGGGTGCGGTAGTCCAAATTTGGACCTGCTTGCCGCCCCCCTGCCGGGAGAGTATACTTGTCTCAGTTTGTCGAGGAGGGGCACGGATGAGCCATCGCTGCCGCATCGTCGTGTTGTTGGTCTGGTGGTGCGGCCCGCTGCCCGTCGGGGCCGAGGAGGTCCGCGTTTTCAGCCAAGACGATTGGCAGCGGTGGAGCCTGCCTGAAGGAGCCCTGGTCGCCACTAGTCGGGGCCTGGAGGTCGCCCTGGTGCGCCGCGACGTGGACGCCCTTGTCGACGTGTCCGACTTTGGCGGGGGGATTCGCGGGGCCGGCACCGACCTGTCCGGCGCCCCCCTGATCATCGATGGCGATCCGGCCACTGCCTGGGCCCCCGAGGCTGCTGACCCGCTAAAAGACTGGTGGGTCGAGCTGGACCTGGGGCGGGTGGTTTCGGCCTCCAGCGTTCAGTTCACCTTCGATCCGCAGGGCCCGCCCCTGGCTTTTTTCAAGGTGCTCACCTCCGACGGGGAGCCCTTCTTCACCAGCGCCAACTCCGTCATCCCCGGCACGGTGCGCTTCAACGGGCGCACAAGTTTCAGCTTCAATCAGGAACACTTCATCCAGATCGATTTCGGCCTCAAGCCGCTGCGCTATATCCGCATCCAGGCCGATGAGGCGGCGCCCGGTGTGCGCATCGCCGGGGTGCAGGTGAAGAGCGTGGGCGACAATCTTTCCCTGGGCATTCGCCGGCGGGGGGGCGGGGTCAGCATCATCAGCGAGGTGGGCTCCAGGACCCGCGAGTTGGTCGAATCGGCGGGCATCAGCAACACCCTCATCGACGGGGACATCACCTCGTACTGGGGGGTGGCCCACCGGGGCGGATCTGGCCTGCAGGCCGAGGCGCAGTTGGCCCAGTTCGAGTTCGATCTGGGGGCCCTGTTCTGGGTGGACCGGGTGCGCATCCTGGGCGATCCCAGCGGCCTGCCGCCAGGAGGAGGGATCGACTTGGTCCGCAGCCGGGTGCTGGCGTTCAATTTCCTCTGGTATCATCTCTTCGGCTCAGACGGCTCCCGGGCCCCAGACGGCTCGCTGCGCTGGGTGCGGTTGGGCGAACTGCTCTCCGACCCCAAGAACCTCCAAGGGGTGATTCATTTCGAGGAGCAGTTCCCCTTGCAGAAGCTGCGTTACCTGCGTCTGCTTTTTCCCATGACCGACGAAAATCAGGTCGCTTTTAATGGCCGCATCGGCACTACCGCCGAGTTTCAGATCTTCGGCGAGGGGTACCCCGCCGAAGTCGTGGCTTTTTCCCCCATCTACGATCTGGGTTCTTCGGCGGTGGTCTCGGCCGTGGACTGGCAGGCTCAGGTGCCTCCGGGCACGCGGGTGGAGCTGCGCAGCCGCACCGGCAATCTCCTGGATGAGCGCTTCGTCTTCTACAACAAGGATGGGGAGGAAGTGACCCAGAAGAAGTGGGAGAAGCTGATCCCCTCTTTCCGCGGGCCCATCGACACCCTGCGCATTGCGGGCAGCGACTGGAGTCCCTGGAGCCGGCCCTACGAGCATCCGGGCCAGGAGTTTGCCTCGCCCGGACCGCGCCGTTATACCCAGGTGGAAGCCCGCCTGCTCTCCGACGGTCCCCTGCAGGTGGCCTCCCTCGAATCGCTGACCCTGCGCTACGGCCCGCCGCTGGCCCTAGAGACCCGGGCCGAGATCTCGCCGGCCCAGGCCCTGCCCGGGCGGCCCAGTGATTTCACCTACTATCTGCGGGCCACCCTGTCCTCCGAGAGCAAGGGTTTTGATCGGATCCTGCTCCAGTCCTCGGCGGGGCTGACCTTTGTGGGGCTGCGCCTGGATGGGGTGGCGGTAGCGGCCAAAGCGGTGATCCAGGAGGCCGGCGTGCAGCTCGACCTGCCCCAGCCGGTGCGCCGCTCGGCGCTGGTCGAGATCGATTTCCGCAGCACCCTCTTCCTCAACCAGACCCGCTTCGATGCCTTTCTGCTCAACAGCACCCTGGGAGAGGTGGTGCGCCAGCAGGTGGATGCCGGGGATGCCAGCCCGCAGGTGGCCAGCGAGGCCGTGGCGGTGACGCTGCCGGCCGGCGGTCGGCTCATCGATGGCTTGCACCTCTCCACCTCTCTTTTCACACCCAACGGCGATGGAATCGGCGATCACCTAGGCCTGGAGTTTAACTTGTTGATGTTCCTCGTGCCCCGGCCGCTGCGCGTCGATATCTTCGATCTGGGGGGGCGCCGGCTTCGCTCGCTGAGCCAGGCCGAGGCCGAGGCCGGCCGAGTCGGAATGGAATGGGATGGCCGCGATGAGCGTGGCCAACTGGTGCCCCCCGGGTTGTATCTATTGAGGGTACAGGCCGAAGGCGATGCGCAGACCGAGACGGTCAGCCGGCTGGTAGGCGTGGCCTACTAGATCGGCTTCCGCGTCAGCAAGGGAGATCGGACCGTGGTTCCTGCCTTTCTGCGCCAGGTTTCCCTGTTCAGAAGATTGGACGAGACCCAGTTGCAGGTCCTGGCCTCCCTGACCGTGGAGCGCTCGTTCGCCAAGGGAGAACTGATCATCCTGGCCGAGGCCGAGGGCGACGCCCTCTTCGTCATCGAGCAGGGCCAGGTGAAGGTGGGGTTGATCCACGAGGACGGCCGCGAGGTCATCCTCTCCTTCCTGGGGCCGGGGGAGGTTTTCGGCGAACTGGCGCTGCTGGACAACAAACCCCGCTCGGCCACCGTGACTGCCACCGCCCCCACCAGCCTGCTGGTGCTGCACCGCGCCGATTTCCTGCGTCTGTTGCTGGGGACGCCGCAGATCGCCGTTTCCCTGCTCGAAGAACTGGCGGAGCGTTTGCGGCGCACCGATCAGCAGCTCGAAGGCCTAGCCCTGTTCAATGTGGCCAGCCGCCTCGCCAAGACCCTGCTTCGCCTGGCCCTCGAACGGGGGGTAGAGGTTGCTGAAGGGTACGCACTGGAGGCCCCGCCCACCCATCAGCAGCTGGCCAACATGACCGGGTCCACCCGCGAGACAGTCAGTCGAGTGCTCAAGCAGCTGGAATCCCAGGGCTATATCGCCCGCCGCGAGGGGCAGATCCTGATCCTGAGGGAGGAGGGGTGAAGGTCCCGGCGTCCGAAACCCTGGTGCTGGGGCAGGACGAAGGGCAGCCCATCCAGATGGTCTACCGGGACAGTCACACCCCGGCACCGGCACCCGTCTTGTTGTTGCTCCACGGCCTCTTTGACCAGGGCACCACCTGGGACCGGATCTGGCCCCTGCTGGTGGATCGTTTCCGCCTGGTCGCCCCGGATCTGGTGGGTTTTGGTGCCAGCAGCAAACCCCGGCTGCCGCAGTGTCCCCCGGACCAGCGGTACTCCCTGGCCATGCACGCCGGGCACTTGGTTCAGCTGATCGGGCACCTGGGGCTGGAGCGGGTGGCGCTGGTGGGCAATTCCCTGGGCGGTGGCCTGGCGCTTTACCTGTGGTGCGTGTATCCGCAGCTGCGTCCGGCCATCAGCGGGCTGGCGCTTCTGGACCCGGCCTGTTATCCCCAGCCCCTGCCCGGGTACGTGCGCCAGGTGGCCGGCTGGCCCGGTGCGCTCTTGGACCAGCGCCCCCTGTTATGGCTGGCCTTTCGCCTGGGGCTCACCCGGCTGCTGGTCGGCCGTACCCTGCGCCGCTGCTTTGCCGATCCGGCCAACATCCCGCCCGACGCGGTGGATCAGGCCGTTGCCCGGCTGTGCGAACCCGGCGTATCTTATGCCTATCGGAGCGCGGCTCGGAACCTGCTTCCTCCCGATTGGGCGGCACTGCTCTGTCGCTACCGGGAGGTTTCCTGCCCGGTGCTGGTTCTTTGGGGCGAGGAGGACCAGGTGGTGCCGGCCCTTTTTGCCGGCCGCCTGCAGGCGGATATTCCCCACGCCTTAGTGCGGCTCATCTCCGGCTGCGGCCACGCCCCCCAGCTCGAGTGTCCCGCGCTGGTGGCCCAGGCCCTGGCAGCCTGGGGGTCGCAAGGAAGATGAAACATGACTCAGACAGCGCCCCAAAATATTTTGCCCGGCGGGCGTCAGTTGCGGCTGATGATCGGCGGTCTGCTGGCGGCCTTTAGTTTTTGCCTGCTGGTGCTGTTGATCGGCCTGCAGGTCAACCCGGTATGGCGTCTCTTCGTGATGCTGCCCCTGTGGGGGGCGGCGCTGAGCTTTTTCCAGGCCCGCGCCCGGACCTGTGTTTTCTTGGCAGCGCGCGGCCAGCGCGAGACGGCTGCGGGCACCGCGGCGGTCGGCGACGCGCAGGAAATGTTGCTCTTAGAGCGCCAGGCCCACCGGCTGCATCTGCAGGCCCTGGCGGTGGCCGCCGGGGGGACGGTGCTGGCCATGCTGGTTCCGGTATAGGAGGAAGGCGAAGGTGCTGCAGAAGTCCAACGAGGTAGCTCTGGTTGAGGCGATCAAGAAGATCCCCCTGCTCAACGGGATCTCACCCAGCCGTATCCGCGTGTTGATCAGCCTGTGCGAGGGGCGCACCCTGCAGCCGGGGGGGGTGTTGTGTACGGCCGGCGGCATCAGCGACGAGCTGTACATCCTGCTGGTCGGTGAGCTGGGGGTGTTCACGGCCGACGATTTGCAGGTGGCCTCTCTCAAGGCGGTCAGCGCCCTGGGCGTGGGGGCGATTACCGGCCAGCCGCGCCTGGCGGCGCTCAAGGCCCTGAAGCCCAGCCGCGTCCTAGTGTTGCGCAAGATCCAGCTAGACCGCTTCTTCCGCGCCGATCCGCCCTCCTGCAGCCGCATCTACCGCAACTTCATCCACATCCTGTCCGAGAAGGTCAACAACGACAACGTCCGCCTGCGCGATCTACAGGGCGAGCAGGAGCAGTATCACAGCCGGCTGGCCATCCTCCAGCGCCAGCTCAAGGTCCACCAGCAGCGCCTCCATTTCACCCTCGAGTTTATCTCCAGGCGGGGGTTCCTGGACTACGCTCAGGCGCGGGCCCAGGTGGACGCACAGCGCCCGGCGGCGCGGGTGTTGGCCGTGGCCAGCGATCCCCAACAGCATCAGGAATTGCGCGAGGCCCTGACCGGCTTTGAGGTGATCGAGGCCGAACAGGGGGACCAGGCCCTGGCCGCAGTCAAAGAAGCGCTGCCCGACCTGGTGCTCATCACCCTCTCCCTGCCCGGGATGGACGGGGTGGCCCTGCTGGAGCAGTTGCGCGCCCACCAGCCGCAGTTGCCGGTGGTGGTCCTGGTCGGCGAAGGGGAAGCCGAGGCGGTGGAGGGCAAGGGCTTCGACGGGGTGGTCGGTCAGCCCTTCGAAGCGGGGGCCCTGCGCAGCGTGGTGGTGGGGTTGTTGGAGCGCGCTGGCCTCGCCTAACCGGCGAACCAGTAGGCGTACAGCTCTCCCCGCAAGATAGAGAAACGCAGGCGCACGCTGCGGCCATGCAGGGCCGAGAGGTCCCGCCCGTCCCGCCAGCGCACCGGTTCGTCGATGCTGTCGATACTCAATGGCAAGCAATCCTCCAGACCGAATCCGGGAAGGACCCGCTCCTCCTCGGATTCGAGGATCTCGACCTTTACCTGACCGCGCCAGGCATCCACATTGAGGCGCAGTTCGCGGCCCTCCACCGCAAGTGGTTTGGTCAGCACCGATCCCCACTCGATCCCCCCCTTGAGCGAAACAAAACCGTCCAGGCGCAGCCGGGCCATACACACGGCGCTGGAGTCCAGGTACTTGCGCTGCCGCGTGTCCTCCAGCGAGAGGCAGCGGT
>CAMAVQ010000161.1 GCA_945861755.1 Gemmatimonas phototrophica
TGAACAGCTCCAGGGAGACAAAGCCCTGATAGCCCTGCTGCAGGGCCAGGCGCTCGATTTCCTTCAGCGGGCCCACCCCCTCGCCGGGCAACACGCGGTCTGCGTCGCTCTGCTGGCCGACTGGTTTGGTGCCGGGGATGTCGTTCCAATGCCAGATGGCGACTTTTTCGCCGGGCACCAGGGCGATATCGGCCAGGGGAGAGCCGCCGCGCAGAATGTGAAAGGGGTCCATGATCAGGCTGGCGTCCGGGTCGGCGGCCTCCTGGACGATCTGCCAGCCCTGGGCGATGGTGTACACGCTGCCGACAAAGCCCAGGTACTCCATGGCCGGCTTCACCCCGAACTGGCGGCCCAGTTCGAGCAGCTCGCGGTAACGCGCTCCGCCCTGCGACAAGTCGCAGGCTTCCATGGCCGGGCTGGCAATGAGGTGGCGGGCACCCACGGCGGCGGCCTGCTCCAGGCGGCGCTTGACCTCGTCGAGGGCGCGCTGGTGGGCCGGGCCGGTGGATTCGAGCCAGCCGAAGGCGGCGATGACCGTGGGCACCTGCAGGCCCTGATCGTCGAGGGCTTTTTTGACTTCGGCCAGGCTGCCGCCCTGCTGCACATGGGCGCTCAGGTCGTCGTTCCACAGCTCGATGCCCCGGTACCCGGCAAGACCGGCGATGTGAATCTTCTCCATCAGGGCGGCGGGGCGGATGGTGCTGGTGTTGAGGCAGTACTGGATGGCGCTCATGGTTGTCCTCTCGGGGTGGGGTGGCCTTGACAGGCAGAAATGTAAAGGCCGATCTTGATCAGCACAAAATCCAACCGCAGAAACCCAAATGGTACACCTAAAGTCTCCCCGCGACATCGAAAAAATCCGCGCCAGTTGCCGCATCGCCGCCGAAGCCCTGCTCAAGGTGACTGAGGCCGTGGCCCCCGGGGTCACCACCCTCACCCTGGACCAGGTGGCCGAAACCTACATCCGCAAACGGGGCGGGGTGCCCAGCGCCAAAGGGTATAAGGGGTATCCGGGGAGCATCTGTGTCTCGGTCAACGACGAGGTGGTGCACGGCATCCCCGGAGAACGGGTGTTGCGGGAGGGAGATCTGCTGGCGGTGGACATCGCCGTCAAAAAAGAGGGCTACCACGGGGACATGAACGTTTCCGTGATCGTGGGCGAAGGCAGCCCGGAGGCCCGGAGGCTGCTGGAGGTCACCCGCCAGGCCATGGAGATCGGCATCCAGGCCTCGCTGGTGGGCAAACGCATGGGGGACATCGGCCATGCCATCCAGCGCTACGTGGAGGGCCAGGGTTATTCGATCGTGCGCGATTTCTGCGGGCACGGCATCGGCAAGGCCTTTCACGAAGAGCCGCAGCTGCTTCACTTTGGCCGCCCGGGCACCGGCTGGAAGATCGAGCCAGGCGCGGTGTTCACCGTAGAGCCGATGGTGAACCAGGGGGGGGCAGAGGTGCGGGTGCTGGAGGACGATTGGACCGCTGTTACCCTCGACGGCTCGCTGTCGGCCCAATTCGAGCACACTGTGGTGGTCACGCCCGAGGGGCCGCAAGTGCTGTCGCGCTTTGTCGATCTGCCCTTCTAGTCCTTGCGGTTTTAGGGGCTTGGGCTATATTTAAATCTCGTTGTCCCCCAACAGGAAGGAAGCGCGATGGAAGAAGACAGACAACCTCCGGTTGCCGGCGGCGAAGAAGAAGAACAGACTGACTTTTCTTTCGACCCGGGATCGCAGCGCGAACTGGATTTGGAAAAAAAGTGCTGTATCAGCGGAGAGAAGGTGGGTACCAATTTTTGCCGTTTTCCCGACTACACCACCGGCACCATGATGGTGATGTCGAGGAAGGCGATGGTCGAGTACCTGCGGGCCGGCACGAGTCTGCAAAAGTTCCGCGAGATCCTGGTCAAACGCCACGGCAAAGCAGTGCTGGGAGATTACGCCAGCTGAAGGCCGGCGGTCGAATATTTTAAGAGGGGTGATCCGGTGCGGATCACCCCTCTTCTTTTTTGCCGTCCAACAAGGACTGGATGTCCTGGGCGAAGTCGGCGTAGGAGCGGGCACCTTCGTACACCTTGCGCACTTGGCCCTGGCCGTCGAGGAGGAAGGTAGTCGGGATGGCCTGGAAGCTGCCGAAGGCCTGGTAGAGTTCCATCTTACTGTCGAAGAAAATCGGGTAGTCGATCTGGTAGCTGGCCAAGGCCTGGCGCAGCTTGGTCTGGATTTGCTCCGGCGTGCCGCGGTCGTCGATGGAGATGCCCACCACCGCCACTTTTCCGGCATCGAAGTCGCGGTGGAGGCGGACCAGATCGGGCAGTTCGCCCCGGCAGGGGGGGCACCAGGTGGCCCAGAAGTTCAAGAGCAAGACCTTGCCCCGGTAGTCCTCCACCTTGAAGCTGGAGGTCAGAGGGATGGGGGCGTCGCTGCGGGTCTTGGGCGCCGGATTATCGCGCGAGGCGCAGCCGGTGACCAGCAGGCCGGCGGCCAGGAACAGGGGGGCAAACAGGCGCATGGGTCCTTTGGGGGGGTTGAGATCAGGAGATGAATATAGCCGGCGTCGGCGGGGTGTCAATCGCCTGGGGCGGCGCTGCGGGAGGGATAGCGCCGCTCCTCGCGCGGGGCCGAGGGTGTGGGCAGGGTTCTGGTCAGCCAGGCGCAGCGCGGGCCGATGAGGGCTTCCACCGCCTGGATCAACTCGTCGCAGGGATTAACCTTGATGCTGCGCGAGCGCACCACTGCATCTTTAGTCCCCCCGTTTTTCAAATGCAGGCGCAGCTCGCAGGGGCCTAGGAAAGACTCGCAGATGCGGCGCAGCTCCACCAGCAGGTCGGGGCGCACCTCCTCGTAGGGCAGATCTAGGTTGAGCGAGCGGGTCAGTTTTTCGCGGGCCTGCTCCATGGGCATAGCGCTTTCGGCCTGGATGCTGAGCCGGCCGTTGCGCTGGGAGACCCGCCCCTCCACCATAATCACCTGATCCTGGACCAGCAGCGCGCGGTGGGCGCTGTAGGCCTCGGCAAAGAAGGCCACGTCCCCCTTGCCCGAGAGGTCTTCGATGGTGACAAAGGCAAAGGGCTGGCCGCGCTTGTCGGTGAAGGTGCTGATACGGCTGACCAGACCGCCCACCCGCACTTGGGCGCCGTCCTGCTGCTGATCGAGTTCGGCCAGGGGCTGAGCGAGATTTTTCAGGTCGCGGGTGTAGCGAGTGAGCGGGTGGCTCGACAGATAGAGGCCCAGCAGTTCGCGCTCCTGGGCCAGCATCTGGGTAGGGGTCCACTGCTCGGTCTGGGGCAGGGCCAGTTGCTCCACCACCGGGGCCGGGTTGTCATCGCCGCCCAGCGAAAAGAGGCTGATCTGGCCCCGATCCTGCTCCTCCTGGGCCTTCTGGGCGCTTTTGAGGGCCAGATCCAGCCCGGCCAGCATTTGGGCGCGGTGTCCACCCATACCCTCGAGGGCACCGGCGCTGATCAGGGCTTCGAGGGCGCGGCGGTTGACCGCGCGCGGGTCCAGGCGCCGGCAGAAGACAAAGAGATCGGCGAAGGCCCCCCCGGAGATGCGGGTCTCGACGATGTTCTGGGCCGCACCGGCCCCCACGTTTTTGATGGCGGCCAGGCCGAAGCGGATACCCGCAGGCGTGGGGGCGAAATTGAGGGCGCTTTCATCGACGTGGGGGGGCAGCACTGGCAGTCCCATGCGCCGGCACTCGTCCAGCAGCACCGAGACCCGGTCGAGGTTGCCCATCTCCGTGGTCAGGCTGGCAGCCATGTACTCGCTGGGGTAGTTGGCCTTGAGGTAGGCGTTTTTGTACGCCACCTCGGAGTAGGAGGCCGCATGGGAGCGGTTGAAAGCGTAACCGGCAAACACCTCGATGTCGGCAAAGAGCTTGTCGGCGATACGCCGGTCGACATTGTTGGCCTTGCAGCCCTCGACAAAGGCCTGCTTCTGGGCGGCCATCTCCTCGGGTTTCTTTTTGCCCATGGCGCGGCGCAAGAGGTCGGCCTGGCCCAGGGTGAAGCCGGCCAGCTTCTGGGCGATCTGCATCACCTGCTCCTGGTAGACCATGATGCCGTAGGTATCGGCGAGGATGGACTCCAGGGCAGGGTGGTCGTAAACCACCGGCTCGCGGCCGTGTTTGCGGTTGATGAAGGCGGGGATATAATCCATGGGGCCTGGCCGGTACAGGGCATTCATGGCGATGATGTCCTCGATATTGTCCGGCTTGAGCTGGGCCAGGTACTCGCGCATGCCGCCGCTTTCGAACTGGAACACCCCGATGGTTTCGCCCTGGCTGAACAAGTCAAAGGTGGCCCGGTCGTCCCAGGGGATCTGGTCCAGGTTGAAGCCGGGCTCGCGCAGGCGGATCAGCGCCACCGCCTCGTCCATCAGCGACAGCTCTTTTAATCCGAGGAAATCCATCTTGAGCAGGCCCATCGCCTCGCAGGTGGGCCCGTCGAACTGGGTGGTGATCCGCCCGTCCTTGGGGGCCCGGTACAGGGGCACGTAGTCGGTCAGATCCGAGGGGGCAATGATCACCGCAGCGGCGTGTACCGACGCGTGGCGGGAGAGCCCCTCCAGCTTGCGGGCATAGGCGATGAGCTGGCCCTTCTCGTCCTTGGCCTCGCTCATCTGCTTGAGTTCGGGCACCTGCTCGATGGCCTTGTCCAGGGTCATCTTCAATTCGCCGGGTATCAGCTTGGCGATGCGGTCCACCTCGGGCAGAGGCACCCCCAGCACCCGGCCCACGTCGCGGATCACCGCCTTGGCCCCCATGGTGCCAAAGGTGATGACCTGGGAGACGTTGCGCTCGCCGTACTTGTCGATCACGTAGCGGATCAGCCGGTCCCGCCCGGTGTCGGCAAAGTCGATGTCGAAGTCGGGCATGCTGATGCGTTCGGGGTTGAGGAAACGCTCGAAGAGGAGTTTGTACTTGATGGGGTCGGTGTCGGTGATGCCAGTGGTATAGGCCACCAGGCTGCCGGCGCCCGAGCCACGGCCCGGCCCCACCGAGATGCCGTTCTGCTTGGCGAACTGCACATAGTCCTGGACGATGAGGAAATAGCCGGCAAAACCCATCTTGGCGATGACACCCAGCTCAAAGTCCAGACGCGCCTGCAGGGCCTCGTCTACCTTGGGGTAGCGCCGCTGCAGGCCCTCGTCAGCCAGGTGTTTGAGATACTGGTCGGCGTTGGTATAACCGGCGGGCATGGGGAAGACCGGTAATTTCGTCTTCCCAAATTCCAACTGGAGGTCGCATTTTTCAGCGATGGCCAGGGTCGATTCGAGGGCCTGGGGCAGATCGGCGAAGAGCCGGCGCATCTCCTCGGGGGACTTCATGTACAGACCGTCCACATAGCACAACCGGTTCTTGTCGGCGATGAGTTTGCCGGTCTGGATGCAGATCAGGGCGTCGTGGGCGAGGTGGTCGTCGGCGCGCAGAAAGTGGAAGTCGTTGGTGGCCACCAGGGGCAGGTCCAGCTTCTGGTGCAGCTTGAGCAGCCCCTCGTTGACCTTGGCCTCGATGTCGATGCCGTGGCGCTGGATCTCCAGATAGAAATCGTCCCCGAAGATATCCATCAGTTCCCGGGCGGCCTTCTCGGCCTCGGCCAGCCCCTCGCGCTGGATAAGGTGGGGCAGTTCTCCGCCCACGCAGGCCGACATACAGATCAGTCCCTCGGCGTGCTGGCGCAGCAGTTCCTTGTCGACGCGGGGATTGTAATAGTAACCCTCGAGGTACCCCTTGGAGACCAGCTTGATGAGGTTCTTGTACCCGGTGGCGTTTTTGGCCAGCAATACCAGGTGGTTGGAGCCGTGGGTGAGGCCGCGGGCGGGTTTGCGCAGGTGCCGGCTCTCGATGGCCACGTACACTTCGCAGCCGATGATGGGCTTGATGCCGGCCTCTTTGCACGCCTTGTAGTGGGCGATGGCCCCGAAGAGGTTGCCGTGGTCGGTGATGGCCAGGGCCTTCATGCCCTGCTCGGCGGCGGCCTGGGCCATCTCGTCGATATGGCAGCCCCCGTCTAGGAGGCTGAACTCGCTGTGACCGTGGAGATGGACAAAATCAGCGCTGGACATGGATGGGTACTCTAGGCAAATAGACGGAGAATCAGCAGAGGACAGCAAAAGCCACCAGCGCAGCCCTTGCCAGGGGGCCGGTACCAGCGAACCGATGTCGGGGGGGAGAACAGGTCTAACTTAGGCATTTCAAAATCAAAAGTCAATCGCAGAAAAAATAATACCATAAGTCTCTATAAAATAATTAATAATAATAACTTATAAATAATTATATTCTGACCGTTGTGGCTAGTTGACCGCACATTTCCCCGCAGGGATCAAGCCCTTCGAAAACCCGCAGATTTTCAGCCTCCAGCGCCTTAAGTCTGCTCACTGAACCAAGTTGGCGCTCACCGGACTACCTGAGCAACAACAGCTTGCGTGTCTCCACCTGCGCCCCGGCCTGCAAGCGGTAGAGGTACACCCCACTGGCCAATTCTCTGCCCTGCTCGTCGCGGCCATCCCAGGCTAGGGTATGGACTCCCGCTTCCTGCACTCCATGCACCAGGGTGGCCACCCGCTGCCCAAGTAGGTTGTAGATAGACAACTCGGCCTCGCCCGGCTGCGGCAGGCTGAAACGAATGGCAGTGGTGGGGTTGAAGGGGTTGGGGTAGTTGGGATCGAGGGAGAAGAGCGTAGGTTTCACCGCTGAATCTTCTGCCACGGCAGTGGCTGCGTTTGCCAGGTCGATATCCAGGATCTTCGGGCCATCCACCCTCACCCCCGCCAACAGGTACCGCGGGAACGGCGGGGGCGGCGTGACGATCAGGTTATAGATCCCCCGCGCCAGCATCAGGGTGTAAGCGCCGTCTGCCGCCGAGTTGGTGAAACCCAGATTGGGGCCACCCTCCTGGGTGGCGCTGAGGAAGGCGCTGAGGGGCTGGCCCTGCAGATCGCGGACAACCCCGGAGACAGGAAAGGCCGTGGGCAGGACCAGGGTGGAATAGGTGCTGTCGGCCAGTTCGATGAGGAAGGTCTGTTGCGGCACGGGACGGTGTGGCACAGAGGTCAGGGTGACACTGTAGAGGCCGGGCGGCAGGTCGAAGCGGAAGCGACCTGCCCGGTCGGTGTAGTCCGAGTAGAACTCTCCGGAATTATCCGCAGCGCTGATGGCGATGTTGATGTCCGCCACGCCCTGGCCGGCCTCGTCTTCGATCCGCCCCGCCCAGGGCACTGAAGAAGTGGCGTCGAACTCGATCTGCCGCCTCGCTGCCCCCATGGTGTCGGCGAACAGCTCCACGCTCAGCCTGACCCGATGCCTTCCCTCGATCCGAGGGTCGAGGCGGAGCCGGGGGAATCCCGACCGGTCGAGGGAAGGCCCTGAGTACGCGCCCGGCTCAAGCGGGTCGAAGCGCACCTCAGATCTGAGCATCTGCACCAAGGAGTCTTGGGTGGACAATACCGCGCGCAGCGCTCCGGTCTTGAGCCCGCCATGGTTGGCCACCCTGAGCAGAACCTCGACGACTTCGCCGGGGGTGAAGAGACCGTTGTCGTCCTCATCCACCAACCGCACCTCCGCCACCTCCAGGCGCGGCGGCTCCACCTGCACCTGGGCCAGGGCTATCCCCGCAATGAGGCGCAGGTCTTCGATGCGCACCGGGTGGCTGTCATCGCGGAGTTGGGAGCTGGGATTGGTGTCGGCGGTGAAGGCCGGGAAGCGCACCCCGTCGAAAGGATCGGTCCCATCCCCCAGGTTGCCGGCGTGGGCCTGGCGGTAGCCCTGGTCGTGGGCCCAGAAATCGAGGTTGTCGCCACCGCCTCTGCCGTCAGCCACCCGGCCCAGCGGGTACCCCGCATCCTGC
>CAMAVQ010000162.1 GCA_945861755.1 Gemmatimonas phototrophica
GTGCCGGCCCCCTTCTGGCTGGAGAGCGAGGCCGTGATCATCGAAAAGCTGCACGAAGGCTTCTTCGGTGACCTCCTTGAGATCCAGGTGCGCGGCCTGGGCGGACAGTACAACCCGGAGGTCCCCCTGCACTGGCGTCAGCGCCGCGACCTTTCGGGCATCAACATCATGACCCTGGGCATTCTCAACGAGACGGTGCGCCGCTACGCCGGCCACGACCGCAGTGTGACCGCCCAGAGCGGCCTTTTCACCCCCCAGCGCAAGGACCCCGAGAGCGGGCAGTTGCGCCAGGTAGACGTGCCCGAGAGCATCGGGGTAGTTTCGCGCCTGGAGGGCGGGGCCACCGCCGTGTACCACGTCAGCAGTGTGGCCCGCTTTGGCGACAGCGGCATGGAGGTCTACGGCACCAAGGGCACCTTTAAACTCAGCGGCGACCAGTGCCTGGTGGCCGGGGCCGGCGACCAGGCACTCAAGCCTCTGGAGGTTCCGGCGGCCAGGAAGGGCGGCTGGCGGGTGGAGGAGGAGTTCGCCCAGGCCGTGCTCGAAGGCAAACCCGTGACCCACACCAGCTTTGAGGACGGGGTCAAATACATGGAGTTCACCGAGGCAGTGAACCTCAGCCTGCGCGAAGGCCGCAAGGTCGAGTTGCCGCTGGCCTAGATACTAGAGGAGCGCAAAGACAAGGGGCCAAGTCCGCCATGGACTTGGCCCCTTTGACAATTCTCCGCGATCCCCCCGAAGTGTGCGCACAAAAGGGCGTTGACTGTGCGAAACAGACAGCGCCTAGGGCCCGGCACACAGAGGTCTCCCCTCCTGGCTCTCCACCACCGCCAATCCCGGTGGTGGTGGAAATCTGTATCCAACTCTCAGATAACTGACGGTCGGCAGCGGCCTACACCGCTTTAGGCCCCCTGTTCCGACCTTTATCCACGGTTATGCCCGGTGGACTGGCGGCATTGGGCGACGGCGACAAAAGTGGCACACGATTTGCCTGCTCTACCTCAGAAGCCGCCTCAAAATTCGCTTTGTGGCCCGAACGCGAGCGAAATCGACGCACCAGACACCAAACCTCAGATCTGTGGAGAGCCCCCATGCCAACGCGCTATCGCCTTCAATACCTTGCACTCCTCCTCCTGCTCGGCACCCTCCTGGGGCCGGCCGTGGTGCCTGCCCATGCTCAAGACCAGCAGGCCATGGAGCGCGCCCAGCTCCTTCGCACCGTGGACCTGCTCCGGCACGGAACCAGCCGGATGCAGATCCACGCCGCACCTGTGCGCGCCAAAGCCGTCCAACTGACTGGAGGCACTGGCGCCATCACCGGCATCCTGTCTGGGCTCGGTCCCGAGGGTTTTGCCTCCGCCTCGGTCACCGCCTGGACTGCCGACGCGTCGGGTGGCAGCGACGAGGTGGGCATGGCCAAGGTCCTGCCGGAGGGCAGGTACCGCATCGAGGGAATCGCCCCGGGCGCGTACTATGTGTCGGCCTCGGCCAAGGGCTACCTTCCCCAGTACTTCAAGGGCGCCAAGGATCTGGCTGACGCCGTCACCGTGGAAGTCGCGGAGGGAGGGACGGCTGAGGGCATCGACTTTTTTATGGCGCCCGATGCGGCCGGCACCGGCCGCATCGCCGGCACCGTCCGCTTCGAAGCCGACGGCCAGCCCATTCCCGGGGCCAGTGTACACGTGTTCTCGGCCGACAATCCCTTCCTCTACAACATGACCCAGACTGAAAAGGACGGCACCTATGTCGTCTTCGGCCTGACCACTGGTTCCTACCTGGTCGAGGTGTGGGCCAGCGGCGCCATGCCCGAGTTCTTCGACAATGCGCCCTCCCTAGAGCAAGCGACCCGGGTCGAGGTGGTGGAGCCAGCGCAGACCGATCGCATCGATTTCAGTCTGGCCACTGGTGGCTCGATCACCGGGTTTGTGCGCGATGCCGAGGGTTTGCCCCTAGCCGGCGCATACGTGCAAGCCTACACCCAAGAGATCATGCCGGTGCCAATGCCAATGCCAGTGCCAATGCCAATGGATTCGACTGCCCCCCCGGGGAACGACGGAACGGTCTCGGAGGGGAATCCGATGCCTGTCGACCCAGCCGACCAGAAAGGGGGCTGGTATATCGCGCCCTCTGGGGGTTGGGCAGTCTCGGACGAGAAGGGGTTCTATCACATCGGTGGCCTGGGCACCGGCAAGTACTACGTCCAGGCGCAAGCTTCGAGTCGCTGGTACTACGCTACCCAATGGTACGAGGGCACTCAGGATTTGCAGAAAGCCACCCTGGTGCCGGTGGAGATAGATGCGGAGACCTCGGGGATCGACCTGACCCTGGTGCTGCCGGTGATGAGGAGCGCCCTCTTGGGCCGGGTGACTGACCAACAGGGTAAGCCGGTCGCCGAAGCCTTTGTCACGGCGCAGAGCGAGTTTCAATTGAAGGACCGCTCAGACGAGTCGGTGCCGGGCACCGTGAGACCGGATGGAGTCTTAGAGGCCAACATCTGGGCGTACGCCATCACCGACAAAGACGGCAACTACGCGATCGAGGAGTTGCCGACAGGCAAGTACCTGGTTTCGACGGCCGCACAGAGCGGCTGGGAGTATGTGCAGCGCTGGTATAAGGACGCCGCCTCATTCGAGGAGGCCACACCGGTCATCCTGGGCGTGGAAGAAAAGTTGGCGGGTATCGATATAATCCTGCCCATCCGCGTCGGCACGGCCAGCCTTTCGGGGGTGGTACAGGACAGCCAGGGAAAGGCGCTGGCCTGGGCCTCTATCGAGGTTACGCCGGCGACCAGGGACGCCGATCCATCCAAGCCCAGCACCCTGTGGGCCTATGCCCAGACTGACAGCCTAGGTGCATACCAGGTGGACCGGCTGCCGGCCGGGGTCTACACCATCCACGCCTCCTACGGCACAGGAGACCAGTACGGGCAGGGCTGGTACGATGGGGCCAGCACCCCCGAGACCGCTACGCCCGTGCTACTGGCCGACGGGGAGGTCCGCACCGCCATGGACTTCCACCTCACGGTGCGCCCGCTTTACGGCACCGTCAACGGCACGGTTACAGACGCCTCCACGGGCGCTCCCCAGGTGCGCGCCTACGTCGAGCTTTCGCCGGTCAAGAGAAACTACCTCGTGGACGCGCCCTTCCGTTTCTTCTCCTCGCACGCCGTCACCGACGAGAAGGGCCGCTTCGAACTGACCTACGTCCCCGAGGGCCAGTACTCGCTTTCGGTGTATGCCGACGGGGCCTCGGCCCAGTACGCCGGTCTGGACACCAATAGGCCCGGATCGCCGATCGAGGTTGTCGGCGGCCAGGTCATCACCCGCATCGTGGCCCTGTCCCAGCGCCACGATGGCGAAGGGATCATCACCGGCACCGTGACCATCAACTACGGCGGTCCCCGGCCCCTATCCTCCCAGGCACCGATGCCGCCGTGGGACGCCCACGTGCCGCCCGGCGGCGAGATGGCCGACAGCGCCAAGGGCGACGAGCCCGGTGCCATCGCCCCCGACATCGCCATCGTCCTCGCCTTCCCACTGGCAGCTGACGAAGCGGCCACCGAGACGCGCTACACCGCGATCACCGCACCAGATGGGACCTATACAATTCGCGGTCTGGCCCCCGGCGACTATGTGGTGATGAGCTTTGCGCCCGGCTGCATCGGCGTGTACTTCGACGCCACCTATGCGCCCGACCAGGCCAAGCCGGTCCACGTCGACGGCCAGCAGCCAGCCGCCGGCATTGACTTTGTGCTGGCCCCCGCCTACTTCTGGCGAACCGCCGAGGCCGATGGCGGCACGGCCAGTCCCAGCGCCAGCCCGGCGGCGGTGTACGGCAAGGTGACCACCCCGGAGGGAGCGGCCGTCGAGGGCGCAACCGTGTACCTGCTCGAAGAGACGGCACAGCCGGCCGCATACGGACAGACAGGGGCCGACGGCAGCTTCGAGTTGTCGGGGGTAGCCCCTGGCGCGTACCGCGTGTACGCCAGCAAGCTGGGTTGGGAGGGGACCTACAACGGCAATGTGCCGGCCTTCTCCCAGGCGGAGGCCATCGCCTTAAACGGGGGGCACCTGGAGGTCAATCTGGTCCTCTCTCCAGGCCCAACCACCGCCGTGGAGGAAGACCCAACGGTTTTGCCGCAGACCCTCACCCTCTCGAACAATTACCCCAACCCCTTCAACCCGAGCACCCGGATCGGCTTCACCTTGCCAGCTACAGGCCGCGCCACGGTGCGCGTGTACAATGTGTTGGGCCAGCAGGTCGCCCTGCTCTTCGACGGCGTGGCCGAAGCCAGCCGCCCGTACGATCTATCCTTCCAGGCCGGCCCCCTGGCGGCCGGCGCCTATGTCTACACCCTGGAGTTCGGCGGGCAATTGCTCACCCGCAGGATGGCGCTGGTCAAGTAAACTGGCGGACTAAAACAAGAACAGGGGCCAGGTCCCCGGTGGACCTGGCCCCTCGCTGTTTCTACCCAGGCGGTTCAGCGAAAGGCTGGCCGCCTCTTTCTTTCAATACCCCAGCTCGATCTCCACCAATCGATTTTCCCGCGCCGCGGTCTCACACCCCTCGATACACTGGATGGGGCCTTTGGCCCATTCCCCAGTGATGATCAGCGGCAGGCCGGCCAGCAGATGGTCGGCCACGTTCTTGTAGTACCCTCCCCAGCGGTCTTTGTTCTGCACACTCGGCACCTGCTGCGACGGCACCTGCGAGGTGGTGATGCGGCCGTCCTCTCCGGGAACCGAGACCGTAGCCGCCCCATCCCATCCATCCATCACCACCGAGCCTTTGGTGCCCTGCACCGTCCACAGCGGGCGCGGGGAGGCGTGTATATTCGACTGGAGCAGTTGCGCCTCCAGCCCGGAGTCGAAACGGACATAGGCGCGACAGAAGTCCTCGTTGGAGACACTCTGCCATATCCGTTTGAAGAAATTGCCGTACAGGGTGGCCTTCTTGTTGATGCGGTTCCCACGCCCGTCCTTTTGCGGCACCAGCTGGAGGATCTTCTCGAACTGATGTGCCCCCATATCGTAGAGCATGCCGCCAGAAATCTCCTTCTGCGAGCGCCAGGCCTGACCGGGGTACCCATAGCCCACCATGTTGCACTCGATGGAGTACAGGTCGCCGATCACCCCGGACTCGACGATCTGGCGCAGCGAAGTGATGTCGGGGTCCCAGTGCCGGTTGTGGTACACCGACACCATCACCCCCTTTGCTTTGGCCAGGGTGATGAGTTCGTCGGCGTCGGAGACCTGCACGGTGAAGGGCTTCTCGGTGATCACATGAATCCCCGCCTCCAGAAAGGGCTTGGCCACCGGGGCGTGGTACACGTGCGGCACAATGACGATAGCTAGATCGATGAGGCCACTGCGGATCATCTCCCCGCTATCCGTGAAGGTGGCGAGATGATCCCCCTGTTCCTGTTTGGCGGCTTCGAGGCGGCGCGGGTCCTTGTCGCATACCGCAGCCAGGGTAAAGCCATAGGTCTTCGCGATCTGCTCGCTGTGGTGTTTGCCCATGTTGAAGAGCGGACCGTACCCCACCAGGCCGATGCGGATGGTGCCGGCGTCTTTCATCCGGCACACGTAGCGCAGCCCTTTGAGCAACTGGTCTTGGAAGTCGGGGTTGGCGAAGGCCCGTTTGTCGTGGCCCAGCGCGGTGTAACACACCAGACCCTCCCCGTAGTCCCGCACGTACCCCAGCGGCTTGTGATCCAAACGCCAGTGCCCGTGCTGAAAGTACCGCAGCGGCGCCTCGGTGTGGATCTTCATATTGTAGCATTCGTCAGCGATGCGGAAGGTCTTGCTGAGGCGCGGCAGGATGTCGTCGATGTCGGCCACCGTCTCCACCTCGAAGAGGGCCAGCGGATCGTGGCCGATGAACTCCGAGCCGATCATCTCGGTGTACTCTTGGTACTGGGCCAGGCCGGCGTTGGCCCCGTGTACCCCCAGCAAGCCGCCACCCTTACGCACAAAACCGGTGATCCCCTTTTCCTGGGCCGGGGTCATTTCCCCGCCGCCGATGTACAGAGCGACGGCATCGAACTCGGACAGGTTCTCCAGACGGGCCCGATCATGGGTGACCTCCAACTGAAACTGGCCAGAAGCCTCCACGATCCGGGTGAACATCGCGGCGAAATCCGCAAACACCCCGCCAGACGGGTTGATCAACAACAGGACCTTTTTCATCGGTAAACCTCCATAGGGGTCAGATCTCCACTACTGGGCGATTGGGCCGGTAGGGCGGGGTCAGCAACGCCCGCTGGTTGGGGGTGAGTTCGTCGAGGAAGTCCTGGGGAAAGGCAGGCACCCCGCCCCAGGCCAGGAAGCCGGGCGAAAGTTTGTAAAGAATGGAACGGCGCTGCCCTTGGCCGCGCCAGGGCAGGGTGCCGTGGGTGAGGGCCTCGGTGAAGATGACTGCCGAACCCGCCGGGGCCGCCACCTGCACCACGCAGTCGCGGTGCGCCTCCCACAGCTTGATGTCCTGGGGACAGACCACATTGGCTTTGTGGCTGCCCGGGATGCAGCAAAAGCCTCCGTCGCCCGGGCGCACCTCGGTCAGCTGCCACGAGACTACGGTCAGGCCGTTGTACATGCGCCCGTCTTTGTACACATAACTCTGCGAAGCGTCGTGCGGAGTACCGCCCCCGTGCAACACGTGGCCCTCGCAGCCCTGCTCCATGGCGATCAGGCCGGGGCCGTGGTCCAGGCGGAAACCGGTGCCGATCAGCTCGTGCAGGTACGGGACGATGCGGGGATGGGCCAGCATCTGGCGGAAAGGCTCGCACCAGGGCTTTGCCAGGCGCAGCAGCTGGAGGCCGGCCTCCAGCCGGCCCTTCTCCCCCCGCAGCGCCTCCGAGCTGCCGGACAGCGAGGACTCGCGGGCCCGGGGCTTCACCTGGTCCCAGTGCTGGTCGAGGGCGGCATTGGCCGCCTGCACCTCCTCGGGGCTGAGCGCGTTCTCCACCACCAGGTACCCGCGCAGGTCAAATAGATAGCGTTCGTGTTCGGTCATCTCCTCACCATTTCTCCTGGGAAGCTGGGTTGCAATGCCGGTGTTAGCCGGCGCTAAGGCGCGCCTTCGAGGTACTGGCGAAAGGCGCTGTGGTCATAGATCAGGCGTTCCAGCTCCATCGAAGGCAGCCGATACGGATTCGACTCCTCGGTGATATAACGCGCCGCAGCCGGCGGCCCGCCGTCCTGCTCGTCAGCGCCCGCCACCCCCACCAAATCGGCGTAGCGGATGGGCTGGCCGTCCGCCTCGTGCATAGCCCCGACGATCCAGAGCCGGCCAAAGCGGTAGCGCTGCTTCACCTCTGTTTCGGCGGCACTGCTCCACGAAGTGCCGGTGAAGGCGAAGTCCTGCGGCTGGATGCCCAGGTACTGGTGGAGGATCTCGTCGCACTTTGCCAACTCCGCGCGCACCTGCGCGCCGCTGGGGTCCTCCACACTCAGCTTAGACAGGTTGGGGTGGGAGTGGGTGTGGGCGCCCATATGCCAGCCGGCGGCCATCAACCCCTGGATCTCCTCCCAGGTCATCCACTGGCGCAGCTGGACCTCAGGCAGGCCCTCGGCGTACATATCCTCCAGCGGCTTGGTGTTGATGAAGAGGTTGCCGCGATACCCATGCCTTTCCATGATCGGAACGAGTTCGTCGAGGATGGTTTTCACCGGGTGGTCAAAATCGAACATGATGGGCCGCTCGGGCAAGGTCGCCTGCCCAGCCCGCCAGGCCGCCAATTCCTCGTAGGAAATCGACTGGAAACCCAACTCCGCAGCGATGCGGAAGCAGGTTTCGAGATGCGCGGCATCCAGGGGCGGCTCGCGTTTGGCATTGGT
>CAMAVQ010000163.1 GCA_945861755.1 Gemmatimonas phototrophica
GGTGCCATTCGGCAAGGGGCAGCTCGTGGGAGATCAACTTCTCGTTCTGGATCAGGCCCAGTTCCATCAGCTTAAGTGCCCGTTTCCAGGCCGGCCGGCGCTGCCCAACCCCGCCGCTTACTTGTAGTTCCTTGTACGCCACCTTCTCGAAATCCACCGTCACCGGTTTGCCGGGCAAGCCCATCTGGGAGATCTTCCCCCGCTTGCGCACCAGTTTGAGGGCCAGGTCGATAGCCGGGGCCACCCCAGCGCATTCCACCACCACATCAGCGCCGTACCCTCCGGTCAGTTCCTGCACCCGCTGCACTGGGTCGTGCTCCTCGATGTTGATGGCGTGGTCGATGCCCAGTTCCAGGGCGAGCTTCAGGCGCTGCTGGTCCCTGGAGGTGCCGCACAACATCACCGTCCCCCCCTCGGCCTTGGCCACCAGCGCAGAAAAAAGCCCCACTGGCCCGGGGCCGGTAATGGCGACAAAATCCCCGGCCGTGACCCCAGCCTGCTCGATGACCGAATGCACACAGCAGGCCAGTAGCTCGGTGACCGCCCCAGCTTCGAAACTGACATTTTCGGGCAGCTTGTGGATGAAGGTGGCGTTGACATACGGGGCGAAACTGCCGTCGTGCCAGTAGCCCATCACCTTGCGTTCGGCGCAGAGGTTGTAATGCTCGCTGAGGCAGTAGTCGCATTTGCCACAGATGTACACACTCGGCTCGCCGGTGACCCGGTCGCCGATGGCCACCTCGTCCCCCACCTGGGCGCCCTTCTCCACCACCACCCCGCTGAACTCGTGGCCGATGATCACCGGGGTGCGGATGTTGTAGTTGATGGTGTCGTGGTAGATGTGCAGATCAGAGCCGCAGATGCCGCTGGCCTTGACCTGCACCTTGACCTGATTGGGCCAGGGCGGCGCCTCATCCACGTCGCGCAACTCCACAAAGCCGCTGCCCCGAGAAAATTTGACCACGCCTTTCACTGTGCCTTCTCCTTCTCTTGCGGTGGGTCAGTGGATTCTTCTTCGTCCTGGATCAACTGCAGCCGGTCGCCCACCTTGATCCACTCCTTGCCCTCCAGCACCGTCACACTGGACAGGCGGGCGCCGATAACCTCCTTGACCTCCACCAACGCAACCCGCTTCAGGACGTTCAACATCTCCGCCGAAGACCGCTCCGCCGCCGGAAAGACGCCGAAACGGTACCCGCTGTGCAGGCCGTTCTCGCTGCCGATATTGATGTAGATCTCATCGCCGTAGACTGAGAGGATCTGGGCCAACTCACCCTCTAGGTGCAAGCCGCTGGGCTTGATCATCTCGATGAGTTTGTTGACCAGCTCGCCCATGGCATCCTGGGTGGCCTCACCGATGGCGGTGGAATCGAAATCGGTGGAACCGAAGGGAATCTTGGCCAGGTTCACGAACTGGAGGTCCTGGTTGCGCGGCTTGCCCAGCAGATCCAGGCCCAGATCCCGATCGATGATCTCCTTGCGGGTGTGCAGCAGGTCGAACTCACTCTCGTCGTGTACCCGCAGCACCCGTAACTCGATCTCGGCCACCCCCGAGTACGACTTGTACCCGCCCAGCATCGGGTCGCCCACCGAGAGCCGGCGCAGGTCGTAGTCGATCAGTCTGGCCATGATGACAAAATCGGCCTCCAGTCTCCGGCCGGCCAGCAGCGCCTGGTCCTTCTTGATCTTGCGCGACTTGCCCACCACCTTGGCCACCGCCTCATAGGGCACGGCGTGCCATTCGGGCTGGATGGACATCTTGGCGCTCAACAGGCGGGCCATATCGCGCTCCACGTCCCAGACCCCCTGGCGAAAACCCGACTCGTCGGTAAAAGGCAAGACCGCGATGTACGGCCGGGCCATTCCAGTGTTGTCGACCAGGAGACCTTTGAGGTGGAGGTAGTGATCTAGAGCGGAAGCCGCGGTCTCGGCGGCGGCCGTGTCGGCCACGGCAGCGGCCGGCGCCGACTGACCTTGGGGCATGGCAAGGGGGGCGCAACTGAGGCACCACAGACACCAGGCGCCAAGGACTATAAATTTCGTCATCTCATATCCCGCAGGGAGAATGGTGTTAGCTTAAAGATAATCTCCCCAAAGGGCAAGGCCAGTCAGGGGATGCGGTAGGGATCGGCGCGAGGGTATGGAGGCGCACTCAGAAGCGCTGGAACTCTCCTGTTCCGCCGGTACCAAGGTGGGCTGCCACCTGGGTGCCTGGCAGGACCCGGAGCAGGCTGACGCGCTGCCCCTGGTCGTCGGCGAAATCGGCCACCAGTTCATAATGGCTGGAAGACCCTTCGAAGAACTGGCTGACAAAATCCCGGCTCCGGGTGTAGAAATAATGGGCCGGCGTGCCGACCGGCGGCACCTCTCCAGTGAAGAAGCGACCGTACGCCGCATTGGAGAGTAGCACGTACTCCACCCCCAGATGCCTGATCTCGTCGTAGGTGAGCCAGACATTGGTGAAGATCCGCCGGGTCTTGGGGTCTTGAAGATCTACACATTCCCGGTACTCGGGCGGGACCACCGGGTCTTCGGCAAAGTAGTGCAGGCGCATACAGCGGTAGAAACGGCTCTGCCCCTCCAGATCGCGCAGTGCCTGCACCACCTGGGGGTCATCCTGGTGTTCATCCATCAGGCTCTGCAGTTTTTCCTGCTGTTTAAGCCCCTTGAGCGGCGGCAGGTAGGAGAGCCAGTAGCCACCGATCACCGCGCCATTGGGGATATGGGTCTCGATCCAACGGGCCGCCTTGAGATTGACGTCCCCATGTCCCAAGATCTGCCCCTGTTCCACTTCCCTCCAGGTGTTGGGCAGGGAGATGAGCGCTAGCAAAGCCAATCCCCAGACCGCCCGCTGGTCCCGCAGATGGTCCAGCACCAACCGGGCGCCCAGCAACCCGGCCAAGGGCGCCAGGAAAATCAGGTAGTGGATGCTGGTCTTGGGCCAGGAGCCCACGTAGAGAAAGCCCGGCACCAGCACGGCCAGCAGCACCCAGTCGGCCGCCTGGCGCCGCCACAGGGCATACACGCATCCCAAAGTGACCACCACGCCCCAGGCTAGTTCACCCGTCCACAAACTCTTGAGCAGGATCAGCCAGGGCCAGGAGGTCTGGGTGAGGGTGAATTGGGTGTTGGACTGGACATTGAGCAGCGCCTGATAGTACTCCCCGAAGGAAAGCACCCAGTACGGGGAGCCGGCCAAAAAAGCCAGCAGAGACACCCCGCCGGCCAGCAGCAGATCCAGGTGGATCTTCCCCCCTCTTCCCCGCTCCTTCCGCCAGCGCAGTACATGGGCCACCACCAGTCCTGCCAACACCAACCCGGCGTTGTATTTGGTCGACACGGCCAGTCCGGCCAGCAGGCCGCCCAGCAAGTAGCTGAGGCGTCGGCCCCGCTGGGCGATGTCCACCCAGCAATAACAGGCGGCCGTGGCCAACAGGGCCATGGTCATCTCGGGCAGGGCAACACGCCCATAGCCGATCAAGGTGGTGGAGCAGGCGGCAAAGAGGGCGCCGCCCAACCCCACCCGGCGGTCGTAGGCGCGGCATCCCAGCAGGTAGGTCAGACCCACCAGTGCCACCCCGGCCAGCAGGCTCAGCCAGCGGCCCACCAGGGCGAAAAGCACGATGTTAAGGGTGAGGGCAAAACCCATGGGCAGGTGCAGGCCGGCCACGCTGTCGAGTCCACCCAGAGCGCGGCACACATACAGGGCTCCGGCGTACAGATAAGAATAGAAAGCCGGATAATTGTAGTGCCCCGGGCGCAGCGTACTGTCGTCGAAGAAATGCACCACCTCCTTGACGATCAGCCGCTCGTCGGTGCCCACATAATCGGGGTACCCGTGATCGATCCCGCGGACCCTGAGCAGCAGGGCAAACAGTAAGAGTAGTCCCAGCACCACTGGGACACGATGGCGGACCAACCACTGACCGATGAAAGCTGCTTTGCGCATGTTCTTCCTCTCTCGTCCTCGCTAGCAGATATCGGTAGGTTCCCGCAATCCTATAGTTTTCATTGACGGGGACGGACGGACGGCCTTTTTTTGAGAAAGATCCGTGTTGCCGGCCCCTCAACGACTTCCGCTGCGAGTTATGCTGTTCTATCCTGGCAAAAGGCATGCCGTGGCATCCCAGAGGAAATTGAGTAGGCAACAGCGTTGATCAGCGGTACTTTTTTCCCTGCCCGCACGCAGAAAGGCGCGAAAAATGCACCTGAAGGACGTGTCCTGCGACATCCTGGTGCTGGGCGGCGGCATGGGCGGCTGCGCCGCAGCCCTGGCCGCCGCCCGGATGGGTTACCAGGTCTGCCTTACTGAGGAAAACCACTGGCTCGGCGGCCAGTGCACCTCCCAAGGAGTTTCAGCCCTCGACGAGCATCGCTATATCGAGTCCTTCGGCGGCACGGCCTCCTATAGCGAGTTCCGCCAGCGCATCCGCGCCTATTATCACGACAACTACCGCCTCAGCGCCGAGGCGCAGGCAGCCCCACACCTCAACCCCGGGGCTGGCTGGGTGAGCCGACTCTGCTTTGAGCCCCAGGCCGGCCTGGGCGCCCTATTGCAGATGCTCGTCCCCGAGGTAGAGGCCAGGCACCTGCAGATTTTTTACCACACGCGGATTGTCGGGGCACAGGTGGAGGCAGACCAGATCTGCTCAGTCACCGTGGACCAGCCCGAATTCGACCGCCAACTGCGCTTCCATCCGGCCTACGTGCTCGACGCCACCGAACTGGGCGACCTGCTGCCCTTGCTAGGTATCCCCTACCTCAGCGGTGCCGAATCGCAGGCACAGACCGGCGAGCCCCACGCCCGCAGCGACGGGCCGGCCCCTCACCTGGTCCAGTCCTTCACCATGCCTTTTGTGGTGGACTACCGACCGGGAGAAGACCACACCATCCCCAAGCCCCCCGACTACGAATACAACCGCGACCACCAGCCCTACACCCTGACCCTGCGCTATGGCGAATGCGACTTGACCTACAAGGTTTTCGAGCCGGCCCCCGAGTTGCCCGGCGCCTTTTGGACCTACCGCCGCCTGGTGGCCACCCACCTCTTCGAGCCCGGCCAATTCCCCGGCGATCTGGCGATGATCAACTGGCCCGGCAACGACTACCGGGGCGGCAACCTCATCGACGCCTCCCCCACCGAGCAGGCCCGCCTCATCGAGGGAGCCAAGAATCTGAGCCTGGGCCTGCTCTACTGGCTACAGACCGAGGTGCCCCGCGACGACGGCCAGGGACGAGGGTATCCGGGCCTGCGCCTGCGCCGCGATGTGTTGGGCACCGCCGATGGGCTCTCCCAGTACCCCTATATCCGCGAGTCGCGCCGCATCCAGGCCCTGCGCACCGTGTGCGAGCAGGACGTCTCCGCCGAGTACCAGCCGGGTGCGCGGGCCGAATTCTTCGTCGATAGCACCGGCCTGGGCCTGTACCCCATCGACATCCACGGCGTGCCAGAGGACACCGCCGCCACCGGCCCGGCCAAACCCTTCCAGATCCCCCTGGGCGCCCTGATCCCCCAGCAGTTGAGCAACCTGCTGCCGGCCTGCAAAAACCTGGGCGTCACCCACATGACCAACGGCTGCTACCGGCTCCATCCGGTCGAATGGAACATCGGCGAGAGCGCCGGGCTGCTGGCCGCCTTCTGCCTGGCCCACCAGCAGCGACCCGCCGCCCTCTTTTCCCAGCCCAAGTTGCTGCGCGCCTTCCAGCAGCAGCTCCTGCAACAGGGCGTCCCGCTCTATTGGTACGAGGACCTGCCTGCCGGCCATCCGGCCTGGGTCGCTTCCCAGTTCCTGGCCCTGACCGGCACCTGGCCCGGAAACCCCGCCCACCTGCGCTTTGAGCCCGATGCCCCGGCCACTGCCGAGGAAACCCAACAGGTCTGCCAGCGGGCCGGCATGGAGGTCCCCACCGAGCCCCTCAGCCGCGGCGAACTGGCCCGCCGAGTGGCGGCTGAGCGCTTTGGGCTGAAGAGCTGAGTTGGCTTGACAGGGTTCAGAGGGGGGGTTAGTCTTTTTGACTGCCGAAATTGGCCGTCTTAGCTCAATTGGTAGAGCATCTGACTTGTAATCAGAAGGTTTTGGGTTCAAGTCCCAAAGACGGCTCCAATGACAAAACGAGCGCTGAGGGTTTGTAGGTAACCCTCGGCGCTTTTTGATTTACAGAAAGCCAGCTCCTCCGTTGAGGCAACCAGCGATCACTCGCTATAGTACACCTGGCTTCACCTATCTCGCTGCCTTATTGACGTCCTCCCCCTGGGGGCACCAGAAAAACAGGACCCTGGGGATGGACCCGCACACAACTGTCCCACCGCGAAAGCCATTCTGCGAAACATTGTGCTACATCGGGCGAGTCATCCGGAGTACACAGACGCATGGCCAGGCGTTCTGTCAGGTGCTGTCGGGCAACCGCTCCGTCAAACCGCGTTTCGTTCTCATCCAGTTGCACGTAGAACGGTATCGTCATCCCCATCCCCAGTGCTGAACTCGTGGACCAGCGACCTGCTTCCTCCCCACCCGGTCTGCTTTCACTCCTGAAGCCGGCACTTGCAGAAAAGCGCAAAACTTGGATGGCGCAAGCAACTTCGTCCCTGGGTCAAAGACAAAGTATTTGATAGTCCGCCGCCCCCATAAAAGGCGCATCTCCTCAACAAGCAACGAGCTGTTCCAGCGATATACATTGGTCCACACGTCCAGCCAATCCCCCGCGAAAAAGATGCGGTGTCCTGCTTTTTGACCTAGCGGTTCGCTAACAGCCAGGGCACGTTCGATCTCCGCATTCACAGGAAGATGCTGGTTTTCCAGAGCGCCGCTTTCCAGATGGTTCAGGCGCTTGATTGATTCACCGTCGAGATGGGGCAGCAACACCGTCTGGAAAGCGTTCATACCCAAATGCCGCATCAGCAGAATGGTATGTGCGGCTAGATTTCTCCGACCCCGCGAGACATGCGCGCTGACCATGGCGACAAACACATCCCCATTCGCCTGAGGCTGGAACAAGTGAGAGGTAGCAAATTTCGCGTGGTTGGCTACGGGATCTGCGCGGCTCACTTCAAACTCAATCCACAGGCGGCGATTTCCCTGTGTGCGTTCAAGGAGGGAGGATATAGTCAAGGGGTATGGAGTCGGAAGGCTGTTTTTCGCCCAGTCCAACGCGGAGAGTGATCGACTCTATCCCCAAAAGGCCAGGAAATACTGGCAGGACCTGAGGAGACGTAGTCATGGGTAACAAAAAGCTGCTCCAGCTCACGGCCAGTTACGAGGACAACCTCATTGAAGCACTCAAAGACCCTGAGGAAGCGCAGGCCTATCTGGAAGCCGCGCTGCAGGAGTATGAGGATTCCGGCCAAACCGGGGGGTTGCTGCTGGCGCTGCGAGACGTGGCAAAAGCGCAAGGCAGCGTGGGCGAACTTGCCCGGCGCGCCGGTATCAACCGCGAACACCTGTATCGGGTGCTCGCCAGCAAGAGCCAACCGCGGCTGGACAAGCTGCTGGCCATCCTTTCGGGGCTGGGCTTCCGGGTGCGCCTGGAACTCCAGCATGCCTGACCCTGAGCCAGCAGGACTCAGGCGGACCGCGTTTACCGATGCTCTCAGGCCATGGTATACTCTCTCAGCAAGTCTACCGAGGAGACCCGGTTATGTCTCAGCATGTGCTCATCCTCATGCTGAAATCCTCGCATGTCCGCTACTGGCGTTCCAGCTGGAGCAGCGCATAGACCTTGCGCATCAGTTTCTTGGGGAACTGCGCTGAAAGGGCTCGCATGACCTGGTCCTTCTGCGTGGCCAGGTCCAGGCCCAGGGTGTCATATACTGCCAGGACCTGCGCCTGAA
>CAMAVQ010000164.1 GCA_945861755.1 Gemmatimonas phototrophica
GTGGCCAGCCGCAGCCGACCACCCGGTTCCAGGGTGCGGGCCACTTCATCTAGGAAGGAGGCGTTGAAGAGCCGGCGTTTATGGTGCCTCTTTTTGGGCCAGGGATCGGGAAAATACAGGTGAAAAACACGCACCGCAGCGGCCGGGACGAAAAACTCGATGAATTCCCGGGCATCGGCGCGCACCAGGCGCAAGTTGGTCAGCCGGCGCTTCTGGCCGCGATCCAGGGCGAGGCGCAAGTACTTGGATGCCCATTCGATGCCGATGAAGTTGATCTGGGGTTGGGCCTGGGCGGCAGCGATGATGTAGCGGCCTTTGCCGACCCCGATCTCGATCTCGACCGGCTGGCAGTTGCCGAACACCGCCTCCCAGTCGAGCACCGGGTCCTGCACGGCCGGTTCTTCGAGTTTCAGCAGCAAGTCCGGCAGTGTTTCCCTCTCCCTGGTCTCCATATGGCCTCTCGATGACAATAAAATAGACGCTGTCCGGGGGACAGCGTCCAGTCCAGATGATCGCGCCCTGCTCTTAACCCGCAGCCTCGCGGTGTGAAGGCAGCCCGCAGAATTGCTCGTAATCGATTAGTTCGGTAATCGTAGGCTGGTCACCGCAAACCGGGCACTGGGCATTGCGGCGCAGCTTCAGCTCGCGAAACTTCATGTCGAGGGCATCGTAGACCAACATGCGCCCAACCAAGGGCCGCCCCTGGCCTAGGATCAGCTTGATGGCCTCAGTGGCCTGGATCAGCCCAACGATGCCGGGCAACACGCCTAACACCCCGCCCTCCGAGCAACTGGGCACCTCGCCAGGAGGAGGCGGTTCGGGATACAGGCAGCGATAGCAGGGGCCTCCCTCACTCGACATATAGACGGTGGCCTGTCCCTCGAAACGGAAGATGCTGCCGTCGACCACCGGCTTGCGCGCAAACACCGCCGCGTCGTTCACCAGATAGCGGGTGGGGAAGTTGTCGCAGCCGTTGACGATAATGTCGTAGCCAGCGATCATCTCCATGGCGTTGTCGGAGGTGAGCAGTTCATAATGGGTCTGGATCTTGACGCCCGGGTTGAGGTCGAGCAGCCGCGACTTTGCCGCCTCGACCTTGGGCCGGCCCACATCCGATTCGCCGAAGAGCACCTGGCGCTGCAAATTGCTCTTGTCCACCACATCGGCGTCGACCAAACCGATGGTACCGACCCCAGCGGCGGCCAGGTAAAGGGCGGTGGGGCAGCCCAGCCCCCCCGAACCGACCAGGAGCACCTTGCCCTTGAGTAATTTCTGCTGGCCCTTCTCCCCGACCTCAGGCAGGAGGATGTGGCGGGAGTAACGCCGCATATCGTCCTCGGAAAGCAGGCCGTCCTGCTCGATGGGTAAGCCGGCGTCCTTCCAGCCCTTGAAGCCGCCGATCATCGAGCTAACTTTGGTATAACCCATCTGCTTCAGGTCGCGGGCCGCCAACGCCGAGCGATTGCCGCCGGCGCAGTAGAGCACAATCGGGGTGTCGCGGTCAGTGCTCACTTCGTCCTCGATGTTGAGTTCGAGAAAGCCGCGCGGAATCAGCGCCGCCCCCGCGATATAGCCGTCCAACACTTCCTCGCGTTCGCGCACATCCACCAGGCGCAGCGGCTTGCCCGCCTGGAGATCGCGATGGACCTGGTCGGCAGCGACCTCGACGATCTCCTGCTTGACCTTTTTCAACAGTTGGCTCTTGCTCAGACTCATGGATCGCTCCCTCCTTTATCACTTCCGGTCTACCCCGGCTGGTGGTGAAAGCCGGGGTGGTCTCCGGCTTGGCCGCGCAGGCGGCCCACTGCGGCGACGACCTGCACCACGGCCGTCGCGATCTCGGTGTCGGTGTTGAAACGCCCCAGACCAAAACGCAGCGAAGCCGGGGCCTGCTGGCCGATGGCCTTGAGCACATGTGAAGGTTCAGCACTGCCCGAGGTGCAGGCCGATCCGGATGACAACGCCAAGTCTGGCAGAGCCAAGAGCAACTCAGCCCCGTCCACCCCGGCAAAACTCAGATGCAGGTTACCCGGCAGGCGCGCGCTGGGATGGCCATTCAGCTCTACCCCGCTCAAGGGACCGGTGATGCCCAGCCAGAGCTGCTGGCGCAGGGCATTCAGGCGCAGGGCTTCGGCCTCCAGTTCCTGCCTGGCCAATTCACAGGCCTGGCCCAGCCCGACGATGCCGGGCACATTCAGGGTGCCGCCGCGCAGGCCGCGCTCCTGCCCCCCGCCATCGAGCTGGGCCAAGAGCCGGACCCGAGGCTGCCGGCGCACATAGAGCGCGCCCACCCCCTTGGGTCCATACAATTTGTGCCCGGAAACCGACAACAAGTCCACACCCAACGTTTCCACTGCCAGCGGGATCTTGCCCACTGCCTGGGCTGCATCGCAGTGCCACAACACCCCCCGCTTCCTGGCCAGGGCCCCGATCTCCGGTAAGAGCTGGATGGTGCCGATCTCGTTGTTGGCCGCCATCAGCGAGATCAGGATCGTCTGTTCCGTGATCTCCGCCTCGAGCTGTTCCAGATCGATACGGCCCCACCGGTCCACCGGCAGGAAGGTCACCCTGAATCCCCGACCCTCCAAGTGCCGGCAACAGTCGAGCACTGCCTTGTGCTCGATGGCACAGGTGATCAGGTGCTTGCCCCGGTCGCGGTGGAATTCAGCCGCCCCTTTGAGGGCCAGGTTAATGGCCTCGGTGGCACCGCTGGTGAAAAGGATTTCCTGAGGTCTTGCTCCGATCAACGCCGCCACCTGGGCTCGCGCCAGGGCCACCGCCTCCTTAGCCGTCCAGCCGTAGGTATGGGTGGCGCTGGAAGGATTACCGAAATGCCGGGTAAAGTACGGAAGCATGGCTTCCAGCACCCGAGGGTCCACCTGGGTCGTGGCGAGGTTGTCCAGGTAGATAGGAGGCGCGCTCATGCGACGAGCATCCGACGGGGGACCTCAGGCGCTAAAGGACTCGCCGCAGCCGCAGGTGGAGCGGGCATTGGGATTTTCGATCTTAAAGCCGGCACCCATCAGGCCGTCGATGTAGTCTAGTCTGACCCCGTTCAGGTAGAGGCAGCTCTTGGCGTCGATGAAGAGCCGGACGCCATTGACTTCGATGATCTGATCCATGTCTTCGGCGGCAGTCTCAAAGGCAAGGCGGTACTGAAAGCCCGAACAGCCGCCGCCGACCACCCCCACGCGCAACCCGTATTCGGCGTGTCCCTGACTTTCGAGCATGGTGCGGATTTTCTCAGCTGCAGAATCAGTGACCGTGACCATAATGATCTCCTACTCCTTTGGCAAACGTTAAGATGGGATCAGCTCTTGGTGCATCCCTCGTAAATGGCGCACTCGACCATGTCGGGTACCTGGGGATGCCGTTGGTACACCTGGCATTGGTGGCAGTCCCGCTCCAGGACGCGGATGGAGCAGCACAGGCATTCCTTGAGAATCTCGATGGCCTGGTTATTGCGCTCCTTCATCTGCTGATAACATTCGATCTTGCGGTCCAATTCGACCTGCTGCTCGGCCAGGCAGGCAATCATCGCTTGGGCCAGGTCACCGCCGGTGTCAGCGTGGTCCTTGAGTTTGAAGATGGCGCTAATGCGCTCCAGATCGAAGCCCAGGGCCTTGAGATTCTGCACGATGTGCAGTCGGCGAAGCTGGTCGTCGGAATAGAGGCGGAAACCACCCTCGGTCCGCTCCTCTGGAACGATCAAACCGAGCTCTTCGTAATAACGTATGGTGCGGGTAGTGACCTTGACCCTGGACGCCAAGTCGCCTATCTGCATCATGAGAAAACCGCTCTGCCTGGATGGAGGTCAACGCAGGCCAGGTGATGGGGAACACTAGGCCGACATGGCGCAACTTGTTATATTTCGTGGTGAATATACTCGTCCTCCCCGCAGGTGTCAATCTGGGAGCCCTTTATCGTATGAACGACTTCTCCGCACTGGAACAGGCCCTCGAACAGGCCTCAGCCCAACACCTCACCCCTGGTGTCGCCCTGGCCTGCGGCAGGGAGGACACCCTGTACTTCTCCCGGGTTTTGGGGTGGGCCAGCCTGCAGCCTCAGCCGCTGCCCATCCAGGAGCAGACCCTCTTCGACCTGGCCTCGCTCACCAAAGTGTTAGCCACCTCATTGCTGATCATGAGGCGCTGCGAGGCCGTGGGCCTCGATCTCGACGCCCCGCTGGACCGGCTGCTGCCTTCCCATTATCCACCCGACAAGGCGGCCCTGACCCTGCGGCAACTCCTGGCCCATGCCGGCGGCCTGCCTGCCCATGTCCCCTTCTACCGCGACCTTCCCCCCGAACCAGCCGACCCGCAGGCCCAGCGCCTGGCCGTATTCCGCGCTGTGAGGGACACCCCCCTGGTCTGCGCGCCCGGCACGGAAACCAGGTACAGCGATCTGGGGTTTATCCTGCTGGGCGAGTTGCTCGAACTGCTCGAAGGCGATCGCCTCGACCGGCTCTGCGAAACCCAGCTCTTTGCACCCCTGGGGCTGCAGCGCACCTTCTTCGTCCATTTGGATGACCCCCTGCCCCAGGCCCGGCTGCCGCAGACCGCCTTTGCCGCCACCGAGGACTGCCCCTGGCGCGGTCGGATGGTCTGCGGTCAGGTCCACGACGAAAACGGCTACCTGCTGCGCGGGGTGGCCGGCCACGCCGGCCTCTTCTCCACCCTCGGCGAGGTGCAGGCCCTGGCGCGCCTGTTCTTGCGCTGCCTGGCGGGCGGGAGTTCTTTCCTGCAGGCCGAAACCGTCGCCGCCTTCATCCGCCGCCAGCAACTGGTCCCTGGCTCGTCGCGCGCGCTGGGCTGGGACACGCCTTCCACTGGCACCACCTGTGGTCGTTACTTTTCGCCCCGTGCTTTTGGCCACACCGGCTTCACTGGCACCTCGATCTGGATGGATCCCGAGGGCGAGCGCTTCGTGGTATTGCTCAGCAACCGGGTCCATCCCACCCGCAACAACAGCCAGTTCGGACCACTGCGGCCCCACCTGCACGATCTTGCCATGACCGCCATGGCGACCTGAACATTCACTCACCGAGGAGATCCCCGATGCCACTTCCTTTTTTTGTCCTGCTGCTGTTCACCCTCGCCCTGCCTGCCTTCGGGCAACAGGAGAAACTGATCGGCGTCTGGGAATTTCAGCCGGCCCCTGAAGACCAAGAGCCGGGCACGGTACTCCATCTGGAGTTCAAGACCGGGGGCCTGTTCGCGGTGACCGGCCAGTCCGTCCTCAGCGGAGCACAACTTTTCCAAGAGGTGGTGGGGCAGGACCAGACAGCGGGCGCCGGCAAGCTCCTGCGCACCATCGGCTCAGCCCAGGCAGACTCCAGCACAACGGTTCCGGGGTCGCCGGACATCGAGTTCGACGACGAAGTCCTGGCAGAAATCCTGGTGGCGCTCCTCCCCGATACCCTGACCGTAGCGGTGACGGTTACCGGAATCTGGGAGGCCGATGAACAGAGACTGCAGCTGGATGGGCAGGACTCCCAGATGCGGGTGAATGGCCTTGAGCCTAGCGAGTTTATCGATCAACTGGCCCGCAAGCTGGCTGGGGAGCTGGCCACGCAGCTGGAAATCCCGGCAGAGGATTACCCGGCGTTCGAAGCGACGATCGTCGCAGGATTCTCGGACGGCGCCGAGGGCCAACTGGAGGAGGAGTTCGGCCCCGATGAGGTGGATGTGGAGGGCACGTATGTAATCCAGAACGATATGCTCGCCGTCACCGACGAGGAAGGCGAGGTCGCCCGCTTCCAACGAGTGTTGGTCAGCGCCGTCGAAGCGCTCAGCTGGGGTCAGCTCAAAGCCGCCAGCCGCTAACCTTTGAGACTTTCGACGCTGAAGTAGCGGAACCCCGTATCGCAGAGCATGGTGACCAGGCGTTTGCCCGGTCCCAGCTGCTGGGCCACCCGCAGCGCCGCCACCACGTTGGCCCCCGAGGAGGGGCCCACCAGGAGTCCCTCCTCGCGGGCCAGGCGGCGGGTAAAATGGAACGCCTCCTCGTCTTCGACGGTCACCACCTCGTCGATCAAGGCCCCCCCCAGCACCGCAGGCACAAAACCGGCGCCGATCCCCTGGATGCCGTGTAAGCCCGGTTTCCCTCCCGAAAGCACCGGTGAGCGAGCTGGTTCCACAGCCACGATGCGGATGCCCGGCACCTCGGCCTTGAGCACCTGGCCTACCCCGGTGATCGTTCCTCCTGTTCCCACGCCGGCCACAAAAACGTCGAGGCGCCCCCCGGTGGCCTCCAGAATCTCCCGGGCAGTGGTCCGCCGATGAGCTTCGGGGTTGGCAGGGTTGGCAAATTGCTGAGGCATGAAGACCCCCGCCGGATCATTCGCCTTGAGTTCTCCGGCCTTGCGGATGGCTCCGGTCATATCGTCTTGGGCCGGAGTCAGCACGATGCGGGCCCCGTAGCTGGCCATCACCTGCCGCCGCTCCAGGCTCATGCTCTCGGGCATGGTCAGGACCAGCTGATACCCGAGGGCGGCGGCAGCCATCGCCAGGGCGATCCCGGTGTTGCCGCTGGTGGGCTCGACGATGGTCATGCCCGGCTGCAGTTCGCCGCGATCCTGGGCGTCGCGGATCATCGCCACGCCGATGCGGTCCTTGATGCTGCCGGCCGGGTTCCTCGACTCCAGCTTGCCAAAGAGCTGGCTGCCCCCTTCAGGGGCCAGGCGTCGCAGTTCGATCAGCGGGGTATCCCCCACCGTGTCGAGAATGCTGTCTACCACCTTCAGCACCGGCATCGGCTCACTGGCCCTGCCTGGTCGAGTCGGCCGGCACCGCCAGCTTGCCGGTTCCGGGCAGGGGCTGGGTGAAGACCGGCGAGCTGGTGCCCGCAGGCGGCCCATTGTTGATCCACTGGCTGCCCCTGGTGGTGTAAATGCTGCCGTAGGTCCCCGGCAGCAGCATCAGGTCGAGTAGCGGGTTGATCTTGGCAATGGCATCGTTCATGTCGCCGATGAAACTGCGCGAGGCATAGATCACATCGTTGCTCTCCAGACGGATGTTCTTGCCCAACCCCTGCCCCTTGACCAGTTGCTCGTAGTTGATGGTGAACATCTGTGGCACCCCGTCCACTGAGCGAATGACGCGGATATCGTTCTTGATTGCCGAGTCAGTCAGCCCGCCGGCTTGACCGATGGCCTCCAGAAAACTGACGTCGTCGGAGAAGACGTAGACATTGGAATTGCGGACCTCGCCGAGGACGACCACCTTCTTGCTCTGGCGAGCGATGCCGGGCACCACGATAATATCGTCGGCCTGGAGCACCACGTTTTGGCTGGCATCTCCGGTGTTGAGTACGCGCTGGATATCCAGCCGATAGGAAAAATCCCCGCGGATCAACTGCACCCGGTCCAACTGGGCGTCAGGCGTGGTGCCGCCGGCCTCAAGAATCGCCTCGAGAACCCGGAGCTTGCCCTTGAGTCCATACCGTCCCGGCCCGGTCTTCTGCCCGGCGGCGGTATTCACCGAGAGGATCGCCCCCTGTACTGAGATATTCCTGCTGTGATATTCAGAGACCTCGATGTCGAGTTTGGGGTCGCGCAGGTAGTGGCGCAACTCGTTGGTCAAGCCCTCGTCCACTTCACTCACTGTCAGGCCGGCAGCGCGGACATTCTCCACCAGGCTAAAGGAGATGTTGCCATCGCTGCGGATCACCACCTTCTCCCTGACCATTTCGATGCCACGCAG
>CAMAVQ010000165.1 GCA_945861755.1 Gemmatimonas phototrophica
TCCAGTTGAAAGCCCTGGTCCGTGGGCACCGTGCCGGCCCCGCTCACCGTGCCGATGGCCCCGTTCTCGAAACGCACCGAGAGCGCGTCGTACAGCTCCACCTGCGCTCCCGGCGCACTCATGTTGCCATACACCGTCTGCGCCCGCAACCCGCTGATCCAGAACATCAGCCCCGAGGCGTGCGAGAGCTGCGCGTGGCCGTACCCGCCGCCGGCCACCTGCGGGTCGGCCCAGGTGGCGGGGTCGGGATCAAAGAGGTTGGCGCTGGACTGGCCGCTGATCTCGGCCACCTTCATGCCGGCACCGCTGAGCAGGCCGCGCAGGGGCGAGGCCATGTGGCAGAGCACGTGTTCGATGTGACCCACTGCCCCCTGCTCCAGCCACTCTCTGGCCTGCTGGGTGAAGGCCTTGTACTGCCAGCCATAGGGCACCAGCAACTGCAAGCCCTTTTCCCCGGCCAGCCGCACCAACTCGCGGGCGTGATCGGCGCGGGTGGTCATGGGCTTTTCGCACATCACATGTAGCCCTTTTTTCAGCGCGGCGCTGGCGTGTTCAAAGTGCAGGGTATGGGGCGAGGCCACCACCACCCCGTCCAACTCGCATTTTTCCAGTAGGTCGCGGTAGTCTTCGGTGGCGTACTTAAAGCCGAAGCGCTCCTGCACCTGGCGCAATTCGGCCTGGCCCAGCCGGCACACACCCACCAGCTCCACGTCCTGCCTCGCCGCCAATACCGGCATGTGGTTGCTGGTGGCCCACCAGCCGGCACCGATGAAACCGATTCTCGCTTTTTTCATGGTTTTCTCCTGGTGACAAGCACCCGCCTTCGGAACCCTGTCACTCATCTCAACATCTTGAGAATGTGTTTCGCCAGACTCTCCTTGATCTCCCGGTGCCTTGGGACAGGCTGAGAAACCTTGGTCGCGGGGTTCTGATACCAGTCGTGGCGGCTGCCATGGCGGATAAATACGCACCCCATTTGCTCGATCGCACGAATGAGGTCGATCCGCTTCATCAGACAGTGAGTTCCCCGGTCTGGCGCACACAGGGAATTTCGCCACTGCTCAACTCGCGGTAGATATCCCTGAGATTATCCTGCAATTCCTCAAGGGTCTCGCCCTGCGTTTTGTAGTCAGGATACTCCTCCAGCCAGCCGACGAACATATCGTCTTCTCGATAGAAAACGAATCGTTTGGTATCCATTGCTCCCCTCCTTTTCAAAACAACCCCACCCGCGCGCTGTGGGCGTCCTCGATTTTGTCGGCCATCGCCACTGGATTCAATTGCCTGACCTCGGCCGGGCTGAGCTGGGGCAGGCGTTCCACCAGCTTCACGAAGCGCTCGACTTCACGCTCCTCCGCCACTTCCTCGCTCAACACGCGCAGCTTGCGCACGTAGTCGGGCCGGCTGAAGGGCTTCCTGCCCAGGTAGTGGGCGTTGGGGTTGTCCAGCCGCTCGGCGATCCGGGTCCCGTCCTTCATCACCACCACCACCTCGGCCCCGAACTTCTTCTCATCTGGATTGACGGCGTGGTACGCCCGGGTCCACTCCTCCACTTCCTCAGTGTGAATCTGGTGCCACAGGCGTACGGTCGAGGGCCGGTGGGCCCGTTCCGAGGTGTAGCTATGTGCGTGGTGCCAGGCCCCGTCCTCCCAGGCCACCGCCAGGATGTACATGACGCTGTGGTCGAGGGTCTCGCGCGAGGCGTCGGGGTCCATCTTCTGCGGGTCTTTGGCCCCGGTGCCGATGACGTAGTGGGTGTGGTGACTGGTGCGGATGATCACTTCCTGCACGGCCTCTAGGTCGAGCCGGCGGGTGTGCAGCGCCGCTCCGATGTCGATGAGGGCCTGGGCCTGGTACTCGGCGGAATGTTCTTTGGTGTAGGAGCGCAGGATGGCCCGCAGCGGCTCGCCGGGGGCCGGCAGCGGCACGGTGTACTCGACCTGGGGCCCGCCCAGCATCCAGGCGATCACCGCATCGCGGCCCTCGTAGATGGGCGAGGGCGAGCGCTCCCCCAGGCGGGCCCGCGACACCGCCTCGATGGCGATCTTGTTGGCCTGGGCCGGAGCGTACGCCTTCCACGAGGTGATGTCCCCCTTGCGCGACTGGCGGGTGGCACAGGCCAGGTGCACACTCTGGTTGACGGCCTGGAAGATCTCTTCGACCGGCAGCCCCAGCATCGTGCCGATGCCGGCGGCCACCGCAGGGGCCAGGTGGGCCACGTGGTCGATCTTGTGTTCGTGCAGGCAGATGCCGCTGACCAGGGCCATCTGGGTCTCGTACGCGGTCAGTAGCCCCAGCATCAGCTCCTGCCCGCCGCAGCCGGCCTGCTGGGCCACGGCCAGCACCCCGGGGATATTGTCGGCCGGGTGCGAATAGTCGGCGGCCAGATAGGTGTCGTGCATGTCCAATTCGCGCACCGCCACCCCATTGGCCAGCGCCGCCCACTCGCAGTGAAAGCTGCGCTCATTGGGCAGGCCAAAGAGCCGCGCCCCGCTGTTGTGGGGATGGGGATAGCCCAGGGCCAAGAGCCGGGCATGGCGCACCGGCTCGCGGTTGATTGCGGCCAGGGCCACGGCCGCGTTGTCGATGATCCGGTTGCCGATCATCTCGATCACTTCCGGCTCGGCCTGGCCATTGGCAGCGGCCAGGGCGGCGATCTTCCACGCCAGCTGTTCTTCGCGGGGCAGCACCGCCCCTTCGGCGTGGGTCTTGACTTTGATCTCTGGCATGTCGGTATTTCCCGGTTGTAAAAGGCCGCAGAATAATATGCTCGACGCGGATTGCGCACAATAGCCCGAGGAGGATCAAATGCCGCAGAATATGCTGGGATCTTACGGGACGTGGGCCGCCGGCCTCTTGCCCGCCGAATTGCCCGCCCTCTCCTTCAGGCAGGAGCGCTTCAAGACACTGGCGGGCTGGCTGCCAAAAGCCAGGAATCGGGTGCTGGAGCTACTCGCTCAACCCGACCTGGGCGGGACGCCCAAGGTGCGGGTGGACCAGAAACACCTGCACGAGGGACTGCACATCGAGGAGTTGTCCTGGCAACTGCCCTGCGGGCCCCGCACCCGGGCGGTGTTCCTCAAACCCGCCGGGGCCAGGGGCCGGCTGCCAGCGGTGCTGGCCCTACACGACCACGGCGGCAACAAGTACTTTGGCTGGCGCAAGATTGCCCGCTTGCCCGGCCGCACCCATCCTCTGCTGGGACCCTATAGACAGAACTACTACGGCGGGGTGGCCTGGGCCAATGAGCTGGCCCGCCAGGGCTACGCCGTGCTGGTACACGACACCTTCCTTTTTGGCAGCCGTCGGATTCGTTACCAGGAGGTGCCAGATGCTCTGCACGGAGGAAGAAAGGAGCGCAACCCGGAATCTCCCCGCGAGATCGCCGAATACAACCGTTGGGCCTCGGACAAGGAGACGGTGGTGGCCAAGAGTCTCTTCTGCGCCGGCACCACCTGGCCGGGGGTCTTTCTCACCGAGGACCAGCGCGCCCTCGACTATCTATGCCACCGCCCCGATGTGGACGCCGAACGGGTGGGCTGCGGCGGCCTCTCGGGCGGGGGTCTGCGCACGGTCTTTCTGGCCGGCCTGGACGAACGCATCCGCGCTGCCGTCTGCGCCGGCTTCATGAGCACCTGGAGGGATTTCCTCCTCCACAAAAGCCATACCCACACCTGGATGACCTATCTGCCGCTCTTGCCCAAAGACCTCGACTTCCCCGAGATCCTCGGCCTGAGGGTGCCCCGGCCCACCCTAGTGCTCAACACCTGGCAGGACACCCTCTACACACCCAAAGAGATGAAAGAGGCCGATCACACCCTAGCCGCAGTCTACGCCAAAGCCAAAGCCGCCGACCACTACGCCTGCAGCTTCTACCAGGGCCTCCACAAATTCGACCTGCCCATGCAAGCCGAAGCCTTCGCCTTCTGGGATAAATGGCTGAAATAGGTTAGGGCGTATAGATCACCGACTGGTTATAGGCGATGATCAGCGGCTGCGGTCCACCAACCGGCATATGCGCCGCCCACTCCTGTGGGTTGTAGTCGCGCGACGCAAAGCAGGAATAGTGGGCCGGCACCGCCGCCTTTAGCCCTACTTTTACCGCCACCTCCGCCGAGCCGGCGAACGAGGGAAACTCCCCGTCGCCCGGTTGGCAGGTGAGCATGCCGATCTCGGGCCGCAGCGCCCGCACCGGCCCCAGCAGTGACTCGTGCTCGGCAAAGGTGTGGACCGGATCACCCGAGATATAGACCCGCACCGGGCCGGTGTCCAGCACAAAACCCAGGTGGGTGACATCGGGTGGCTCGATTTTATCCTCGGGCAACCCACCGGGCGGCTTGGCCCATACCGCGTGGACCTTCATGGTCCCTAGCAGGAACTGGTCTCCCGCCGCCACTATGGTAAAAGGGGCCGTGCCCATCCCCTCTTTGCGCATCTCCTGCTCGCTCTCGTGCGGGCCAAAGTAGGGCACCTCCGGAAAGGCAGCCCAGATCCGCTGCAGGGATTCGGGCCAGGTGTGGTCCCGGTGGTTGTGGGTCAGCAGGACAAAATCGGGGCGCAGACTCTCCTCCCACAATGGCGAGCGGTGGTGCACGAAACGAGTGGCCGGCCGGTCGCGGGGAAAGTAGGGATCCACCAACACGATGGTCCCGGCTTGATTCTTGAGCGCATAGCTGCTCTGTCCGAACCAGTGTATACCCACGGCCCCAGGCGGGACGACGAGATCTTCAAATGGATGCATTGAGACTTCCTCCTATCAGGTTGAGCATAAAATAGCCTCTTCCCACCGGCGAGCAAAGTGCCCGCCAGGGATACAAATGCCGCAGCTCACGCTGATAGCCGCGGTGGCCAGTGCAGACGCCTTGGCTCATCTGGTTCGCCGCGAGGCCAAAGTGCCCGATTGCCATCGGCTGACCAAATATCTATCCTAAAAGCCATGAGCACCCTATTCGATTCTTCCTACGAAAGACGCAAGCGGGCCCTGCTGAGCCCGCTGCTGGAGCAACTGCAGGCCCTCTATGCCCCCGAGGAGATGGCGGCCCTGCGCATCGACCCAGTGGACCCCGCCATCCTCTCCCAGCGCTCTGGAAGGGGCTTTGTCAACCGCGACATCCTCGAGACCCTGCTGGGCAACCTGCTCGAATGCGTGGCTCCCGGTTCCCACAACGCCCTCGACCCCCACTGCCAGAAACACGAGCTGGACCAAGCCCTTGGTGAGATTGCCGACCAGCTCTACGCCATGATCGCCCAGTCCCTGCTGGCCGCCGGCGAGGGCAATGGCCTGGAGGAACGCGCCCTGTTGACGGCCTTTGCCCTCTTGTGGGAGTTACCCCAGCTCAAGGAGCGGGCCCGCTGGAATCGTTTCGCCTCCCTGCGCGACCCGGCCGTGTGGGACGCCTACCTGCTTCATGCCTGCCGGCTCAGCCCTGACCAACTGGCCCAGATCGACTTTGCCGCTCCGCTGGATGAGACCATCCGCCATCGCGACCTAGACCTGTATCGCCGCTTCATGAAGGAGCAGGGCTGGGAGTTCGCTTTCGACTACCAGATGCAGCTGGTGATGAGTACCTACCCAGGCTGGCGGGTGCTCTTTTATCACGACATCGGCCACGCCCTCACCCGGACGGGCACGGTGGAACGCAACCCCTCGCTGGAACGCCTGCCCGTGCCCCTGCTGCCACGGGCTATCTCCGAGCTGGGTGGCCGCTATTACCAGGCCGACCTGCACCCCGAAACCCGCATCGGCGACGCCAACTTTCTCGACCACCCCCACCGGGGCATCACCACCGGCCAGACCGGGGTCATCGGCTCGGGTTGCCACCTGCTGCCCTGCACCATGGGCGGCCTGAGCGAGAAGGTGCAGCAGCGCCATCCCATCATCGGCGACTATGTGTCCATTGGCACGGACGCGGGGCTCTTTGGGCCGGTGCGCATCGGCGACCACTCGGTAGTGGGCGCCAACACCGAGATCTACGGCCTGGTGGAGGTGGGGGCCAGCTGCCGCATCGGCTCGGCCACGGTGATCGGCACCATCAAAAGCGGCGAGCGGCGGCCCGGCAAGGTGTACCTGGGAGAGGGGGTGCGGGTGGGTGCCGGCACCATCATCGAGAACAGCTCCGAACTCGACCTGGTCATCCCCGACCGGGCCGAAATCCCGGCGCGCTCCTACGTGATCAACGACGGCTTCGGCACACCCCGGCTGGTGCGGGAATAATACTAGTCCAGCAAAACAGAAAGCGCCCGGCCTTCCTCGGCCGGGCGCTCTTTTCTTGCAGTGTCGCCTGTTCGCTCTAGAGCCGTCTTACTTGGCGCAGAGCCAGATCAGCGTGGCATTGATGCCCGGATCGGCCTGCTTGGCGTCGCCGGCCAGACCCAGGCTCACACCGACGTTGAGCACCGTCTTGCCATTGATCTTGTAGTCGACGTTGGGGCCCAGGTCGATGCCCAGGTAGTCACCGGCGATATCGTCGGTGTTGGTGTTGACCAGGATATCGAGGTAGCCGACCATCTTGCTGCCGATAGCCTTGTTGGGCTCGACGAACAGATGCAGTCCGGTGCCCACGCCGCCGGTGAAGCCATCAAGCAGATTGGCCTGTAGCATGTGGTTACAGCTGATACTGCCCCAGGTTTTGGTGTGCATGATGGCGATCGAGAGACCAGGATCATCAGCCTCACCGGCCGGGGCCAGGAGGTTGACACCCAGGGCGAATTTTTCACCCAGGCCGTACTTAGCGCCGACTACCAGCGAACGAAAAGCGTCAGCGTTGTCGCCGGCCAGGAAACCCAGCGTTGCGCGGGCGCCCAACTCGATCTTGTCATTGAGCGAGTACTTGCCCATGACCAGCACGTCGCTCATATCGGCGATCTTGCTGATCTTGCTATTGGCCAGACCCCCATCGACCCCCGTGGTGCCGGCCTTGCCGGGAAGCGCAAAGAAGGGGTCGTACTGCTTGGGATGGGAACCCTGTGCCAGAGCCTGGGTAGCAACAAACGCCAAGGCACCCGCCAAGATATACTTCTTCATAACTGCTATACCTCCTTAAAAAAGTATGTGTGGAAAAACGTACAGGGAGCGCAGAAGCTGCGCCGGTGTTTACGTGAGGATGGTTTGTCAGGCTGAGAGTGAGGGGGACTACGGGGAAACTCCGCTTGACAAGCCAATGATAGCGACAAGCCCAAAAATAGGCAAGCAGGTGTTGACCCTGGACGGATCTTGCGGATATTTGATCAGTATACCCTTTCCAACCAGGAGAACAGACGATGAATACCAAATTCGCCCGCATCTTGCTGACCGCCCTGAGCATCTCGGCCCTGATCCTGGCCGGCTGCAACAGCGACGACGATGACGACACCAACCCAACCGGCGCCAGCGCCAGTGGCGCCATCAACTCCGGCAATATCGACGCTGCCCAGGCCGCCCTCACCAATGTCTTCACCAGGGCCCTGGTCCAAGGTCCCGGCACCCACAACGGGGCTGCGAGCGGCACTGTGAAGATCACCCTCGCCACCAGCAAACTGGCCCAGACCAGCATCAAATACAACGTGGTGTTCACCAACTACTCCGACGATGGGC
>CAMAVQ010000166.1 GCA_945861755.1 Gemmatimonas phototrophica
CTTGGGTTAGCTGCTGCACCGTAGCTACAGTATATTCTTCCATGAGCGTATCCTTTCGCCCTCGCCAAAGGGCAGTGAGTGATGGTGACATACTCAGGATACGCTCTTTTTTTGTCCCCGGCCATCCACAACTTTTGAATATATCTCTCACAAAAAATAAGGAGGCTATATGGACCTGCCCGTTCCGCTGCAAGCTGCGCTGGCGCCGCTCTTCGCGGCTCTGCCCTTCGAACAGGCCATGTCCCAACTGGTGGTCAAGACCCCGGCCGCTCCTGCCCAGGTGGCCCTGGTGGAACAACTGGTGCAGGCAGAGCTGCCGGCGCCCCTCAAGGCGGCCTTGTGGCTCTATGTGGATGAGCTGGATCGCAGCCACCGTCTATCCCAGCAGCTCGAGGACCAGACCGGCTCCTACTGGCACGGGATCATGCACCGGCGCGAGGGGGATTTCTCCAACAGCCATTACTGGTTCAACAAGGTGGGCCAACATCCGGCCATGGCCCTCATCGCCGGGTACGATCCCCACGCCTTCATCGATGCGGTGAGCCAGGGCGATAACGCGGCGTTGGTGGCGTTGCAGCGGCGGGAATGGGCGACGCTCTTCAGCTGGTGCGCTGCTCACTAGGCCGTCTTGCGAAAAGGCAGTGGCCCAGCCTAAATTTGTCCGTCTCCAATTGAGGTAATTATCTATGAGCAAGACCATCGGCGTGGGTTTGATCGGGCTCGGGACTGTGGGCGGTGGGGTGGTGCGGTTATTACAAGATTCGCCCTGTTCGATGCGGCGGCGCACGGGGGCGAGTCTGGCCCTGAAGCGGGTGGCGGTGCGCGACCTGGGCAAATCCCGCGAGGTGCCGGTGGACGCCAGTTTGTTGACCGGGGACGCCATGGCCCTGGTCCGCGATCCCCAGGTGCAGATGGTGGTCGAACTCACCGGGGCGCCCCAGGCGTACGAGTGGATCAGCGAAGCCCTGCGGGCCGGCAAGGATGTGGTGACCGCCAACAAGGCCCTCTTGGCCGAACGAGGCGATGAGTTGTTCCGGCTGGCCCTCGAAAAGGGCGCAGATTTGATGTTTGAAGCCAGCGTGGCCGGGGGCATCCCCATCATCCGGATGCTGCGCAACGGTCTGGTGGCCAACCGGGTCGAATCCCTGTACGGCATCCTCAATGGGACCACCAACTATATCCTCACCCAGATGACCCGGGGAGCGGGTGGGTACGCCGAGACCCTGCGCCACGCCCAGGAGAAGGGGTACGCCGAGCCAGATCCCACCCTCGATGTCAGCGGCCAGGACGCGGCGCAGAAGCTGGCCATTCTCTGTCGCATTGCCTTCCAAACCACCGGCACCGCCAAGCAGATTTTTTGTGAGGGCATCGAGCGCATCGAGCCCCAGGATATCGAGTACGCCCGCGAGTTGGGTTATACCATCAAATTGCTGGCCATCGCCAAGCGGCGCGGCGAAGAGGTGGAAGCCAGGGTCCATCCGGTCATGGTGCCTTCGGAGGCGCTGATGGCCAATATCCACGATGTGTTCAACGCCATCGAGGTGGTGGGCAGTTCGGTGGGCACCCAGGTCTTCTACGGGCGGGGGGCTGGGCAGATGCCCACGGCCAGCGCGGTGGTGGCCGACATGGTGGAACTGGCCGAGCGGCGCAACTCCGGGGCCGGGCCGGCCATCGGCGACATGATTATCGGCGACGAGGCCACCGCCATCGCCGACATGCGCCAGGTGGAGTTGCGCTACTACCTGCGGGCCCTGGCTTGTGACCGGCCCGGGGTGCTGGCGCAGATCGCGCGGGTGCTGGCCGAGGAGCGCATCAGCATCGCCTCGGTGATCCAGAAGGAGCGCGATCTACAGGGCGGCACCGTGCCGCTGATCATCGTCACCCACGAAGCGCCGGAAGCGGGCATGCAGCGCGCTTTGGCGGCGCTGGGCCGGCTCGACATTCTGGAGGGCCAAGCCCGCGTGATCCGCATCGAGGCCCTGTGAAATACCTGGTCCTGGTACCAGACGGCGCTGCCGACTATGCCATCGAGTCCCTGGGCGGTCAGACCCCGCTTGAAGCTGCCCACACCCCGCATCTGGACCAGCTGGCCCGCGAAGGCCAGGGCGGTCTGGTGCAGATCATTCCGCCCTCTCGCCCCGCCGGCAGCGATATCGGCAATCTGGAAATCTTCGGCTACGACAGCCGGGTCCATTACACCGGCCGGGCTCCGCTGGAGGCCGCCAGTATGGGCCTGCCCGTGGGCCCGGCCGACATCGTTTACCGCTGCAACACCATCACCCGCGAGGGCGATATCCTGGTCGACTACAGCGCTGGCCATATCTCCACTGCCGAGGCCAAGGAACTGATCGAGGTCCTGCAGGCTGCCTTGGGACGGGAGGGGCTGCGTTTCTACCCCGGCGTGGGGTACCGCCATATTGTCGTCTGGAATCAGGGCCCCGAGGGGCTCAAATCCTTCCCGCCCCACGACATCATGGGGCAATCTATCACCGCCCACCTGCCGGCTGGACCGCGCCAGGAAGAGGTGCGCAAGTTGATGCGGCAAGCCGGGGCCGTGTTAGAACCAGCGGTGGTGAACCAGCACCGGCGCGAGCAGGGCAAAGGGCAGGGTAACGCCATCTGGCTGTGGGGGGAGGGTCGGCCGCTGCAACTGCCCGGCATGGAGGAGAAATACGGGCTCAAGGGCGGGGTGATCTCGGCAGTGGATCTGGTGCGCGGCATCGGCAGGTCGGCGGGTATGGAGGTGATCGAGGTGCCCGGCATCACCGGGTACCTGGACACCAATTATCTGGGCAAGGCCCAGTACGCGCTCGAAGCCCTCAAAAGACTAGACCTGGTCTACGTACATGTGGAAGCTCCAGACGAGGCCGGCCATAACGGGGACGCCATGGCCAAGAAACAGGCCATCGAGGACTTCGACCGGCAGGTGGTGGGCACTCTCCTCGATGGGCTGGCGCAACTGGGCCCCTGTCGTATCCTGGTCAGCCCGGATCACCGCACCCCCATCCGGTTGCGCACCCACAGCCGCGAGCCCGTGCCTTTCTTGTTGTGGGGCAGTGGGGTGAGGGCCGACGGCCTGATGGCCTACAACGAGACTGCTGCCGAGGGGGGGTCGCTGCACCTGGACCACGGCCACCAGATGATGGATCTACTTACAGGCGAGAAGGCGGGTTAGGTATGGCACTGGTAGTGCAGAAATACGGCGGCACTTCGGTAGCCACCACAGAGTTGATCCGGCGGGTGGCCGAGCGCATCGTCGCCAGGCACAAGAAGGGGGATCGCATGGTGGTGGTGGTCTCGGCCATGGGCGACACCACCGATGACCTGCTGGCCCTGGCCAACAAGGTCAGCAGCCGGCCCCCGGACCGCGAGGTGGACATGTTGCTGGCCTGTGGCGAGCGCATCTCCATGTCGCTCCTGGCCATGGCGGTGCAAGATCTGGGGGTGCAGGCCGTATCCCTGACCGGCGGGCAGAGCGGCATCATCACCGACGCAGTACACCGCAAGGCGCGTATCCTCGACCTCAAGCCAGACCGGTTGCTGGAGGAGTTGCACGAGGACCAGATCCTCATTGTGGCCGGCTTCCAGGGCGTGACCACCGACGCCGAGGAGACCACCCTGGGCCGGGGGGGCTCCAACCTGACCGCCGTGGCTCTGGCCTATGCCCTCAAGGCCGATGTCTGCGAGATGAACACCGACGTGGACGGCATCTACACCGCCGACCCGAGGGTGGTGCCCGAGGCCCGCAAGTTAGAAGTAGTCACCCCCGACGAAATGCTCGAGCTGGCCAGTGCCGGGGCCAGGGTGTTGCAGTCCCGCTCGGTGGAATTCGCCAAAAAATATGGCGTGATCATCCACGTCCGTTCCAGCTTCAACGAGAACCCCGGCACGCTCATCAAGGAGGTAGAGGAGATGGAAGAGGTAGTAGTGCGCGGCATTGCACACGACCTGGGTGAGGCCAAGATCACCATGCGCCACGTGCCGGACCGGCCCGGCGTGGCCGCCCGGCTCTTCGGCCCCCTGGCCGACAAAAACGTCAACGTGGACATGATTATTCAGAACACCAGCGAAGCTGGCACCACCGACATGTCCTTCACCGTGCAGAAAACCGATCTCGACCGTGCCCTGGAGGTGTGCCAGGGTATTCGCGGGGAACTGGGGGCGGACGACATCGTCGCCGATGCGCAGATCGCCAAGATCTCGGTGGTGGGGGTGGGCATGAGGAGCCACGCCGGGGTGGCAGCGACGATGTTTAAGGCGCTGGCCGCCGCCGATGTGAACATCCACATGATCAGCACGTCGGAGATCAAGATTTCCTGCGTGGTTGGCCAACCAGACGCGGAGAAAGCGGTGCGGGCCCTGCACGCGGCCTTCAACCTGGCCTAACGCAGCGATTCAGCGATTCAATGGAAGAGAGGAAACACCGGGGCGGGCCGCAGGCCCTGCCCCTTTTCTATGTGTGTCCCTGCACGCAGACATGGTCGATGAAGCGACTATAGAGATCTACGGCCTGGTGCAGTTGTTCGATCTCTACCCATTCGTCCACGGTGTGGGCCTGGGCGATGTCGCCTGGGCCGATCACCACCAGATTTTTCATCCGGGTGGAGAAGGCCAGACCGTCGGTGCCGTAGGGCACGGTGGCCGAAGCCCGGGTGCCGGTCAGTTTGAGGGCCGTGCGGACCAGAGGGGAATCCGTCGGGGTATACACGGGATTGCCGATGAATTTGACCGCGAGCTTCAGCCCGTGTTTCTGGGCAGAGCGGCGGGTGCGCTCGACCAGGTCGTCCACCTCGGCCCCGGGCATGGGCCGGTAGCTGATGGTGCAGATGCTCTGCACCGGGGTGACGTTGGTGGCGATGTTGTGGTCGTTGATGCCGATGCTCCATTCGGAATGGGGCGGGCTGAACTCGTCGTTGCGGTAGCGCTTGGAGCGGAGCACCAGTTCGTAGATCGCCTTCATCTCCTGCAGGAAGGGGATCATGGCGATATTGGCGTTGGTTCCCTTGAGGGTGCTGGTGTGGGCGGCGCGGCCCTGGGAACGGATTTCCAGGTACAAGGCGCCTTTGTGGGCGTGGACCACCTTCAGCCGGGTGGGTTCGCAGATCAGGCCGTATCCGGTGCTGGCCTCCCGGAAAAATTTTGATTTGCGGGTCAGTTCCCAGGCACCCCGAGCCGCGATTTCCTCGTCGGCGGTGATGGCGATATAGAGCGGTGCCTTGAGATCAGCGGCCTTGAAACGGGCGGCGGCGCAGAGGGTTGCCGCCAGCGGGCCTTTCATGTCACAGGAACCGCGGCCATAGAGTTTGCCCTGATGGACTCTGCCGGTAAAGGGGTCGCCCTTCCAGCCCTCCGCAGCAGCGGCCGGCACCACGTCGTCGTGGCTCATCAGGGATAACCCGCCTTTACCGCTGCCGAGTTTGGCGATGATAGAGAGTTTGGCCACCCCATTGACGTCGGTATAGGGAAGTTCCTCAATCTCGAACTTGAGGGATTGGAGGATGGCGATGAGGTGCCGGGTGACCGGAACATTGCTGGTGAGACTAACAGAGGGGTAGGCAATGAGGTCTCTGGTGAGTTTGACGACATCGAGTTTCATAGCGAGTCCCGCGAGAAGAGTTTGCCTGAGGTTCCGGGTCCAAGATAAACAGGCTCAAAATGGCCGGCAAGCGGAGGGCAAACAGAAAAAGGCCTGCCTCGGGGAGGCAGGCCTTTGGGATATGAGTCGGCGGATCAGCCCTTGAGAGCGGCGTGGAAGGCGGTCCAGTCGTCGAGTTGGTTGAGGTGGACGGCGTCCTTGACACTGCCGTCATCGGCGATGCCGGCGGCCCCCAGAATCTCCTTGCGGGTGTCGTCCGCGTGGTTGTACCCGGCGATGGCGGCATTGAGGGCGTCGATCTCGGCTTTGGGGATGCTGCCGCCCCGCTGCTGCAGGACCCACTTTTCAAACTGGGGGTAGCTGGGCAGGTTCTGGCGGAGATAGGCCAGGGTTGCGTCCTTGTCGAGCTTGAGACCTGCCAGAACCATCGAATCGTAGCCGCCGCCGCAGTCGGGGTACCCATCTGCCAACTGACCTTTGGCGGCCAGCAGCACCTTCTGCCAGAAGCGGGGCAGGTGCAGCACGCCCAGAGGGCCTTTGTTGCCGGAACTGATGAGGGGAACCATCTTCGCCATTGTCGATCTCCTTTAGTGTGGGTGATGGAAGACCAGTAGAATAAAACACGGGCATGCGCGCGTCAAGCGCGACTTGCTTCTGCCCGCCGGAATCACGCTTTTTGCCAGACAAACACGGAGTAAGAGCGATGACCAAAACGAAAGTGGGCATAGGTGTGATCGGTATGGGGTGGATGGGGGCGGTGCACAGCCGCGCTTATAAACAGGCAGCGCACCGCTTCCCAGAAGGGGAACTGGAACCGGAACTGGTGCTCTGCGCCGACGAGGTGGCCGCGCGGGCCAGGGAGGCGCAGGTGCGTTTCGGCTTTGCCGAGGCGACCGGGGATTGGCACCGGGTGGTGGCCGATCCCCGGGTGCACGTGGTGGATATCGCCGCGCCCAATCACCTGCACCTAGAAATCGCCCTGGCAGCGGCGGCAGCCGGCAAACACATTTTCTGCGAGAAACCCGTGGGCCGCAGCCCCCAGGAGACGGCCCAGATCGCCCGTGCTGCCCGTGCCGCCGGGGTGCTCAGCTGGGTGGGGTACAACTACCGCTGGGCCCCGCTAGTCCAACACGCCTTGGAACTGATACGAGCCGGCAAGTTAGGCCGACTCACCCATTACCGCGGTCGTTTCTTCGCCGGGTACGCCAGCAACCCCAAGGGCGTACTTTCCTGGCGCTTCCAGCGCGAGCAGGCCGGCAGCGGGGTGTTGGGAGATCTGATGTCCCATGTGGTGGACATGGCTCAGATGCTGGTGGGGCCCATTCAGAGCGCGGTGGGGAATGGCGAGTGTTTCATCCCGCAGCGGCCGCTGGCGATTCCGGGGAAGGGCACCCATTTTTCGGTGGGTGGCGACGGCCCTCTGGGCGAGGTCAGCAACGAAGATTATGCCGGGGCCCTGGTGCGTTTTGCCGGCCCGGTCCACGGCACCCTGGAGGTTTGCCGGGTGATCCAGGGGCCGCAGTGCCAGATGGCCTTTGAAGTACACGGCACCGAAGGGGCACTGCGTTGGGATTTCGAGCGCATGAACGAACTGGAGTTCTACACCCCGCAGGCCGGCGGGTACACCCGCATCCTGGGCGGTCCTGAGCACCCCTTCCACGCCCGCTTCAACCCCGGTCCCGGGGTGGGCATGGGGTACGAGGACTTGAAAACGATCGAGGCCCAGCAATTCCTGGAAAGCCTCGCCCGCAAGCAGCAGGGGCAGCCGGGCCTGGACGAAGCCCTGGCCGTGGCCAGGGTGCTGGCGGCGATGGAGCGCTCATGGGAGACCAGGAGTTGGGAAGAAGTGCGGGAGGTGGAGTGACTAGGCGTCGGGTTGATCGGCGTCCAAGCAAAGGGTATGTTGTAAGATCGCCAACTTATCGGGTGAAGGAGGTCGCGTGAAAGACAAGGTGGAATTCTTCCGGCAA
>CAMAVQ010000167.1 GCA_945861755.1 Gemmatimonas phototrophica
CGCGTCCTGCCCACTCGCTCGCTTCGCTCCGCTGCCCGGCCACCCAACCACGCGGACTTCCCTTCCCAACTACTCCCCGGGAAAGCCCTGCGGGGTCATCTCCCCGCCGCTTACGGTGCTCGGCAAAACCCTTGTGGCGGACCACTAGAATCGACAACTGCTCATAGAGGCCTGGCATGACTACTTTGGTGCTTGAGACCGATCCGACAGCTGTCGCCGTGAGGGTCGCGGACGAAAAGCTGACAGTGGATTTTGCCGATGGCCGCAGTATCTCAGCACCGCTATCGTGGTATCCCCGTCTCTTACACGGCTCTACCGAAGAACAGCAGAACTGGCAACTGTTGGGAGACGGCTACGCCATCGAATGGCCGGCCCTGGATGAGCACATCGGGGTCGAGGGACTGCTGGCAGGCCGGCGCAGCGGCGAGAGCCCAAAATCGTTTGAGCGATGGCTCGCCGAGCGGCGCACGTCTTCGTGAATCCACCGCTCACACTATTTTTGGAAGAGCTTCTTGTCACGGTGCATGACAGTGATAATTGCCTCGCCTCCGATAAGCACCGCTTTGCCAGCAGCTTGCTCCCATAGACGAGCTTCTTTTCTGAGGTATTCGCTCTGCGCCTTGCATACCTCCTCTGGGATACGGAAATAGGTAGCCCCTCCAGAAGCGCTGACCGCGACCCCCTCCGCAACGATCCGCTGAGTAACCTCGTCTGAGATAGCCCGCTGTTGCATCCGCTTCTCTGCGTGCCTGGTGTGTTTCATCGCTGTTCTCTCCCCCTACCTGTATCTGGCGTCAAAGGGATCGGTTATGGGCTCTCCTGTTTCCAACATCCCATCTACTGTATTTACCACCCGATCTGTCACCGACAAGAACTCGGTGAAAAATGTCCGGTAAATCGGGTCATCGTCTCCCAGCAGTTTTTGGATTCCCTCGACAGCATCATCCCAAACAACCATGACATCGTGTAGGAGTTTCTGTGCCTTCCGCTGCCGTTCAAAGAGCCTTTTGTTCTGTGCCTCGATCTCATTCTTGCGGTTGATAAGGAGGTAATTTACGAGCACATCCCGTTTGATCTTTGTCCTTCGGGCGCACTTATTCAGCGCCTCCAGAGTCTTGCTTCTGATTACAAAGCTCTTCCGAATCGAAGTTTCGGGCAGAGGAAGCGTTGGGGGGATCGGTATGAGTGAAGGTGAAGGAGGGATTTACCGCTGAGGCAGTAGAAGATCAGCCATGGAAGCGAGCTAGTGGCGCTGAGAAAAAGGCGGGAGGTCTTCTGACGGCGATCCCTCGTTAGTCCCGGATGCTGTTCAGGATCGTCTCTGCCAGGGCCATGGTCTTTACTGCCTCGTCCAGGTTGGCGGCAGGGAGGCCAATAGGGCGATCCTCCTTCACGCAGTCGAGGAAGAATCGCGCCTGCGCGCGCAGGCCGCCGTCTCCCGCGTCGCTCAACGTGCGCTCTTCCCCCTGGGAGACGAGGGTGCCCTGCGAGACCCCCTCCAGATAAGCGGAGATGCCCTGGCCGTGGATCTCATAGCGTTCCAGGCGCGCGCCCGTGGTGTAATTGGCGGTCAACTGCGCCACGCAGCCGTTCTCGAAAAGCACCAGCGCCGCGAACACGTCTTTGTGGCGCGAGACAGCGCGGCGGGTGATGGCGTGTACTTCTCTGATCTCTGCCCCGGCATGGCCCGGACTACGTCGATGGCGTGGATGGGGGTCTCCAGCAGCATGTTGTCCATGACGATCTCGGGGAAACGCCCCGACCCTTCGAGGGCTGCCATGCTCTTGTGGAATTCGCCCACCAGTTGGGTGATCGGCCCTGACCCTTCGACCGCTGCTCGCGCCTGAAGGATGAGCGGATGAAAACGGCGGTTCCAGCCCACCATGCCCTTGGCGCCGGTTTGGGCTGCCGCGTCCCGCAATCGCTGGGTCTCGGCCAGGCTCATGCCCGGCGGTTTCTCCAGCAAGGTGTGGACGCCGCGCTGCAGGCACTGGAGCGCAGCCGGCGCGTTCAGGTGGGCCGGGGTGGCGACGAAAACAGCATCGAGCTGCTCCTGGTCCAGCAACTCGTCCACCGTTTCGTACTGCCGCCCGATGCCGAACGCTGCTCCGGCTGCATCGCGCGCCGCTGCCACGGGATCGCACAGAGCGGCCACTTCCACGTCCGCGAATTCCCCAAGGGTTTTCAGATGGCCGCGTCCTCGTGCGCCGCAGCCGATGAGTGCCACCCGCAGTTGCGTCATTGTTTGGTCTGCTCCATGAGAGGGTGCCTGAAACGCGGTCGAGGACTCAACGCGCGCCGGCTGCCCGCAACAGGGTTTCCTGGACGATGAAATCGTGGTCTGGGCCGAACTGGGGCGACCGCTCCCCCCGGATCGCCGCTGCCAGGTCGCGCAGATCCTGGGCAAAGACCGTCCACGGACCCCCTTCCACGACCTGCCAGCCCTGCTGGAACTCGCCCGTGGCTTCCTCCAAGAACAGCCGCGCCTGAGTGCCGCCGGGCGGCGGCCAGTTCGAGCACCTCCCGACAGGCATCGAGAGAGAGGCCAGCCGGTTTTTCGAGGTACACGTGTTTGCCGGCCAGCAGTACCTGTCGGGCATCGTCGAGGAACTGCCAGACTTCGCCGTCGATGATAATCCCCTGGATCGAGTCGTCGGCGAGCAGATCCTCGGCCGCGGCACCCAGCGGGCGCCGGCATAGGTGGGGTCGGTTTCGCGCCGGGCGCGGACCGCCGGGTTGGCTTCGTAGGCGCCGGCGATCTCCACCCCCTCCACCTGTCCGCCGGTGATCGCCTGTACCTTGCCGCTCAGATGTGAATGCGCGGCACCCAGAATGCCGAGGCGTATGGTCATGGGTCTGGCCTTTTCGGGTTGCTGCGCCGGGTTGTTCCCTACCCAGGTTGCCGAAACTCGGGCATCAAGCCGAGACCTAGGGCTTGCTCTGGTGGTAGATCAATGGGTTCTGCTCGTCCCACTCCAGCACGTCACCCTGCTTCAGTTTGGCCAGGTACTCATCGGGCAGCACGTTTTTCTGGCCGTTGAAGGTGCTGCCCTCGGGCATGTAGGCGCAGGTCATGGCCCGCCGCCGGCCCGGGGTCATGTTGGGTCCGGCCCCGTGGGCAGTGAGGCCGTTGTGGAAGGAGCAGGAGCCGGCCTTCATGGGCGCGGCCACGGCCCGGCGCCCGGCCCACTCTGGGTACACCTTGAAGATGTCGGCCATGTTCTCGGTGATGCCGCAGCTCTGGAAGCGGGCCTCCCGGTGGCTGCCGGGCACAAAGTAGAGGCAGCCGTTCTCGTAGGTGGCATCGTCGAGGGCTACCCAGATGCTGATGGAGTGATGCGAGGAAAAGGACCAGTATGGATTGTCCAAGTGCCAGCCCGTGGGGTTGGCCCAGGCCTCCTTGATCAGGGTCTGGTCGTGCCAGATGCGGATGCCGTCCACGCCCTCCAGTTCGGCGGCCAGCTTGCCCAGAGCCGGGTCGAGCATGAGCCGGCGCATGGCGGGGTGGTCCATCCACAAATTGATGCGCTGGGTGAAGACCCGGTCGTAGAAGGAGTCGCCGGCCTTCCAGCCTTCCCGGTTGGCCAGCTTGCTGTCGCCGCGCTTTTCCACGGCCTCGTCCACGGCCTGGCGCCAGGTCTCCAGCTCGGCGGGAGAGAGAAAGTCTTCGATGACGATGAAACCCTGCTGGCGGTAGAGGGCGATCTGGTCCGGGGTCAGTGCGGTTTTCATGGGTTTCTCCTGGAGGCGGTGGTGGTGCCGGCTCAAAATACTCCATATTCACCGAGGCCTCAAGGGGGAAGGCACGGAGAAACCAGCGGCAGGGCCGGCGCATCCAAGAAAGGCCTACCCCAGTGGGGCGCTGCATATTCAGATAAGGAGGTACAGAAGGATGAATACTGTTGTGCGAGGGTTGTTTCTCTTCTTAGGACTGGCCCTGCTGCCGGCATCCCCCGGCGCCCAGGAGTGGGTGCAACTGAAGACCAGTGGCCCCACCCCGCCCCACCGCAGCCGGGCCACGGCCATCTACGATCCGCAAGGCCACCGCCTGGTGGTCTTTGGCGGCACCAGCCCCCTTGGCAACCTGAACGATATCTGGGGTCTGGATCTGCGCACCCACCAATGGTCGGACCTCACCCCGCTCACCGACGGGCCGACCCCGAGGCCGCGCCTGACCCCGAGCGCGGTGTACGATCCGAAGGGCCAGCGGATGTTGATGTGGTCGGGACAGGGAGACGAGGGGTTTTTCAACGACCTGTGGGCCTTTGATCTAAAGCAAGGCACCTGGGCTGAGTTGAGCACCACCGGGGCAGTGCCCAACCGCCGCTATGGGACCGTGAGCGCCCTCGATCCAGCGTCGGGAGGCATGGCCATCTTTGCCGGCTTCACCGACGAGGGCCGCTTCGGCGACACCTGGCGCTATGGGGTGGCGAGCGGAGCGTGGACCCGGATCTTCGAGCGCGAAGGGCCGGGGCTGCGCTGTCTGCATTCGGCCAGCTTCGACCGCCAGGGGCGGCGGATGATCATCTACGGGGGGCAGCGCTCGGGGCCACTGGACGATATCTGGGCCTTTGACTTTGCGACCAATATCTGGACTGAACTGACCCCGGAGCAGCGGCCCCTGGGGCGGATGTTCACGGCCCAGGTGTACGACCCCTTCCACCATCGGGTCCTGCTTGTCGGGGGCAATCTGGGGGGACAGGTCCGCACCAACGAGGTATGGGCTTTTGATCTGAAGAGCAACACCTGGCAGTTGCTCAGTCCCCAGGGTGCGCTGCCCCCGGAGCGGGACGGGGCCGTGGCGGTCTACGTGGAGAGCGAGGGAAGGGTGGTGATGTTTGGCGGGGGCGGGAGTGGCGTGACCCTCTACAACGACACCTGGTCTCTTGAGGGGATCAGCCCGCCAGTCTCCACTTCGGTGGCAGAGACAGGGGGGCATCTTCCTATGTTTGCCCTCGGCCAGAGCTACCCAAACCCGGCCAATCCGGCCACCATCATCACCTACGAGCTGGCGTCCCCTGCGCCGGTACGACTGAGCATTGTCGATCTGCTGGGCCGCGAGGTGCGCCGCCTGGTGGAAGGGCCGCGGCCAGCCGGCCGACACACTACAGCCTGGGACGGGTACGACCAGCAGGACCGCCGCGCCGGCTCGGGGGTTTATCTGTACCGACTGGAGACGCCGTCAGGGGTGCAGACCAGAAAGCTGGCGCTGGTCAGATAAGCCCCTTCTTCCCAGAAGCATAGGGCCCGGTTCAGTTGTTGAAGTCTCCATAAGTGAAGGCCTTCTCCAACTCCTCGAAGATGATCACGCCCTTTTCGTCGGCCTGCAACAGAGTGGCCATGTAGTCGTGCCAGCGCTTGAGTTCGGGATGCTGGCGGCTCTTGTCCCAGTCGGCTTCGGTGGGGGCCATGGCGTGCAGGAAGAGCTGGTCGCGGTAGAGGAAGATCTGCATGCTGACCTGGTTGTCGGACATGCTCTTGGCGATATCGGGCCACAGTTCGTCGTGGGCCTTCTTGTATTCGGGGTAACATCCGGGCTTCACCTTCATCAACATGCCGATGGTGAACATGGCGACAGTGCTCCTTGTTGGTTATAGTTCAAAATGGGTTGTCAGAGAAACTGCGGTGCTGGTCACTAATCTATTTTCTCACGCTGCGCCGGCCAAATGAAAAATACACGAGGACTTCCGGATGAAGCCGACCGACATCGACGCGAACCCCGAACAGATCTCCAAACCCATACACCTGGCCTCCGGGGAGCCGGCCCTGCTGCGCCCGCTGCAGCGGGGCGACGCCCGGATGCTGGGCCAGTATTTCCTGGGTTTGTCCGAGGCGACGCGGCGGGTTTACGGACCCCATGCCTTTGACCAGGAAACCGCCGACCGGATCTGCGCGGAGTTGGACAGCGGCCAGGGGCTGCGCCTGCTGGCTACGCGCGGGTCGGGCGCGGCCGAAGAGGTCATCGGCTACTTCATCCTGGTGTTTGGGGTACACGAGGGCGACCGGAAGCGCTACCAGCGCCTGGACATTGCTTTCGATGCGGAGGGGGATTGCACCCTGGCCCCTTCGGTGGCCGACGCGTATCAGAGCGCCGGCCTGGGCAGTGTGATGATGGAGCATCTGCGCCATATTGCCCGCGACTGCGGCCGCAAGCGCATAGTGCTGTGGGGCGGGGTGCGGCAAGATAACCCGCGTGCGGTGCACTTCTACCGCAAGTTCGGGTTTGAGGAGAAGGGGGAGTTCTACGCCGGGGGGGTCAACAACTACGATATGATCGCCCAGCTTTAGGGGCTGATGTGGGTGGGGCGGGGGCACCCCCCTCACTGTGGCGTTGCATTCCCTGATCATCTCTCCGCCGCTTTTTGCTTCACTTCGCCAGTTGGCGGAAGAAGTCGCGGAAGAGCACGGTTTCGGAGAGGTTGTCGCACTCATTGCAGTGCTCCCAGTCCTGCCACACGTACTCGATCCCGATCCAGCCCTTGTACTCTGCTTTCTGCATCGCCTTGAACACCCGAGCGTAGTCAATGGTATTGTGGGCGAAGCGCTCCTGTAGCCGGCCCCGGCGCGCCCCGCGCACGTGAAAGTGGCTGGCGTGTTTGACCAGTGGCTCCACCGAGGAATCGGGCAGGCCGATGCGGGTGAAGTGGGTGTAGTCGAGGGTGAGGGTGAGGCCCGGCACCCGGCCTATGAGCGCGGCGGCCAGGCTGGGCCGGGGCGCGATGGAGCCGACGTGGGCCTCCACCGACACGGTGAGTCGGTGCTTTTTAGCCTGGGCCAGGCGCCAGGCCAGCTCGTCGACGCAGCGGGCAAGGGAGTCGGCTTGGGACTCCTCCTCAAAGTGGACGCCCGGCAGGATGGTGAGGTGTTTGCCGCCGCATTCAGCGGCGTAGTCGAGGGTGCGCTGGAACCAGTCGCGGGCCTTCTTGCGGCGCCGGCCTTCGGGGTGGTTGATGGCAAAGGCCTTGAAGTCCGGGGCCATCTGTAGGAAGAAGTCGGCCGGATTGAGGCCCCGGTTGTCCAGCTTCTTGCGCAGGGCGCGGGCCGAACGGGCGACGTTCTTAAACTCGCGCGAGGGCCACAGATGGGAGCGTTCCTCGAAGAGGCCGATGTCCACGCCCTTGAAGTCGAGCAGGGAGACGAGCTGGAGAGACTGGTCGTGGGTCAAGAGCGGAAAGGTGAAGTCGGCGCAGGCGAATTTGGCTTTCATCGCGGGTCCTTCATGAATTGGGTCGGGGTGGAAGTCTCCCATTCGGCGGCGGCGAGGTAGCCCCCGTCCACCACCAGCGAGGTGCCGGTGATACCCGAGGAATCCTCGCAGGAGAGGTACAGGGCAGCGCGGGCGATGTCGGGCGGATATATGGCCACCCCCATGGGCACCCGGCGCAGGCGCGCGGCCAGGGTGGCTTCCGGGTCGGGGGTGGTGCTCAGGTGGTAGCGCAGCATGGGGGTGTCGGTGATGCCCGGACAGATGCAGTTGCAGCGCAGCCCGTCGGCGGCGTAGTCGAGGGCGATGGAGCGGCTCAGGCCCAGCACCGCGTGTTTAGAGGCGATGTACGCGGGGGT
>CAMAVQ010000168.1 GCA_945861755.1 Gemmatimonas phototrophica
CGAACGGCGAGGTGCGGGCCCACACCAACGTGGTGGAACGCGGCAAGCTCTACGCCGACGAGGCCACCATGCAGGCCGTCGGCTCCAACCAACCCGAGTACTTTCGACTAAAGCAGGATGAGCAGGAGTTGATGGATTTCTCCTTTCCCATCTGGGAGGTGGAGAAGACCGAGGCCGGCGAGGAGTTCATCCTGATGGGCAAAAAGGAGCTGCGGGCCGAGAAGCGGCTGGGCACCGTCCGCCTGGGCCTGCCCCTCCAGGAAGCCCTCGATACCGCCGGGCGTATCTCCTCCCAGGTGTTCTGGATCATCACCCTGGTCAGCCTAGGCGCCGTGGGCCTGGGCCTATTGTTCATGGGCCGCCTGCTGCGCCCCATCTCGCTGCTGGGGGAAGCGGCCGAGCGCATCGGCAAGGGAGGCATGGGGGTGGTCGTGCCGGTGCTGGCCAACGACGAGTTGGGCGAGCTGGCCCGCAGCTTCAACCAGATGAGCCAGGAACTGGCCGCCACCACCGTCTCCAAAGATTTTCTCGATAGTATCCTGCGCAACATGCAGGACCTCCTGGTGGTCACCGACGCCGGGGGGGTCATCCGCCTGGTCAACCAGAGCACCCTGGATCTGCTCAGCTACAGCGAAGACGAACTGATCGGCCGGCCGGCCGTGCTGCTCTTCTCCCGGGGAGACCGGGAGTTTGGCGGCCAGAATATGGCGATGCAGGTCCACGAAGTGGCCGGCAGCCGCGAAGCGGCCCTGATCACCAGCACCGGATCAGAGGTGCCGGTGGTCCTCAGTCTGGGAACCCTGGCCGGCCAGGAGCAGGCATCGGCAGGGTTCATCATCACCGCTGCCGACATCACCGAACGCAAGGAAGCCGAGGACCAGCTCCGGCTTTCCCTGCAGGAAAAGGAAGTGCTGCTCAAGGAGATCCACCACCGGGTCAAGAACAACATGCAGGTCATCTCCAGCCTACTCGACCTACAGTCGGCCCAGATCACCGACCCCCTGGTACGCGCCCCCTTCCTCGACAGCCAGAACCGCATCAAAAGCATGGCCCTCATCCACGAACGTCTCTACCAGTCGCCGGATCTGGCGCGTATCGACTTCACCAACTACCTCCAGCTCCTGGTACCCAGGCTCTTCGATTCCTACCAGACCACCGACCAGCAGGTATCGCTGAAGATCCAGGCCGAAGAGGTCTCCCTGGAGGTAAGTCAGGCCATTCCCTGCGGCCTGATCATCAACGAACTGGTCGCCAACGCCCTCAAACACGCCTTCCCCAAAGGCCGGCAGGGCGAGCTCTGCCTGCGCCTGGAAAAATCCCCCGATGATGAGATCCTGCTAGTGGTAGAAGACAACGGCGTCGGACTCCCGGAGGGCGTGGACCTGGGCCACTCCAGCACTCTGGGCCTGCAGTTGGTTCAGGTCCTGACTAGGCAACTCAAGGGCAGCGTCGCGGTACACCGCAGCGCCGGGACGCGCTTTGAGTTGCGCTTCGCCTGGCTGAAATGAAAACACCCTACACCAGCACACCCCGCATCTGACGGAGGAGGAGGACATGCGTGAGTACCGCAGCAGCATCACCACCCAGGGCCGGCGCATGGCCGGGGCCCGGGCCCTGTGGCGGGCCACCGGCATGAAGACCGAGGACTTCGCCAAACCCATCATCGCCATCGCCAACTCCTTCACCCAGTTCGTGCCGGGCCACGTGCACCTGCACGGGGTGGGCCAGCAGGTCAAGCAGGTGATCGACGCCAGCGGCGGGTACGGGGTGGAGTTCAATACCATCGCCGTGGACGACGGCATCGCCATGGGCCACGACGGCATGCTCTATTCGCTGCCCAGCCGCGAACTGATCGCCGACAGCGTCGAGTACATGGTGCAGGCCCACAAGGCCGACGCCCTGATCTGCATCTCCAACTGCGACAAGATCACCCCCGGCATGCTGCTGGCCGCCCTGCGCCTCAACATCCCGGCCATCTTTGTCTCGGGCGGCCCCATGGAAGCGGGCCGCAGTGCCGGCGTCGCCGGAAAACTCGACCTGATCAACCCGATGATCGCCGCCGGCGACCAGGGCATCAGCGACCAGCAGGTGGCGCGTATGGAGGAGGACGCCTGCCCCACCTGCGGCTCCTGCTCGGGCATGTTCACTGCCAACAGCATGAACTGCCTCAACGAGGCCATTGGCCTGGCCCTGTCCGGCAACGGCACGGTGCTGGCCACCCACGCGCGGCGCTGGGACCTCTTCGCCGAGGCCGGCCGCCGCATCGTCGAGATGGCCAGGGCCTTTTATCTGGAGGGGGACAGCTCGGTGCTGCCGCGCAGCATCGCCACCTTGGCCGCCTTCGAAAACGCCATGACCCTCGACATCGCCATGGGCGGCTCCACCAACACCGTGCTGCACCTGCTGGCCATGGCCCGCGAGGCTGGGGTGGACTTCACCATGAAGGACATCGACCGGCTCTCGCGCCAGGTGCCCTGCATCTGCAAGGTGGCTCCCGCCTCGCCGAAGTACCACGTGGAGGATGTGGCCCGGGCCGGTGGCATCGCCGCCATCCTCGGCGAGTTGCTGCGGGCCGGCAAACTCGATCCCGACACCCGCACCGTTTCGGGCCAGACCCTGGGCGAGTCGATCGCCGCCAATGATATTCGCAGCGGCAGCCCCCAACTGAGTGAAGCGGCCCGCCGGCGCAGCCTGGTGGCCCCCGGCGGGGTGCGCACCGTGCAGGCCTTCTCCCAGGAAAAATACCACGACACCGCTGACACCGATGCCACCGGAGGGTGCATCCGCGACGCGGCCCACGCCTATTCCCTGGATGGGGGACTGGCCGTGCTCTACGGGAACCTGGCCGAGGAGGGCTGTATCGTCAAAACCGCCGGGGTGGAGGAGGCGATCTGGAAATTTGCGGGGCCGGCCCGGGTCTTCGAGTCCCAGGAGGCCGCTTGCGAAGGCATTTTGGGAGACCGGGTACAGGAAGGGGACGTGGTGGTGATCCGCTACGAGGGGCCCAAGGGTGGGCCGGGCATGCAGGAGATGCTCTATCCCACTTCGTACATCAAGTCGAAACATCTGGGCGCCAAGTGCGCGCTCTTGACCGACGGCCGCTTCAGCGGCGGTACCAGTGGACTCTCCATCGGCCACGTCTCACCCGAGGCTGCCGAGGGAGGAACCATCGCCCTGGTCGAGGAAGGGGATCGTATCCTGATCGACATCCCCGCCCGCCGCATCGAACTGGTGGTGGCCCCCGACGAACTAGCTCGGCGGCGGCAGCGTCTGGAAGCCCTGGGCAAGCATGCCTACCAGCCGCTCGATCGCCAGCGCTACGTCTCACCGGCCCTCCAGGCGTACGCGGCCCTGACCACCAGCGCCGCCCAGGGTGCCGTGCGGGACGTGAGCCAGCTCCGGCGGAGCTGAGGGTCAGCTCCCCAGTTTGAAATTCCCCTCGCGGAAGAGCCGCACACAGGCTCCCGCCACTTCTGCATCGTAGAGCCGGCCCGCATTGGAGACCATCTCCATCAGGGCCTGGTCTATGCTCATGGCAGGCCGGTGCAGGCGGGCGGCGCACAAGGCGTTCATCACGTCGGCCACCGAAATGATGCGGGCTTCCAGCGCGATGGTTTCACCCTTGAGCCCCTCGGGGTACCCCGAGCCGTCCAGGCGCTCGTGGTGCTGGAGGATGAACTGGTCCACCGGCCAGGGCAGGGCCAGGGGCTGGGCCAGATCGGCCCCCAGTTGCGGGTGGGTGCGGATCAGGATGAGTTCTGCCGGGGTGAGGGCTTCGGGTTTGAGCAGGATGGACTCGGGCACTCCGGCCATGCCCAGGTCGCAGAGCAGGGCTGCCGTTCCCAGACCCTCGATGCGGTCGGCGTCCAGGGCCAACTCCTGGGCGATGGCCCGGGCCAGCTTGGCCGTGCGGGTGGGGTGGCCGGCCCCGTTGGGATTGCGCAGGGCCGACAGCCGCGCCAGAGCTCCCAAGGCGCCGTCCAGCGAGCAGCGGACCCGCTCCGTCTGGGAGGTAGACTCCGCCGCCCGTCGCTCCAACTCACTGTGGGCCCGCAGCAACAAGATCTGCTGCCGGCGCAGGTTCAGATGCGTCTGGATCCGGGCCAGCACCTCGTAGATCTGGAAAGGCTTGGTGATATAATCCACCCCGCCGGCGGCAAAGGCCTTGAGCTTGTCGGCGGCCTCCCCATGGGCGCTGACGAAAATGACCGGAATATCGCGGGCGCGGGCATCGGCCTTGAGCCGGCGGCACAGCTCGTACCCATCCATCTCCGGCATGCTCACATCCAGCAGCACCAGATCGGGCAGGTGCACTTGGACCTGTTCCAGGGCCTGGGCACCGCTGGCAGCGCTGCGCGCCTGGTACCCGTGTTTGGCCAGGATATTGCCCACCAGGTCTAGCACAGGCCCCTGGTCGTCGACGACCAGGATCTCGCCCTTGGTAGCAGCTGGTTTTTCCATAAGCCCTTGTCCCTTCCCCGGAACAATCAGGTCCGGTCGTTCTGCTCCTCGCGCATCTCCCAGCCGCTTTTGAACAAGGGCAGGAAGTAGGCGGGCGAATAGGGATGTTTGCGGCACTCTTCCATGTTGAGATCGAGGCCCAGACCCGGAGCGTCGGACACCTCGATGTACCCGTCCTTCACCGGATAGTGCTGGCCAGTGGTCAGTTCCTTCTCCCATTCGACGTTGAACTCGTCGAAGATTTCCTGGATGAAGTAATTGGGGGTGCAGGCGGCCAGCTGCATACAGATGGCCGTACACACCGGCCCCTGGGCCTGGTGGGGAGCCACCACCGCGTAGTGGGCGTCGGCCATGGCGCAGATCTGGCGAGTGGCCCACAGGCCGCCGCAGGCCAGAGGCTCGGGCTGGAGGATGTGCACCACATCGTGTTTGAGCAGCTCGGCAAAGGCGTACTGGGTGTGCAGGCTCTCGCCGGTGGCGATGGGCACCGGCGACTCCTTGGCCACCTGGATGAGGGCGTCGATCTTGTGGTGCGGGGTGGGTTCCTCGAACCAGGTGGGATTGTATGGCTCCATCTTGCGGGCAAACTTGAGCGCCGTCGAAGTGCTGAAGCGGCAATGGCCCTCCACCAGCACGTCGACGCTGGGGCCCACCGCATCGCGCACCGCGGCGATGATGTCGATGGCCAGGGCCTCGTCGTCCAGGTCAGTGATCTGGTACGCCGAGCCAAAGGGGTCGAACTTGAGCGCCGTGTACCCGCGCTTGACCACCTCCTTGGCCTTCTCGTGGAAACTCTCCGGGGTGCGCGGGCCGCGGTACCAGCCATTGGCGTAGGCCCGCACCTTCTGGCGCATCTGGCCGCCCAGCATCTTGTAGATGGGTATTCCCAGGGTCTTGCCCATGATGTCCCAGCAGGCCACCTCGATGGCGGCGACCGCGTGTTTGTGTAATTGGCCGCCGTCCCCGTACATATCGCGGTACATGCGCTGGGTGATGAGTTCGGGTTGGAAGGGGTCGAGCCCCTTGTACATGGGAGCCAGTTCGTGGATGGCGGCTTCCACGGTTTTGCAAAAACCATTACTAGTGGCCTCGGAGATGCCGTACACCCCCTCATCGGTGTGGACGCGGACAAAAAGCCAGTTCTTCCAGGGGTTGCCGACAATGATGGTCTCTGCATGGGTGATACGCATGACTGAAAACCCTCCGCGTCTAGAGCTGGGCTCAAATCCCGCCTAAAGATAGGAATTGAGGGGTTGCCGGCCAACCCGCATATCCGGCCTTTGGCAGGTGCGATTTTTTTGTTATGCTAGGGGAGCGCGATTCTCCGCTAGGCCCACGACTGGGCTGTCGCATAAAACACGGAAACCCTCATGACCGACCAGACCTTCTTCGCCGCCAATGGCTTCGTCAATCTAGGCAAGGTGCTCAGCGACGACGAGGTGGGTCACTTCCTAGAACTCTTCGAGGACGACCGCCGGCGCTGCCCCAACTTCTGGCGCCCGTACGGGTACCACCAGGCAGCCAACTACGACCCCCTGGTGAGCAGCCCAGGCATAGACGGACTGATCCGCCATCCCCGCATCCTGCCGGTGGTCAAAGACCTGATGGGTGGGCCGGTGTGTTTCGGCGAGATCGGCCTGCGCCTGATGCCCGCCTACCAGGGCACCCTCCACCAGCAATGGCACCGCGACAAGCCCCACTGGATGGAGCACCCGTTGCGCATGGACTATATCCAATTGATGGTCTACCTGAGCGCGGTGGATGAGGGCACCCACTGCTTCTCTCTCTCGCCCGAGTCCCTGGCCGATCCGGTACTGGAGGACAAGGAGGCGCAACTGGCACGCGGCGGCCAGTACCACCTGCAGGGCCCGGCCGGCACCTGCGCCCTCTTCAATGTATCGGTGCTGCACACCGCCACCACCCGCCCCACCCCGGCCGGCCGCGAGCGCAAAACCGCCCAGATCTACTACGGCCACCGCCACCGCCCGTACCTGGCCAACGACTCGGCCATCCCGGCCACCCTCTGGCGCGACCATCCCGACCCGGAGACCCGCGCCTTCTACGGGGTGCTCAACGAACGCACCCGCCTGTGGCTGGCCGCTTTTCCCGGCAAGGCCGACTGATGAGAAGGGACTGCCCATGAACTGGACCCGTCTGCTGTTAGGCCCGCTGACCGGCCTAACCCTGCTATCCCATCCCCTGCTGGCGAGAAAACCCGTTGTCGGCGCCGACCTCCCGCCCTGGAATGCCGTGGGCCGCTACACCCATGCCCCCATCGAGGAGAGTTCGGGGCTGGCGATCAGCGACCGGTATCCGGGGGTGTACTGGACCCTCAACGATTCGGGCAATCCGCCGGTGCTCTACGCCACCCGCCTCGACGGCACCCTGATCGGCGAGTTTGCGGTGCAAGGGGCCGAGAACAGCGATTGGGAAGCCCTCTCCCTAGACGACCAGGGCCAACTGTGGATCGGGGAGATCGGCAACAACAGCCGGCGCCGCGACGACCTAATGGTTTATGTGGTGGCCGAGCCCAATCCCTTCAACGCGGGGACCGTGCAGGTGGCAGCCCAGTACCCTTATCGCTATCCGGCCGAAAACGTCGACGCCGAGGGCATATTTATCTCTGGCGGCCTGCCCTATATCTTTTCCAAGGAGCGAGACCGCGCCGTGCTCTATCGCTTTCCCGCTCTGCGCCCCGATGAGGAGGTGGTGCTGGAGCGGGTGGGGGAGGCGCGGGAGGCGCGGCTGGTCACCGACGCGGCCCTCAGCCGCGACGGCAGCCGCCTGGCCCTGTGTACTTACGACCGGGTGTGGATCTACGAGGAGAAGAAGGGGGACCCGGCAGCCCTGATCGCTGCCAAACCCTGGAGCCTGGCCCACGACTTTGCCGCCGAGGCCAACGCCTTCTCGGGCTACGACCTGGTGCTCACCAGCGAGGAGCGCAGTCTGTACCGGCTGCCCCAGTGGTGGTACGAGCGCCAGTTGATCCTGCCACCCCAGAATCTGGAATCCGCCCTGGACCGGCTCGAAGGCACCGCCGCCCGGCAGGG
>CAMAVQ010000169.1 GCA_945861755.1 Gemmatimonas phototrophica
CTGCCGGGCAGTCTCCACTCGCTTGGCCTCCAAAATCGAAGCGCCGATCTCCAGCCCCATGGCCTTGAAGAAGGTGAAGGCCATGCCCCCGCCGATGAGCAGGGTATCGACCTTGTTCAGCAAATTCTCGATCAGCTCGATCTTGCCCGAAACCTTGACCCCGCCCAGGATGGCCACCAGGGGCCGGCGGGGCTGCTGCAGCGCGTCCTTGAGGTATTGGACCTCGCGTTCCATCAGCCGGCCGCTGGCTGCCACCGTTAGATGGTGTACCACCCCTTCGGTGGAGGCGTGGGCGCGGTGGGCCGTGCCAAAGGCATCGTTGACGTAGACCTCGCCCAGGGCCGCCAGCTGCCGGGAGAACTGCTCCTCGTTGGCTTCTTCCTCGGGGTGAAAGCGCAGATTTTCGAGCATCAGCACCTGGCCGGGCCGCAGCTGGATGGCCAGATGCTCCACCGCTGGACCCACGCAGTCGGGGGCCAGCTGCACCGGCCGATCCAAGAGCTGGGCCAGCCTTTCGGCCGCCGGCTTGAGGGACATACTAGGCACGATCTTGCCCTCGGGCCGGCCCAGGTGGGACATCAGCACCAGAGCCGCTCCCTGCTCGAGCAGGTACTTGAGTGTGGGCAGGGCCGCTGCTATCCGGGTGTCGTCGGTGATCTGCTGCTGATCGTTCAGGGGCACGTTGAAATCCACCCGCACCAGCACCCGCTTGCCGGCCACCTGAATATCTTCGAGGGTCTTGCGTTTCACTGCGGCCTGGGGATCAACCAAAAAAGATGCGGGCGATATCGTACAAATCGTCGCCCACCATCTTCAACTGGCCTACCGCCTCGCTGATGGGAATGGCGACGATCTGGGTGCCTTGCAGGCTGACCATCTTGCCGTAATCGCCTTTGTGGATTAGGTCGATGGCCGCCACTCCGAAGCGGGTGGCCAGCACCCGGTCGAAGGCCGTGGGGGTACCGCCCCGCTGCAGATGGCCAAGCACCGTCACCCGGGTCTCAAAGCCGGTGCGCTTCTCGATCTCGTCGCTCACCACCTGACCCGCTCCGCCGAGTTTGACGTTGCCGAACTCGTCTTTGCCTCCCTTGGAGACCACCACATCGTCTCCCTTGTCGGAGGAGAACTTGACCCCCTCGGCCACCACCACGATGCTGAAGTCCTTGCCCCGCTGGTGGCGTTCCTTGATGGAGGTGACGATGTCCTCCATCGTGTACTGCTTTTCGGGGATGAGGATCATGTCGGCCCCGCCGGCGATACCCGCATGGGTGGCGATCCAGCCGCTGTGACGCCCCATCACCTCGATGACCATTACCCGGTTGTGGGACTCGGCGGTAGTGTGGATGCGGTCGATGGCCTCGGTGACGATGTTGACGGCGGTGTCGAAGCCAAAGGTGTAATCGGTCATGTTGAGGTCGTTGTCGATGGTCTTGGGCACCCCGACCACCGCCACCCCTTCCTGGTGCAACCGATTGGCCACGCTGAGGGTGTCGTCGCCGCCGATGGAAATCAGGGCGTCTAATTTCATGCGTTTCATGTTTTCGATGACCAACTCGGCACCGTCAGCGCTCTTGAGCGGATTGGTGCGCGAGGTCCCCAGAATGGTGCCGCCCTTGGGCAGGATGCCAGAGACCTCGTCCAGGCCCAGCGGCTCCCACAGGCACTCCATCATGCCTTTCCAGCCCTTTTGGATACCCTTGAAGCGGTAATCGTAGGCCGTGATGCCCTTGCGCACTGCGGCGCGGATCACCGCGTTGAGCCCTGGGCAATCGCCGCCGCCCGTCAGGATCCCAACCGTCTTTTGCACCATGCCTTCAACTCCTTTTTGCCTGGGACAGCGTCCCCAATTCCCCAGCGCAGACCAAAGGTTAAAACTAAAGCACTGCACGGGTTGCGTCAAGGAAACGCCGCCTATGGCCCCCCAGATCTCAGAAAAGGACAGGCCAGGGCCAGCCCCCAAATTCGTCCGGCCCCGGCCCCCGCCAAAGCCCGGGCGCAGGCCCCCAGGGTGGAGGCGGTGGTCACCACATCGTCCACCAGGCCGATACAGGTGTGCGCCGGCAGTTGCCCCACCACCCGGAACGCCCCTTCCAAATTCTGCCGCCGCCCGGCCACGTCCAGGCTGGCCTGTTGCCGGGTAGCCGTCTGGCGCCGCAGCCGGTCTTCACACAGGGGAATCCCAAGGACCTGGGCCAGCCCCCGGGCCAACTCCTGGCTCTGGTTGAAGCCGCGCTCCCGCTGCCGGGCCGGAAAAAGTGGCACCGGCACCAACAGGTCCACCGCGCTCATCGACGCGGCGAACTCCGGGGCCAGCCCCAGGCAGCGGCCCAGAGGCGCCCCCAGGTGCCGTTGGCCCTGGAACTTGAGCAGGTGGATGGCCTGGCGCAGCGGGCCGGCATACTCCCCCAGCACCAGGACGCGCTCCAACTCCCAGGCAGCGCAGTTGGCACAGTCGGTCTCTGCACCGGGGCAGCTGCAGCGCGGACAGCGCGCCGGCTGCACCTGGCGGATCGGCGCCCAGCACTGATCGCACAAGTACGCCCCGGCCTCGACCATGGCCTGCCGGCAGACCAGGCAGTGGGGCGGCAGGGCAAAATCCAGCAGGGCCCGGCCCAGCTGGCCGATCAGTGAACGCAATTGCCCGCTCCTGTCACCAAGGGGAAACACTGCATGAAGAGGATGAACACTGCCGCAGCGAACAGATCAAAAACCGTGCCGCGCTGATGGTACTAGCGGCGGGAAGATGACTAGTAGTCCATCACATTGATGTTGAGGTGTCGTCGTGGAATGACCCACTCCGGCCTTTCCCGATGCCCGGGCCTGCCACCGACGCCCCGCCCTGCCCCCAGGCCCTTTCCCGACACCTCTCCCCCAGTAAAGGCCTCTGGGGTCATCTCCACGCCGCATGGTCGCACTCGTCAAAACCAACGTGACACAGCACTAGGAGGGACGGGGATGCCTTGGAGGTTTTTCCCGGGGAGTGGATGGGTTGGGAAGTCCGCGTGGCGAGGGGCCGGGTAGCGGAGCGAAGCGAGCGAGTGGGCAGGACGCGCCTGGGGAAACACCGGAAGGGCATCCCCGGCCCGACACACCTTTGCCTGGGGAAAAGCTGGAATGGGACACTCCCCGACGCGCTAAACCCCAAACGCAGAAAGCGCCAGGACCCAAACGTCCTGGCGCACCTGAACTTCGTATCTGACAGCGTGGAGATCTAATGGCCCTGCCCCTCGGGGCTCAGGCCACCAGATCCACGGTCAGCTTCTTGTCGGCAGGGTGCCCCTCGTGGGGGTCTTCCCCTGGCGGATGCTGTTCCTTTTCCTGCTGTTGGCGGCGTTCGCGCCGCGCCTGCTTGGAGAACGCATCGGGCGTGCGCACCCAGGCGGACTCCACTCGGTAAATCATGGCAACCTCCTCGTCACCCTTGCCATCCTTGGCAGTGCCGGCCCGCAAGCCGGCGCGGAGCGGGATAAACTACCTGGCCGCTCTATCTATTTTATCGGCCCCCTTGCCGGCCCCTTGAACTTTCCCAGCCAATTGACTGCCACCGGGGCGGAATATTAATTGTATGGACTCTTTCCCATCACCCAAACAGAGGCGAAACCCATGCGCCAGATTCTGCGCCCTGCACTCTGGACCCTGTTATGCGGCCTATTGCTGGCTCTCCCGGTCAGAGCCGAACACCGGCTGGTGCACGCCCCCAGCCCGGCCGACCCCATGCAGGTTCACATTTACCAGCTCGGCAACGGCCTGAGCGTGTATCTGAGCGAGAACCACCAGGAGCCCCGCTTCTACGCCGAAATCACCGTGCGGGCCGGCAGCAAGAACGACCCGGCCGAAGCCACCGGCATCGCCCATTACCTGGAGCACATGCTCTTCAAGGGCAGCACCCAGATTGGCACCACCGACTACAACCAGGAGAAGGTGTACCTGGACAGCATCGAGGCCCTCTACGAGCAACACTCTGCCGAGACCGATCCGGAGAAGCGCAAAGCGATCTACGCCGAGATCAACAAACAAAACCAACTGGCCTCCCAGTACGCCGTCCCCAACGAGATCAGCAACCTCTACTCGGCCATGGGCGAAAATAACCTCAACGCCCATACCTGGGTCGAGGAAACCGTGTATGAGGTGGACCTGCCCGCCAACCGGCTGCACCAGTGGGCCACCGTCGAGTCGGAGCGTTTCGCCCAGCCGGTCTTCCGGCTCTTCCAGACCGAGCTGGAGACGGTGTACGAGGAAAAGAACCGTTCCACCGACAACAAAGATCGGCTGATCAGCGAGGCGGTGGACCAGGTGCTCTACAAGAAACATCCCTACGGGCAGCAGACCACCCTGGGTTCGGTGGAACATCTCAAGAACCCCTCACTCAAACGGATGTATGATTTCTACCGCACCTACTACGTGCCCAACAACATGGCCATCCTGATCTCGGGGGACATCCACATCGACGAGACCATCGCTCTCATCGACAGTGCCTTCTCGTCCTGGGAGCGCAAGAAGCTGCCCAAGGCGCGGCAGTGGAAGGAGGACCCCCTCAAGGGCGCTGAGCCGATCACCGTCCAGTACCCAGGCGAGGAGACCGTGCGCCTGGCCTTCCGCACCGTGCCGGGCCGCCATGCCGATGCCGAAGCCCTCGAACTGGTGGACATGGTGCTCAACAACCGGGTAGCCGGCCTCATCGACCTCAACCTGAACCAGCAGCAGCGAGTGCGCCAGGCCGGCTCCTATCCGGCGATGTACAACGACTACGGGGCCCAATACCTGTGGGGCATCCCCAAGCAGGGCCAGAGTCTGGAGGAGGTGCAGCAGCTCCTGCTCGACCAGATCGAACTGATCAAACAGGGCGCCTTCGCCGAGGGCCTTATCCCCGCCATCATCACCGACTTTGAGAAAACTTACAAGCAGCAGTTCGAGAACAACGGCTCCCGAGTGGGGCTGATGACCCAGAACTTCATCTCCTTCGAGGATTGGGAGCGGGCGGTAAACAAGATCGCGCGCATGAAAAAACTGACGAAGAAGGACGTGGTCCGCGTCGCCCGCAAATACTTCGGCAAGGACTACGTGGTCGGCTACCGCCGCGACGGCAAACCCGAGTTGCCCACCATCGACAAGCCGGCCATCGACAAGGTCGAGATCGACCCCTCCCGCCAGTCCCCCTTCTTCGCCCAGGTAACGGCAATGCCGGTGGCCCAGATCGAGCCGGTCTTCGTGACCCCGGAAAAGGACTACCAGGTCAGGCAGGTGCGCGACGGGGTGACCCTCTACTACAACCCCAATCCCATGAACGACCTGTTCACCTTTACCGCCGCGGTGGAGCTGGGTCTGTTGACGGACAAGCGCCTGGCAGTGGCCCGCGATCTGCTCGACAAATCGGGCACGCCGCACCTCGCCCCCGAGGCGCTCAAGCAGGAGTGGTACCGATTGGGAACCGATTTCAGCATGGGCACCGGCGACTACGAAACCACCTTCTCCATCTCCGGGCTAGACGCCAACTTCAGCGCCTCGCTGATGCAGATGGACCAACTCCTGCGCCAGCCGGTGGCTGCCGACTCCGCCCTGGCTGAGTTGATCAATATCACCCTGGCCCAACGCGAGGACGACCAGAAGAACCACCAGGTCCTCATCCAGGCTCTTTTTAGGTTCAATCGCCTGGGCGAGAACTCCCCCTTCCGCCGCGCCCTGTCCAACCAGCAGCTCCAGGAGCTGAAGAAGGACGACCTGCTCGCCCTGGTCACCGGATTGCGGGGCTACCGCCAAGTCCTGCTCTACACCGGGTCCCTGCCCATCGACACGGTGCTGACCCAGCTGCAGCAGCACTACACCCTGCCCGCCGAGCTGCAAGCACCTCCGGTCCAGCAGCCACCCCTGGTGCGCCGGCCCGACTCCACCCAGGTCTTGCTCTTCGACAAGGAGATGGCCCAGGCCCTGGTGCGCATCGAAACCGGCGACACCCCCTATGACGAGACGCGCCGCCCCTTGATCCAGCTCTACAACGAGTACTTTGGCGGCGGCATGGCCAGCGTGGTCTTCCAGGAGTTGCGCGAGGCCCGCGCCTTGGCGTACCAGGCCTGGGCCCAGTACTTCACCGCCGAGCGCAAAGGCGAGGAAAATCTGCTAGCCGGTTTCATCGGCTGCCAGGTGGACAAAACCCCCGAGGCCACCCAAGTCTTCCTCCAGCTCCTCGACCAGATGCCCGTCTCGGAGGAACGCTTCTCCGCGGCCAAGGAGGCCCTCCTCAGCCAATACCGCACCTCCCGCCTCGGCTTTCGCCAGATCCTGGGCACGGTGCGCCAGTGGGAACGGCAGGGCCTGCCTATCGATCCGCGGGTCGGCCGTTATCCTCAGCTCCAGCAGGCCTCCCTGGAGCAGATGTTGCAGTTCTACCACGCGCAGATCCAGAACCGCCCGCGAATGATCGCCATCGTCGGCGACAAACGCAAAATGGATCTGGCCATTATCGGCACCGCCGGCCCCATCACCGAATTGGGCTTGAAGGACCTGTTCTCCTATTGACAAAAACCAGCCGGCGGCCTAGTTTGAAGAACCTAAAATGGCGGTGTAGCTCAGTCGGTTAGAGCAGCGGAATCATAATCCGCGTGTCGGGGGTTCGATTCCCTCCACCGCTACCAAAAAAAGTCCCTGCCCAGTTTCGGCAGGGACTTTTTTGTGCGCTGACCGGGGCGCGATCAGGGGTCCACCTGGTATCGCCGCAGGGCGTCCTCGTCCAGCTCCACGCCCAGGCCCGGGCCATCGGGCACGGTGATGTGACTGTCGCGGATCTCGAAGGGAGCGGCCAGCAGATTGTGCACCCGCTGGTGGCTGAGAATGTCGCTGGGGTAGATGCAGTTGGGTGCCGCGGCGCAGGCGTGTAACATGGCCGCGTCGAGGATGCCCAGTTCGTGGGCCGAGCCGTGCCAGACGCCGATACCAGCCTCACCGGCCAGGTAGGCGCGGGCTACGAACTCGGCCATGTTTCCCGCCCCAAGATTAAAAACCGTGCAGGCCTCGGCGCTGATGGCGCGCACCATGCCGCGCACCCCCTCGCGGTTGAGGTACAGGTGCATGGCGATGGGGATATTCATCTGCTGGCGCAGTTCCCGGTAGGCGTCCAGGGCATCGGCCGCCGGCGGAGGGTCCTCGATCAACAACACGTTGCCAATGGCCTCCAACTCCCGGACCACCGGCAGAAAATCCCCCGCGTAATGCCCCATCAGATCGACGGTGATCTTGAGTTTGGGGGAGACTGAGGCGAAGATCTCCAGCGCCTGAGGCAGGGGGTTGAAGCGCTTCATCTTGACCCCGGCGA
>CAMAVQ010000170.1 GCA_945861755.1 Gemmatimonas phototrophica
CGGCGCGCTGCTGTGGGTGCCCGTGTTGGTGTACGCCGGCCTTTTCTTCGGCAACCTTCCGGTGGTCAAACAGAATTTCACCCTGGTGATCTTTGCCATCATCGGACTGTCGGTGCTGCCGGTGGTGGTGGGGTACCTCCAGCAGTGGCGGGAAAAGAAGTGAATCCCCCGGTTTGATGGACAGATGATCCTCCCGGTGGAGTCGAATTTCAGGTTTGCCTCCTCTCCCGCCCTTCAGCCTACAAAACGCTCGTATCATGAGCGATCCTCAAAAAGAAAGGGCCGAGTCCGCAGTGGACTCGACCCCTTTGCCTGTTTTGGGTGCGTATCGCCGCTAATCAAATTCCCGCTTGGCCTTCTGGAAGCGCTTCATCCGGCGGAAGAAGATCACCAGCAGGCCGGCCAGGGCCAGGTACAGGGCAAATTCGTACACCGGATCGTCCCAGCCCAGGATCACCGGCCACAGGGAGAGCACACAGAGAATGATGAAGATATCCTCGTAGAGGCGGACTTTCTTCTGGGGGTCGGGGGTGGAGTCGTTCATCGGGCCTAAACCTGGGTGAGGGTTTTGTAGATAGCGAAATTGCGCATCACCTTTTTGATGTAGAGTCGGGTCTCCTTGTAGGGGACGCGCTCCACAAAGATATCGGGGTCGGCATGTGGGTAACGGTCCAGCCAGCGCTTGGCGGCTTCGGGCCCGGCGTTGTAGGCGGCCAGGCCCAATTCATAGGCCAATTCAGGGGCCGGGCCGGCCTGGAAGGCGCGTACCTGATCGGCCAAGTAGTGGCTGCCCATACGAATGGACACCTGGGGCTCGAAGAGTCGGTCGCGCGCAAAGGGCGATACCCCTAGCTGGCGGGCTAGGGCCTGTCCGGTCGCGGGCATGATCTGCATCAACCCCAGGGCGCCCACCGGCGACACCGCTCCCGAGTCGAAGAAGCTCTCCTGGCGCATCACCGAGAGGATCAGGCAGGGGTCTACCTGGGCTTCTAGAGCGGCGGTCTGGACCCGGTCGAAGTAGTAGCGCGGATAGGCGTGGCGCAACTCCTGGGGTCCGTAGTCCTGGGAGACGATGCGGGCCGATAAGCGCAGGGAGCGGTTTCTCAGCTCCAACTCGTCGCAGCGGTCGCGGATGGCTTTGAGGGCGGACAGTTCCGCCGGCACTAGGCGGCCGCTGCTTGGCAGCTCGGCCTGGGCCAGTTCGAGCAGGCCCAGTTCGAGCAGGAGGCGGGCGCGCCGGGTGTGGAGGGGCTCGGGCAGGGCGCTGGAGTCAGGGGCTGCCGCCGGCGCCGGGAGGTAGCCCAGACCAGTGGCGCGGGTGGCGTAGTAGGAGCGGGGGAAGTGATTGGCTGCCTGTTGAAAGAATTGGTGCGCCTCCTCGGTGCGGCCCAGGCGCCGGGCGGCCTTGCCGGCCCAGAACAGGCCCTGGTCGGCTAGCTGCGCGTCCGTAGCCTGGTTGCCCAGGGCGGCGAAGGTCTCCAGAGCCGGGGCGTCTTCGCCGCGGCAATAGGCCATAAAGCCGCTGCGCCAGCGGGCCTCGTCGCGGTAGGTGCTGGCGGGGTACTGGTCGACCAGCTGCTGGTAAGATTGGGCGGCCAGGTCGAACTGGTCGCGGCGCTCGGCGATCCTGCCGGCCTGCCACAGGGCTTCGGGGGCCAACTCATCCTTGGGGAAATGTTCGGCAAACTTTCGGTACTGCCTGAGGGCCTCGGAGTCGCGGTCCAGTTTGCCCAGGGCCACTCCGAGGTGATAGAGAGCGGCCGCACAGTGGTCCTTTTCCCAGAGCCGGGCGAAGATTCCCCGGGCTTCCTCCCACTGACCCTGGCTGCCCCGGACCCGGCCCAGCAGCAGGCGGGCCTCGGTGCGGAGGGGGGGCTGGAGATTGGTAGCCAGCAGCGCGTCGAGCAACTGGCCGGCCTGGCTGTGGTGTTGGTGGGAGAAATAGACCAGGGCGCGGGCATAGCTTTCCTCCGCAGAGGCGGAGGGCGGCGCTTGCCTGGCGGCTTTCAGCGCCAGGGAATCGGCTGGGTATTCGCGCCAGAGTTGTAGCCGGCGCTCTAGTGCGGTTTCGGGTTTTTCGTCGACCTGGGCCAGGTGGGCCAGGGCGGTGGGTGCCTGGGGACCGGTCAGCGCGACGGTATAGAGTTCCAGGGCGCGGCGGCGCTGGCCTTGCTTCAGGCACAGTTCGGCCAGCTGCAGTCGGGCTTCCCCGAGCAGGGCGGGGTGTTGTCCACCGGCCAGCAGCGTTTCGTACTGGGCTGCGGCTCCCTGCAGATCGCCGGTTTCCTCCAGGCTGCGGGCCATCCAGAAGCGGCGGTGGTCCTCCAGGTCTGGGGGGAGCTGTTGCAGCTGGCGCAGGGCGGCGAGGGCTGCCGGGTAGTCGCCCTGCGCCTGGGCGCAGTAGGCCCGCTGAAGGTCGAGTCCCTGCTCTTCGCGCAACCCATGGGGCTCTCTTCCCAGGCTGTCCAGCAATTGGCGCGCTTCGCCGTAGTTCTGGCGGGCGATGAGCCGGGCGGTTTCCAGGCCGGGTGAGCCCGCCAAGAAGAAGGCGGGTTCTGGTTGCAGGAGGGTTGGGGCGGTGGAGTCGGCGATGGCCGCAGCCAGGGAATCCAACGGAGCTGGAGCTGGAGCCGGGGGCTGAAAATAGAAAAAGCCCAGGGTGAGCAGCAGGGCGATGCCGGCGGCCGAGCCGATGAGCAGCCACTTTTGGGGCGGCAAGGAGATAAAAGGCATAGCAGCGGATGGTGAGCGCAGAGGAGCTACCGTGGCGGGGACCTTGCTAAAATAGGGCTGCTAGTGCAAAAGGGGCAACTGCAAAAGTGCCGGCTGCCTGGCCGGTTGGGCGTTTATTTGCCTCCGCTGGTGGGCGGGGTGCGCTGTTGCAGGGACTCCTTCAGCAATTGGGCGAAGTTCTGAGGCCTGGCAGCCGGGGGCTGCTGGGAGACGGCCTCTAGCTCCTGGAGGTGTTTACGCACATCCTTCAGGCAGCTGTGGATCTGCTGGTTGAGTTCCTTCAGGCGCAGATCAAATTGTCGGGAAAGCGGGGAACTTTCCATTGCTCTCTGTCGGGGTGATGGGTTTTCACCCAGGACAGATTGCAAAAGGCGTGCCTCGGTTTTTTGGCGATCAGATGCAGGGGTAGGGCTTTGTAAAATAGGAGGTTGAGACGCAGGGTGGGAAAGTGGGGGACTAACCTGGTGGTCGGAAAACTCTTCCTAGCCCCGGTCCGGGCCGGAAGAGTCTGCCTGAGGGCTATTCATCAGATTTGGTGGGACACCCCGTAGTTGACTGACCCCTTTGCGCTGACGCTGGGCCACCTATGCGCTCTTTACTCCACGAGGTGATACCGCCCCTTCACCCTGTTGACAATATCCCTCGCGGTGATCAGCGCATAGGGCAGCAACAAGCCCTCTAGTTCAAACCGAAACCGCAGATTCACCGCAAACAGCGCATAGAGTAGAGAAAAAAAGCACCACAGGCCCAGGAACAAGCCCGGTGCTACCGCCGCCTGGTTCCGCCGCGCTAAGCGCCAGCCAATCAGTATCATCGGCAGCGACATCGACCACAGCGCCAGGTACCCCCAGGTCCAACTTGATCGGTAGTCGACACCCACATTGGGCCACCAAGTCCAAAGATAAACCAGCTTCTTTAGGTACAGGCCCGCAGCCTCGGCGGGGTGCTCCCTCCAGAAGGCGATGACCTGCTGGCGGAACACCATATCGCGCTCCAGCTCGGGCAATTGCCAGAACTCGGCGGGGAATTGCTGGGTCGGCCGCAGGGCCTCAACTTCCATCGCCCCACTGGCCCCCGGATGATTACCCAGCAGCGCGGTGTAACCAGCAGTGGTGGTTCCCGGCACCCAGGCGCCCAGCACCACCCAATTGCGGATTATCCAGGGGGACAGTACTGCACCAGCCGAGAGGCCGATGATCACCAGGTGAGAGAACCTCTGTTTCAGTCTTTGCAGGTAGCAGTTCAGTCTTGCCGAGATCCTCTCCGCGAATTCCCTGTCCTTCCCGCCGCCGCTTCCAGTGCCAGTTGTGTCGCCGAGTATTGCCCAGGGTACAATAAGCGCTGGCAACACCAGAAAGGGTGCCCGAACCAAGGCTGCAACACCTAGGCCGAATCCTAGGGCGAGCGAGCGCCACCGACCCGGTTGATCGCGATATCGCAACGCCAGGGCAACAACAAAGATCAGAGCCGCAGCCCGCAGCCAAAGGGGATGATAGGACAGGACGTAAACACCTAGTGGGGGCCACAGCGCCACGATGAGTGCCGTAAGGGGTCGAGATACGCCAATCAGTCGTTGCGCCAGACCGGACAAGATCCAAGCAGCCGACAGCCATACTCCCACCTGCAATATCAACAAAGAGATATAGGGCGAAGGCACCCAGCGGAAAAACAGTGCCATCAAGAGGGGATATACCGGTTCCTGGTTTGCACTTGGTTGCACGGCTGTGGAAAACCAGGACAAGGAGAACCCTTCCCCCGCCACCAGATGTCGGGCAATGTTTTCGCATTCCTGAGGGACGGGATTGATATCGGGGCGCAGGTAGAGAAAGGCCAGGACGTAATAGAGGGCGGAGGCTGCCATTACCAGGCCTCCCCGGTGCTTCGATGCTGGATACAGCGTCATCAGGAAAGTGCTTAATGCTTACCGCTTGGGTGGGGTGTAGAGGTGGGCGCTCTGGCCGAAGTAGATCTCGGCGGCTTCCATCAGGGTTTCGGAGAGCGTGGGGTGGGGGTGGATGGTGAGTTTGAGGTCCGTGGCCAGGACCGCCATCTCCACGGCCAGGGTGGCCTCGGCGATCAGCTCGCCGGCGCCCACACCCACGATGCCCACCCCCAGGATGCGCTGGGTGTCGGGGTCGAGGATCAGCTTGGTCAGTCCCTCGGTGCGGTCCAGGGTGGTGGCCCGCCCCGAGGCCACCCAGGGAAAGCGGGCCACGGCGATGGGGCGTTGCTGCTCCTGGGCCTGGGTTTCGGTCAGGCCGCACCAGGCGACCTCCGGATCGGTGAAGACCACTGCCGGGATGGCGTTGGGCTCAAAGGCGGCCTTGTGGCCGGCGATGACCTCGGCAGCCACCGCGGCCTCGTGGGAGGCTTTATGGGCCAACATGGGGTCGCCGGTCAGGTCGCCGATAGCGAAGATGGAGGGCTCGGCGGTGCGGCGCTGCACATCCACCTCGACAAAGCCGCGCGGGGTGATCTTCACCTGGGTATTTTCCAGGCCCAGATCCTCGCTGTTGGGCTTGCGGCCCACAGCCACCAGCACCTTCTCGTACCCCTCGGTCCAGCTCTTTCCCTGGCCATCCTCGAAACGCACCTCCAGGCCGGCTTCCTTTTCCTGGATGCCCAGCACCTTGGTGCCTAGCATAATCCGGTGTAGGCGTTTTTCGAGGCGTGCGGCCAGGGGTTTGATCAGGTCGCGGTCGGCCATGGGGATGAGGCCTGGCATCATCTCCACCACCGAGACCTGGCTGCCCAGGGCGGCGTACACCGTGCCCATTTCCAGGCCGATATAGGAGCCGCCCACCACCAGCAGACTGGCCGGGATGCTCTGCAACTCCAGGGCGCTGGTGGAATCGAGCACCCGGGGCGAACCGATCTCAAAGGCGGGGATTTTGGCCGGCCGCGAGCCAGTGGCCAGGATGGCGTGCTCAAAGCCTAGGTCCTCCTCACCACCGCCGGTTTTCTCGACGCGCAGGGTGTGGGCGTCGAGGAAGCGGGCGCGGCCCTGGATTTGGCGGACCTTGTGCAACTTGGTCATCTGCCCCAGACCGCCGGTCATCTTGGCGATGACGCCGTCTTTCCAAGAACGCAGCCGGTCCAGGTCAATGGCCGGGGGCTGGAAATCGATACCCCAGTTTTTGGCTTCCTCGGCCTCAGCTAGCAGCCGGGCCACGTGTAACAGGGCCTTGGAGGGGATACAACCGCGATACAGGCAGACCCCGCCCGGATTGGACTCCAGGTCGATGAGGACCACCTGCAGGCCTAAGCCGGCGGCCCGGAAGGCTGCGGCGTATCCGCCGGGTCCACCGCCGACGACCGCTACTTGTACTTTTTCCATAGCTAGCCTTCCAGCAGCAGCAGGAAGGGATTTTGCAGGGCTTCGGCCAGCCAGCGCAGGAAGCGGATGCCGTCGGCTCCGTCGATGAGGCGGTGGTCGTAGGACAGGGAGAGGGGAACCAGCAGCCGGGGTTTGAATTCAGTTCCATTCCACACCGGCTCAAAGGCACCTCTGGCCACCCCGAGGATGGCCACCTCGGGCGGATTGATGATGGGCGTGAAGCCGGTGCCGCCGATGCCGCCCAGGTTGCTGATGGTGAAGCTGCCGCCCTGCATGTCGTCGGGGCTAAGTTTCTTGGTGCGGGCCTTCTCGGCCAGCTGTGCCAGGTCGATGGCCAGTTGCACGATGTTTTTCTGGTCCACGTCGCGCACCACCGGCACCAGCAGGCCGCGGTCGGTGTCCACCGCTACCCCGATGTGGCAGTATTTTTTGTAGACCACCTCGTTGTGAGCCATGTCGAGGCTGGCGTTGAATTGGGGAAAGCGCCTGAGGGCCGCTGCCGTCACCTTGAGCAGGATAGCGGTGAGGGTGAGTTTGCCGCCGGCCGCTTCGGCGCGTTTGCCGTATTCCTTGCGCCACTGCTCGACCTCGGTGATGTCGGCCTTGTCGAACTGGGTGACGTGGGGGATGGTGGTCCAGGCCTGGAGCAGGCGCTCGGCGGTGACGCGCCGCACGTTGCTGAGGGGCTGGCGGTCTATATTTCCCCAACGGCTGAAATCGGGCAGGGGCGCGGCGGCCGGCGCAGCGCTGGTCCCCGGAACGGACCGCTGGGTGTTGAGCTGGCGGACGTGTAGTTTGATGTCTTCCTGGGAGATCCGGCCCCCTGGGCCGGCACCCTTCACCTGGGCGATGTCCACACCCAATTCGCGGGCCAGGCGGCGCACCGAGGGGGCAGCCGGCACCAGCGGTCGGGCCGCAGCCGGGACTACTATTGCTGGTACTGCTGGTGCTGGGGCTGCCTGAGGTGTGGAGGCGGGTGCTGTTGGCTGTGCTGCTGCCTTGGGCGCCGGGGCACTGCCAGCGCCTTTGACAGTGAGGATGAGCTGACCTACCGCGGCCTTGTCGCCTTTTTTGACGTGCATGGCCTCGACGATGCCGCTGACGGAAGAGGGCACCTCGATGACGGCTTTGTCGGTTTCTAGCTCGATGACGGCCTGGTCCTCGGCCAGGGTGTCGCCCACGGCCACCAGGACATTGACGACATCGCCTGCGGTGATGTTCTCGCCCAG
>CAMAVQ010000171.1 GCA_945861755.1 Gemmatimonas phototrophica
GAGAAGGCCGCCGAATTCCACTGGTTCAAAAAGTGGGACGAGGTGTGCGCCTACAACTACAATCTGGACCAAGGCCCCATCCATCTGCGCTGGTTCAAGGGGGGCAAGACCAACATCACCTACAATTGCCTCGACCGCCACCTGACCAAGCGAGGCGACCAGACGGCCATCCTCTGGGAGGGCAATGAGCCGGGCGAGGATGCCCGCCTCAGCTACCGCCAGCTGCACGAGCAGGTCTGCAAGTGCGCCAATGCCCTCAAGGCCCGCGGGGTCAAGAAGGGCGACCGGGTCTCCATCTACCTGCCGATGATCCCCGAGCTGGCTATCGCCATGCTGGCCTGCGCCCGCATCGGCGCGGTGCATTCCATTGTCTTCGGCGGCTTCTCGGCCGACTCGCTGGCCGACCGCATCGCCGACTCCACCTGCACGGCGCTGATCACCGCCAACGGCACCTGGCGGGGCAACAAGCCCATCCCGATGAAGCCCAATGCGGACACCGCCATCGCCAAGGCCGAGGCCATGATGGAGGGCAAGGTGCAGACCTGCATCGTGGTCAACCGGGTCAAGGACCATCCCGATTTTAATTTTGCGATGATGCCTGGTCGCGACTTCTGGTGGGACGACCTGGTGGGGCCGGCCAGTGCCCAGTGCCCCTGCGAGGAGATGGACGCCGAGGACCCGCTCTTCATCCTCTACACCTCCGGCTCCACCGGCAAACCCAAGGGCGTGCAGCACACCGTAGGCGGGTACATGGTCTTCACCGGCGTGACCCACCACTACGTCTTCGACTATCACGAGGGCGACGTGTATTGGTGTACCGCCGACATCGGCTGGGTCACCGGCCACTCCTACATCGTCTACGGCCCGCTGGCCAACGGCGCTACCACCATCATGTTCGAAGGGGTGCCGGTTTATCCCAAGCCCGACCGCTTCTGGAAGACCATCGATAAATACCAGGTCACCCAGTTCTACACCGCCCCCACCGCCATCCGCGCCCTGGCCAAGGAGGGGGAGCAGTGGCCGGCGGGCTGCGATCTGTCCTCGCTGCGCCTGCTGGGCACGGTGGGCGAGCCCATCAATCCCGAGGCCTGGCGCTGGTATAATACCAACATCGGCAAGGGCCGCTGCCCCATCGTCGACACCTGGTGGCAGACCGAGACCGGCGGCATCCTGATCACCCCGCTGCCGGGGGCCATCCCCACCAAACCCGGCTCGGCCACCCTGCCCTTCTTTGGCATCGAGCCGGTGGTGCTCGATCCGCAGACCGGCCAGGAGATCGCCGGCAACGGCGTCACCGGGGTGCTGGCGCTCAAGAGACCCTGGCCCGGACAGATGCGCACCGTGTACGGCGACCATGCCCGCTTTGAGCAGACCTATTTCCAGCAGTATAAGGGCTACTACTTCACCGGCGACGGCTGCCGGCGCGACGAGGACGGCTATTACTGGATCACCGGCCGAGTGGACGACGTGATCAATGTCTCGGGGCACCGCCTGGGCACCGCCGAGGTGGAGAGCGCCCTGGTGCTCCACCCCAAGGTGGCCGAGGCTGCGGTAGTGGGTTACCCGCACGAGATCAAGGGTCAGGGTATCTATGCGTACGTCACGCTCAATGCAGGTATAGAATACACCGACGCGCTGAAGGACGAACTAAAAAAACATGTGCGCACGGTCATCGGGCCCATCGCCACCCCGGACGTGATCCACTGGGCGCCGGGGCTGCCCAAGACCCGCTCGGGCAAGATCATGCGGCGCATCCTGCGCAAGATCGCCACCAACGAAATCGACACCCTGGGCGACATCTCCACCCTGGCCGACCCAGGGGTGGTGGACACCCTGATCCACAGCCACTGAATAGTTGTCCGGGGGCGGTCCGTATGGGTCGCCCCCGTTTTTTCACCCCGGTCCGGAGGGCGCAAGCGATGAAAGAGCAGACCATCCAATTCGGACCGCAGATCACCACCGATCTCTCCCAGGCGGTAGCCCGCGAGTGGCTGGAGACCAATGGGCTGGGCGGCTGGGCCAGCTCCACCCTGGCCGGGGCCCACACCCGCCGCTACCACGGCTTGCTGGTGGCGGCCACCCGCCCGCCGGTGGGCCGTATGGTGCTGCTCTCCAAGCTCGACGAGACCCTGGTGCTGGACTCGGGGTCGGTGGAACTGAGCTGCAACCTCTATCCGGGCGCAGTCCATCCCCAGGGGTACCACTATCTCAAAAATTTCACCCTCGGTCCCTTCCCTACCTTCACCTACGAGACCGAGGAATGGGCCCTGCGCAAGTCCCTGGCCATGGTCCACGGCGAGCACACCCTGGTCTTGCGCTACGAATTGCTGTGGGCTGCCGGTCCGGCCCAACTGGAGCTGCGCCCCTTCTTCGCCGGCCGCGACTACCACCAGCTGAGCCGCGCCAATCCCCATATCCAGCCCGAGGCCCGTTTTGAGCAAGAAGTGCTGCGCTTCCAGGCCTATGAGGGCCAGCCCGAGGTCCACCTGCTGGTGCCGGGGGGGCACTTTGCGCCGGTGTCCGACTGGTACTACAACCATCTGTACCCGCGCGAGGCCGAGCGCGGCCTGGATTACAGCGAGGATCTGTTTACCTGCGGCATCCTGCGCTGCCCGCTGGAGGTGGGAAAACCCCTGACCTTGATCGCCTCCACCCTTGACCCGCGCGGCCGGGACGGAGAGGCCCTGCTGGAGGCCGAGGCGCAGCGGCGGGCCGGGCTGGCCACCGCAACCGACCCGCTGATCCGCCAGCTCTCCCTGGCGGCGGACCAGTTCCTGGTGCGCCGGGGCGATGCGCGGCACACCCTGGTGGCCGGGTACCATTGGTTCACCGACTGGGGCCGCGACACCATGATCTCGCTGCCGGGCATCTGCCTGGTCACCGGCAGGCATGCCCAGGCCCGCAGCATCCTCCAGGCCTTTGCCGAGCATCTGAGCCAGGGCATGATCCCCAACCGTTTCCCCGACGCCGGCGAGGAACCCGAGTACAATACTGTCGACGCCACCCTGTGGTTCTTCGTGGCGGTGTACAAGTATCTCCAGTACACCCAGGACCAAGAATTTGTCCGCCAGTTGTGGCCGGCCCTCCAGGAGATCATCGATTGGCACCAGCGCGGCACCCGCTACCAGATCCGCGTCGACCAGGATGGCCTGCTCAGCGCCGGCGAACCCGGGGTGCAGCTCACCTGGATGGACGCCAAGGTGGGCGACTGGGTGGTCACCCCACGGCAGGGCAAGGCGGTGGAGATCAACGCCCTCTGGTACAATGCCCTGCGCATCATGGGGGAGTTGGCTGGCCTGTTCGGGCCGACCCGGGCCCAGGAGTACGGGGCGCTGGCCAGTCGAGTGGCCGCCCGTTTTGGCGAGGTCTTCTGGAACGAGGAGCAGGGTTTCCTCTACGACGTGGTGGACAGCGAGACCTGCGATCCCTCCCTCCGTCCCAACCAACTGTTGGCCCTCAGCCTGCCCTTCCCCCTGCTGGAGGGTGAACGGGCCCTGGCGGTTTTTGCCGCCGTGGATCGGCACCTGCTCACCCCCTGCGGGCTGCGCAGCCTGGCGCCAGGCGAGCCGGGGTACCGCCCACGCTGTGAAGGTCCGCCCTGGGAACGAGACGGGGCCTACCACCAGGGCACGGTCTGGACCTGGCTCTTGGGGCCCTTCATCACCGCGCTGGTGCGTTTGCACGGCGAGGAGGGCAGAGCGCGGGCCCAGGGTCTGATCGAGGGCTTAGAACCCCATCTCAGTGAGGCCGGCATCGGCACCCTCTCCGAGATCTTCGATGCCGAGCCTCCCTTTGTGCCGCGCGGTTGTATTGCCCAGGCCTGGAGCGTGGGTGAAATACTGCGCGCCTATCACGAGGATGTTTTGCAGCAGGGTCCGCCGAGGAGGTCGCCGTGAAGATCAAGTCCATCCGAGCCGTGCGCCTGAACCTGCCGCCTGCCCCGCCGTCGACCACCGTGCCGCGCCGGCCCTCGTGGGCCGCCGAGGCCGAAGTGGCCAATCCCATGAGCCGCTATCCCCACGTCAAACGCAACCGCTCTTTGTGGCTGCCGCGCACCTGGGAGGCGGTCTGTTGCAAGGTGGAGGCCGAGGACGGGACCTGGGGTCTGGGCATGACCGGGCACGGCCGGGCCGTGGCCGCCGTCATCGACGACCACCTGGCTCCGCAACTGGTGGGCCAACCCTGCCTGGCCCACGAGAAGCTGGCCGACATGATGTTCCGCATGACCAAGCCCTACGGATCGACGGGGCTGGCCAGCTACGCTATCAGCGCGGTGGATCTGGCCCTGTGGGACCTGAAGGGCAAGCTGCTGGACAAGCCAGTGTACGAGTTGTTGGGCGGCCCTGCCCGCGACAAACAATTGTGTTACTGCACCGGCAACGATGTGGATTGGTACCTGGAGCTGGGGTTCAAGGCCTTCAAGTTGGCCTGCCCGTACGGCCCGGCTGATGGGCTGGAGGGGCTGCGAAAGAACGAGGAGTTCGTGGCCAGGGCGCGGGAAGAGATCGGCGACGACAAGGAGTTAATGCTGGACTGCTGGATGGCCTTCGATGTGGAGTACACCGTGCGCCTGGCCGAGCGGCTGCGCCCGTACCGGCTTAAGTGGATCGAGGAGTGTTTGCTCTCCGAGGATCTCGATGCCCACGTGGAGTGCCGGCAGCGCCTGCCCTGGCAGGGCCTGGCCACCGGCGAGCATTGGTACACCGCCACCCCCTTCATGGCCGCCATCCAGCGGCGGGCAGTGGATTTTTTGCAGCCAGACATCAATTGGTGCGGGGGTGCCACGGTGTGCCAAAAGATTGTACACGCCGCTGAGGGCGCTGGCCTGACCACCATCCTCCACGGGGGGGGCAACACCCCTTATGGGCAGCACTTCACCTTTGCCCAGCCCAGCATGACCTGGCTGGAGGTTTTTGTCAGCGCCCCACCCGGAGTGCCCCTGAGCGAGGGCGGGCGTTTTCCCGGTCTGGCCCTGCCCCAGGATGGGTACCTGGTGCCGGTGGCAGCGCCGGGCTTCGGCATGGACATCAAGGCCGAATGGTTGAGTCCTTTTTTCATTTGAGAGGTATATGAGCGAACTTCCCGCAGATCCTTCTTTTTGCATCGTCCACCTGGGCCTGGGCGAACGCATCGGCGAGGTGCTGGGCCCTCTGCTCAAGCCGATGGATGCGAAGACCATGCATCAGTACCGCCTGCCTGCCAAAACCCAGGTAGAGCTGCACTACCACGACTGCGACGAGTACTGGCTCTTCACCGAGGGCCGGCCCCTGATCACCCTGCGCAGCCCCGCCGGGGTGAAGAAGCAATACCAGCTAGAGCCGGGCGATATGGTGGCCTGTGTGCGCGGGGTGGAGCACACCCTGTGGGCCGACCATGAGTTGGTCTACCACCAGTGGATCAGCGTGCTTGAGGGCGGCGAGCGGCCCGGACATTTGCAGCGCTGAACCCCGTGTACGATACTCTCATCCGCAATGGCCGGCTCATCGACGGCACCGGTAGTCCCTGGTTCGCCGGGGACGTGGCCCTGCAAGACGGTCGCATCGCCTGCATCGGCAAGTTGGGGGAGAGCCCGGCCCGGCGCGTTATCGATGCCGCCGGATTGGTGGTCTGCCCCGGCCTCATCGACATCCACACTCACTCAGATCTCACCCTGCTGGTGGAGGGCCAGGCCAGCAGCACCCTGGCCCAGGGCGTCGCTACCCAGATCATGGGCAACTGCGGCATCTCGGCAGCGCCCACCCGCGACCACCAGTTCTATTACGGGGCGTTGGATCCAGCCATGACCCGGGGACTGGAATGCGACTGGACCACCATGGAAGAATATCTGGGACGCCTGGAAAGCCAGGGGGTGGGCACCAACGTGGCCACCCTGGTGGGCCACGGCAATCTCCGCGTGGCGGCCATGGGGTACGAGGACCGGCCCGCCACCCCGGCCGAACTGGAGCACATGCGCCAACTCACGGCCCAGGCCCTGGAGCAAGGGGCAATGGGGCTCTCCTCGGGGCTGGCGTACGCGCCGGGGCCGTACGCCCCGCTGGCAGAGCTGATCGAACTGGGTCGGGTGGTGGCCAGGCACGGGGGGATCTACACCTCCCATATCCGCAATCAGACCGAGGGTATTGCGGCGGCGGTGGCAGAGGTCATCGCGGTGGGCGAGGAAGCCGACCTGCCGGCCCACGTCTCCCACATGCAGCCGGGCGCTCCTATGCACGGGGCCACGGCCTCGCTGTTGCAGACCATCGAGGCGGCCAGGGCCAGAGGGGTGGACCTGAGTTGTGACGCCATCCCCTATACTATCGGCAGCACCACCCTCAAATCCATGCTGCCGCCCTGGGCCTGCGCCGGGGGCGACGGGGAACTGATGCAGCGCCTGCGCGACCCCCAGGTGCGGGCCAGGATCGAGGCCGACACCATGCAGTTTGGGGCGGAGAGCGGCGGCTCGCGCAAACGCACCCTGATCAAGGAAGGCAAGTGGGAGTTGATCTGGCTGGGCAGTGCCGAGCAAAATACCCGGTTAGTGGGCCAGAGCTTCGCGCAGATCGCCAGCGTGCGCGGCCAGCGGCCCCACGAGGCCCTGCTCGACATTCTGTTGGAGGAAGAGGGCCGACCCTGGATGCTGGCTCAGGATGTGTCGGAGGAGGATTTCTGCAATATCGCCTGCCACCCGGCCGGCGGGGTGATCTCCGACGGCTTCTCGCTGATCCCCCAGGGGGTGCTGGCCGAGGGCCGGCACCATCCCCGTTCCTACGGGGCCTTCCCCTATTTCCTGCGTCGCTTCGTGCGCGAACAGGGCCTGCTCACCTGGGAGGCGGCCATCCACAAGCTCACCGGCTTCGCCTCCAGCCGCTTCCGCCTGGTCGGGCGCGGCCTGCTGCGCGAGGGCGGCTGGGCCGACGTGCTGATCTTCGACCCAGAGCGCATCGCCGAGACCGCCACCTTCGAGGACCCGTATCGCTATCCCGTGGGCATCGAATATCTGTTGATCAACGGGGTGGTGGCGGTGGAGCGAGGCCAGGTGCAGGCCAAGCTGGCCGGTCGGGTGCTGCGGCGCTGAGCTAGGGCGGTCTCTCCGTGGTACGAAGACGATGCGCCCAGCATGGGCGCGGCCCTTGCCTATTACACCCTTTTTTCCATTGCGCCGCTGCTGGTGATCGTGATCGCCGTCGCCGGATTGGTTTTCAGCAACGACGCCGTGCAGACATCTATTCTCGAGGAACTGCGCGGACTGATGGGTGA
>CAMAVQ010000172.1 GCA_945861755.1 Gemmatimonas phototrophica
ACCAATTACAGCACCGGCAAAAAGGAGACCATCGCGGAGATCGCCCAGAAGGCCAAAGAGCACGGGGTGGACGTGTTGATCTTTACCGAAGACGACATCCTCCAGGTTCGCTATGGGTTGCCCCTGCTGCGCGATCTGCTGCGCTTCACCCACACCGAGCCGGCCCCGATCACCGACGGCACCTTGGGGGAATACTTCGAGGAGATCCAGCGGGTGGGCGCCAAACACCCCGAGTTGGTCATGTTCGGCGGGATCGAATCCAATCCCTTCTACTACTGGGAGGTGGACCTGGCCTCGCTGACCTGGACCATGCATTCCTTCGACAAACATATCATTGCCTTAGGCATGGACAAGGTGGAGGAGTACGCCCAGCTTCCGGTGATACACGGGAAGGGCAATGAGCGCTGGGATTGGAGCAGCCTGCTGCTTTTGTGGCCGCTGATCGGCGTGGCTTACGGCCTCTTCCTGGGTGCCTCCCATCCGCGCGGGCTGCGCCTGGGGGTGCTGATCGTTTCGACCTTGTGTCTGATCAATAACTTCCCCTTCAAGGTCACCTACATGGATCAGTACAACGGCGACCCTGGGTCGGGGCCCTACCAGCACTATATCGACTACGTGAACCGACATGGTGGTATGGTGCTCTGGCCGCACCTGGAGGCCAAGTCCGCCATTCCGCCCACGGATTTCCTGGGCGGACTCTTCCATTTTGCCAGCATCACTGTGCCCCATCCAGAGGACCTGGTGGATACCTATGACTACGCTGGTTTTGCCGCGCTCTACGCCGACAACATCACCGCCACCGAGCCGGGGCATCAGTGGGACATCGTCCTGGGGCAGTATCTGGCGGGTCAGCGGGCCAAGCCGATCTGGGGCGAGGGCGAGATCGATTACCACTACGACCAGAAGGGCGGCCAGATCCACGACATCCTGACGGTCTTCCTGGTGAAGGATAGGACGCGCGAGGCGGTGATGGACGCGCTGCGCCAGGGGCGTATGTACGCGGTGCGGGGAGGGGACGAGCAATTGGTGCTCGACACCTTTGAGGTGGAGAGCGAGATCCGCAGGGGTATTGCAGGGGAGGAGATCCCGAGCCAGGGGTTGGCCCGCATTTCCATGCGCATCGACAAGCTCAACGGCAAGCAGGAGGAGGTGAAGCTGCGGCTGATCAAGACCGGCGAGGTCCTTGCCGAATTCAGTGGTCTGACCCCGCTGGAGTTCCAGCAGGTGGACACCGGCATCCGTCCCGGCGAGAAGGTATACTATCGCCTCATGGCCCAGAGCCGCACCTCCAGGCTGACCTCCAACCCCATCTTTGTCACCGGGGTCGGGGGAGCGCCGTGATCGCCGCCATCCATCAACCCCAATTTCTGCCCTGGCTGGGTTACTTCGACAAGATGGACCAGGCCGGCTGTTTTGTGCTGCTCGACAACGTCCAGTACAAGCGCCGGGAGTGGCAGAACCGCAACCGCATCAAGACCCCCCAGGGCGTGCAGTGGCTCACGGTGCCGGTGAGCGGCGACTACCTCGCCCTGATCAGCGCGGTGACGGTGGAGCAGGGCGAGGGCTGGCGGCACAAACATTGGGAGACCCTGCGCCGCTCCTACCACCGCGCCCCCTGCTGGGAAGGAGCCGCTGCGTCGCTGGAGGCTTTTTACACCTCGCCGTGGGGGCTGCTGAGCCAAGTGAACGGGGCCTCCATCCTTTGGCTCAGGGAAAAGCTGGGGATCACCACCCCGCTGTGCTGGGCCTCAGAGCTGGAGGGTCTGAGCGAAGATCCCACCGGCCGGCTGGTGGATATCTGCAGGGCAGTGGGGGCCGAGACGTACCTGTCCGGGGTGGACGGGGCGAAATACATGGACCTGGGCCAATTTGCCGCAGCCGGCATCGAGGTTATTTTTCAGCACTACGAGCACCCGGTGTACCCGCAGCTTTTCGGCGAGTTTGCCGCGCAATTGTCGGCCCTGGACCTGGTCCTCAACTGCGGACCGCAAAGTCTAGAAATCTTGAGAAGCGGAAGGAGGAGTGATTCGTGAATGTCCTGGCCATCGGCGCCCATCCGGACGACCTGGAGTACTGCTGTGCCGGCACCCTCATCCAGCACGCCCATCGCGGCGACGCGGTATATCTGATGATCATTACCGACGGCGACAAGGGAGGGGATCCCGAAGTGCGCCACCGGGAACAGTTGGAGGCGGCCAAGATCATCGGGGCCCGCGAGGTTTTCTTCGCCGGTTTCCCCGATACCCGCTTCGAGTGCAACCGCGAATCCATCATCCGCATCGAGGAGATCATCAAGCGGGTTGAGGCCGACACGGTGTACACCCACTTTGGCACTGACACCCACCAGGACCACCGGGCCATCGCCCAGGCGGTGGTGCCGGCTGCTCGCTCGGTGCCCAACCTGCTCTTCTTCGAGGGGCACTCGTCCCAGGATTTTATTCCCACCATCTTCGTGGATATCGGCAAGGTCATCAACCAGAAGATGGCTGCTCTGGAGGCTCATTCCTCCCAGGTGCATAAGACCAACATCCAGAACATGTCGATCTTAGATATCTTCCGCTCGATGGCCAATTTTCGCGGCATCCAGGGGCGGGTCACCTACGCGGAGGGTTTTGTGGCCCTGCGCTACTTTGTTGCTTTTCCGTAGGCGTGATGGGCTGCAAAGTATAGGGGAGAAAGTGTGTAAGAACGGAAAGGTGAAGAAATGACGAGTCTCAGAAATAAGCTAATGCACCTAATCAGAGCGACAGGCTGGAGCGTTCGGCGGTTTTTCCCAGATACCTGTCTGGCGGATTATCTCCATGTGCTCTTTCACAACCTCGATATCAATTGTGTGCTCGACGTCGGGGGGAGGCACGGACAATTCGGAGAATTTTTGAGGGATAACGGTTATCGAGGGGACATAATCTCTTTCGAGCCAGTAGCAGAGAACTACCGCCTTCTGAACCACCGGTGCTCTCGCGACTCCCGATGGACCGGGTACCATTACGCTCTCGGCAGCGACGATACGACCAGGGAGATAAACGTTACGGAGAGCACCAGTTTTTCATCGTTTCTCCTTCCGAATGACTGGGGTAGAAAGACGTTTCTGGGAAGCGCTGTAAAAAAGATGGAAACCGTAACTGTTAGACGGTTGGACGGTATTCTGGGCGAAGTGACCGCACACATCGACAGGCCGAGGATATATCTGAAGATGGACACTCAGGGGTGGGATTTAGAGGTTTTCCGCGGGGCGAGAGGTTGTAGAGACGACATCATGGTACTACAAACCGAGTTGAGTGTGCAGCCGATTTATAAGAGCGTGATCGCTTGGCGTGAAGCAATAATGGAATTTGAACAAAATGGGTTTGCTGTTTCTGCGCTTTTCCCCGTCTCGCGAGATAGAAATTTGCGTTTAGTCGAGACGGACTGTGTCATGGTCAGAAGTCCGCTGACTATTACCTAGCAAGTTACCTGAAATTCTCATATTTCGTCCATTTGAGGATACCGATGAAGGTACCGATGAACGACCTGCGGCTGCAGCACGCCGCCCTCCAGCCCCAGATGGAGGCGGCCATAGCCCAGGTGGTGGCTGATTGCTCCTTTATCCTGGGACCCTCAGTTTTGTCCTTCGAGCAGGCCTTTGCCGCCTACTGCGGGGCGGACCACTGCGTGGGGGTGAGCAACGGCACGGACGCGCTGAAGCTGGTCCTGCGCGCCGCCGGGGTGGGACCGGGGGATGAGGTGATTACCACCCCCCACACCTTTGCGGCCACTGTCGAAGCGATCTGCGAACTGGGTGCCCGGCCGGTGCTGGCCGACATCGAGGCGCGCCACTTCACCATCGATCCGGCCCAAGTTGCCGAACTGATCACCCCCCGCACCCGGGCCCTGCTGCCGGTGCATATCTACGGCCATCCGGCCGACATGGACCCGCTGCTGGAACTGGCCGCCAAACACGACCTGGCCCTGATCGAGGACGCGGCCCAGGCCCAGGGGGCGCGCTATCGAGGCCGCCTGGCAGGCGCCATAGGACTGGCCGGCTGCTTCAGTTTCTACCCCGGCAAAAATCTGGGGGCCTACGGGGACGCCGGGGGCATCACCACCAGCGACGGTGCCCTGGCCGAGAAATTGCGCTTGCTGCGCAACCACGGCCAGGACCCGACACGGAAGTTTTTCTACCAGGAGCCGGGCTACAACCACCGCATGGACGGGTTGCAGGGCGCGGTGCTGGGGGTGAAACTTCCCCATCTGGACCAGTGGAACCAGCGGCGCCGGCAGCTGGCCCAGCGCTATTGCCAGGCTCTGGAAGGAGTGGGGGAGCTGATCCTGCCCGCCGAGGCCGAATACGCCCATCACGTGTACCACCTCTTTGTGGTGCGCGCCCTGGACCGCGATCGGCTGGCCGGGGCGCTCAAGCAGGCGGGCATCGACACCGCGGTGCAGTATCCTCACCCACTGCACCTGACGGCCGGCTATGCCTCCCTGGGATACCGCCAGGGTTCCCTGCCCCAATGCGAACAGGCCTGTGCCCAGATCCTCTCCCTGCCGATGTTCCCCGAATTGGAGGATGCGCAGGTGGATTATGTGGCTGACCACATCCGTCTTTACTACCGAGGGTGAACGCGTGACCGACCAGCCACAGACCGCCGCCTCGGAACGGCCGCCCTTTTCCTTCAACTTCGACAAGGTCATCATCCTGCTCTTCGTGGCCTTCCTCTTCAGCGGGGAGGCCCGGGATCTACTGACCGAGTCGGGACTAAAGTGGGCCTACCTGTTGCTGCTCTCCTTCGGCATCGGCTACGTGCTCGTCCCTCCGGTGTATTGGCTGGCCCACCGGATGGGCATGGTGGACGTGCCCCAGGGGCGCAAGGCGCATCAGTATCCGACTGCGCTGCTGGGGGGGGCGGTGGTGTACCTGGCTTTTGCGGTCACCGTCCTGTGGAATTTCAGCTTCAGCACCCAGTTCAAGGGTGTGGCTCTGGCCGGCACCCTCATTTTCCTGGTGGGGCTGGTGGATGACTGGCGGGGATTACCCGCCCCGGTGAAGCTGGTCGGTCAGCTGCTGGGCGTGGTGATCCTGATCAAGTACGGCGTGGTCATCAGCTTTTTTCCCCACGGCCTGTGGGGCGATGTGGGGGAATGGCTGCTGACGGCCTTGTGGGTGGTGGGCATCACCAATGCCGTCAACTATCTCGACGGGCTGGACGGGCTGGCCGCCGGCAGTTGCGCCATCAGCGCCTTCTTCTTCAGCCTGGTAGCCCTGCAGAGCCACCACGACTTCATGGTTTACCTGGCCCTGCCACTGCTGGGCAGTTGCCTGAGTTTCTTGCCCTATAACTTCCGCTTCCGCCAGCCGGCACTGATCTTTCTGGGGGATGCGGGCAGCAATTTCCTGGGATTTATGATGGCTTCGCTGGGGATCATCGGCGATTGGGCCAGCGACGAGCTGGTCAAGCTGATCGTGCCGGTGCTGATCCTGGGGGTGCCCATCTTCGACATGAGTTTCACCACCTTCATGCGGGTCTGGCACGGCCAGGTGCGCAGTGTGGGGCAGTGGCTTTCCTACGCGGGCCGCGACCACATCCACCATCGCCTCGAAGCGCTGCGCATCGGCAGGGCAGGGGCGGTGCTGGTGATCTACGCGGTCACCACCTGGTTGGGCCTGTCGGCTCTGGTGCTCAAGAACGCCACCGGGCTCAATGCCCTGCTGCAGGTGGCCCAGTCGGTGATCGTCTTCCTGCTGCTGGGATTCTTGATGGTTTTCGTCCAACGCCAGTACGCCGCCATCGAGCAGCAGGCCAACGACCAGAAAGGCGCCTGAGCAATGGCAGAAAGTCCTGGGCCTCGGCGCTGCGTTTGCCGATAATGGGCATATAGACCCTCGGTATTGCGGACCACCCCTTATGAGAGAGGGGATGATTGCGTTGCGCTGTCCGGCGGTGTTATATATGTTTCCCCGCTGTCTCCCCTGACAGCACTTTTTCCGTCATTTGTATCCCATGCGACGACTGACCCTCGCCTTATTCCTTCTCTGTTGCGCGGCGATTGCGACCTTGGGCAAGAGTTCGCCCACCCACGTAGTCAAGCGCGGCGACACCCTCATCAACATCGCTGCCCGCTACCAGCTCAGCGTGCGCCAGTTGCGACAGTGGAACGACCTGCACGGCGACCGGATCGCCATCGGCCAGTCCCTAACCCTAGCCGGGCAGAAGTACCCGATTACCTTTCAGCAGTTCCGGCCCAAAGCGGTCAAGAAAAGGGAGAAAAAGTTCAAACCTGCTCCTAGCAGGTCGCGGGAGGTGGAGGCGGAATTGCAGGCGCGTTTCAGCGCCTGGAGCGATTCGGCCGTCGCCCTGTCCAGGCGGCGGGGGGGGTACGCGCTGGTGGTCAACAAACAGGAGCGCTACATGGATGTCTACCTGGCCGGCGAACGCGTTACCCGCTTCCCGGTGGCCATCGGCAGCACCGATGCCGAGCAACTAATAGACCGCCGGCGGGCCAACGACTACCACCTCAAGGAAGGACTCTTCCATCTGTCGGAGGTCTCCTGGTCCAGGCGGGTCGCCAAGTGGGATTGCGTGTGGATGCGCATCCATACGGTGGAGGCGGCCAAGCGGGACTACGTCGAGGTCTACGGGTCGGAAGGGCGGCGGCAGTTGGAGGCCTGGGAGCGGGCCCGTGGAACCATCCAGAGCGACGCGGCAGTGCAGGTTTTCAACCGCGCCCATCCCGGTGCGCCGATCTGGCGCGGGCTGGGAGTGCATGGGGGCGGGGCCGATTACGACTGGACCGAAGGATGTGTGGCCCTGGATCGCAAAAACGTGCGCTGGCTCTACGACCGGCTGAGCAAGATGCCGGACAACGGGGTGGGCACCCCCTTTGCGGTGGTGAGGTTCTGAGTTGTACTCGGTTCCGGCAACAGCCCTCTCGGCCCCGAGCCGGGAGGTTTTTTTATGAGGAGGAAGCGCGATGAGACTGGTCATCGGCGGTGATCACGCCGGTTTTCCGATGAAGGGCCCGGTGGCCGAATTGCTGAAAAGCTGGGGTCACCTGGTCGAAGACCTGGGCACACATTCCATCGAGCCGGTGGATTTCCCCGACATCGCCCAGGCC
>CAMAVQ010000173.1 GCA_945861755.1 Gemmatimonas phototrophica
CCATCATGCAGAGCGTGGACCTGGCCGACCAGCTCTCCTTCTATCCAGCAAGGGAAGACCGACTCACCTGTTCAGATCCCAACTTGTCGGCAGGGCCGGACAATCTGGTACTCAGGGCGGCGGCGTTGTTCAAAGCCCAGCTGCCCACACCGGTCCCTTCCTTTCATATTCATCTGGTAAAACAGATTCCGGTGGGCGCTGGCCTGGGCGGCGGTAGCGCCGATGCGGCGGCGGCCCTGCGCGGCCTCAACCGACTCTGCGGCGACCCCCTGGGCAGGGAGGATCTGTCCCGATTGGCCGGCCAGCTGGGATCGGATGTGCCTTTTCTGTTGTGGGGAGGCACGGCCCTGGCCCAGGGCCGGGGGGAGGTGTTGGCGCCGCTGGCCTGGGAAGGGAACAGTGCCTATGTACTGGTCTACCCGGAAGTGGCAGTGAGCACGGCCTGGGCCTACAGTCAGGTGCGGCCCAGCTTGACACCCTCCTCGCTCTACCTTACCTTTATCACTTCCCTGAGCGGCGGGCGCGTCGCAGGCAAGGCCCTGTTCTCTGTTTTGGAGAACGATTTTCAGGAGCTGGTAGAACGCGCCAATCCCATCGTCGCAGAAATGCGCTCCCACCTGAGCCTGGCGGGGGCGCAAGTCTGCTCCATGTCGGGCAGCGGTTCAACCGTATACGGCATTTTCGACGACCGGATCGCCGCTTTGCAGGCACATCAGCGCCTGAGAGCAAAAGGATACCGGTCGTTTTTTTGTGTGCCCGCCTGAATGTGGGGCATGCTTTTCCGGTAGCGGCTTCCCCTGGTTCGGTTGCCCGGTCGTTCAATTGGTAGGACGACGGATTTTGGTTCCGTCTATCGAGGTTCGAGTCCTTGCCGGGCAGCCAATTTATTTCTGGCGACCGCATCGCGCGCGGCAGGTGCGCGTCTGGTGCCCGCAGTTCTTTTTGAGGAGATGGTTTCTATGGCATCAATTTCTGTGCAGCTTGAGATCTTCAAACGCGAAGAGATTGCCCTGCAGGTCCAGCCCCGCGATGAAAAGGGCAAGGGCCCGGTGGGCCGGCTGCGCCGTTTGACCGGCATGTTGCCGGGCGTCATCTACGGACATACCCAGGATCCTTGCTGCTTCAAAGCGGAGGTCCGCGTGCTGGAGCGGGCCCTGGGTCAGGGCGGCCAGAACGCCATCTTCCTGGTCGAAGTGGTCGGCCGGGCTCAGGCCCCCGAGCGGGCCGTGGTCCGGGAGATCCAGTACCACAAAGTCCGGGGCGACATCATGCACGTCGACCTGCTGCGCATCGATCCGGAGGAGAAACTCCGCCTCAATGTGCCCATCGTTACCAAAGGTATTCCGGTCGGCGTGCGCACCGGCGGCGGTGCCCTGCAGCAGACCCTCACCCTGGCCGAGATGGAGTGCCTGGCCTCCGAGCTGCCCTCCCGCCTGGAGATCGACATCACCGACTTGGAAGTGGGCCAGAGCATCCACGTGCGGGACTTGCTGGGCCAGGAGGCGCGCATCATCACCGATCCGGGCGTCACCATCGTCAGTGTGCTGGCGCCGCGTATCGTGGTGGCCACTACTGCGGAGACCGCAGAACCGACCGCGGAGGCCCAGACGGGCGAGGGCGAGTCCAAGAACTGAGTTTGCGGATCGTCGTCGGCCTGGGGAATCCGGGGCCGCGTTATGCGGCGACCCGGCACAACATCGGCTTCATGGTGGTGGATCGCCTGGCTGCCAAGGGCAGTGGCCGGTGGGTGGATCAGGACCACAGTCAGGCGGCCCAGGTGCAGTTGGCCGACCAGCAGGTGCTGCTGGTCAAGCCGCAGACCTTCATGAATCGCAGCGGCATCGCGGTGGCCGCCTTCCAGCAGCGGCTGGGTTCTGCCCCGGAAGAAGTGCTGGTGCTGCTGGACGACTTTCTGCTCGACTTCGGTCGCCTGCGCCTGCGGCGGGGCGGCAGTGATGGGGGCCACAATGGCCTGGCGTCGATTCTGGAGCACCTCAACACCCTTCAGGTGCCGCGTCTGCGCCTGGGCATTGGTGCACCGCCTCCGGGTGAGGACTCCATCGATTATGTGCTGGGTCCTTTCGGGGCAAAAGAGCAGGTGGCCGGCCTCGTAGAGCGGGGATGTCAGGCGGTCGAGGCGTGCGCCCACGAGGGAATCGACAAGGCGATGAATCAGTTCAACGGCCTGGCGGCGCTGATCTAGCCTTGAGCGGTGTTCCGGTCGGCAAAGGTGATTTGGTGAACTAAAGTCTCCAGCTGTTTTGATCCAACAACACAACCCGAAAGAGATGGGCATGAAGAAGAACTACGAACTGGTCTGCATCCTCGACCCGCAGTTGGGCGAAAAGCAGCTCGAGGAAGAGGTGACCAAGTACGAGACCTTCCTCACGGGGAAGGACGCCGAGATGGCCCACATCGACCGCTGGGGCATGCGCAAGCTGGCCTACAGTTCGGTGGCGATGAAGCGGCGCCAGCAGGGCTACTACGTGCTCTTCCAGTTCACCGGCGAGGCGGGCCTGCTCGATGCGCTCCACCGCGAGCTGAAGCTCGACGAGGGGGTGCTCCGCTACCAGATCGTCGCTGTCAAGGGAGCGTTCCTACGGGTGCCACAGCTGCCCGCCGATGTGCTGCTGCAGGCGCGCGAAGATCGGCCCAGAGGTCCGCGTCCTGGTGGCCCTGGTGGCCCTGGCGGGCCTGGCGGCAGGTTTGGCAGCCGCGACGGACATCGCGGCCCCGAAGCCAGCGCTGCAGACGAGGGCGGCAGAGAAGACGTTGCCGCCGATGAGGCCGCCGAGGAGTCTGCGGCGTCCGACGCTCCAACGCCCTGATGCTCAGGGAGCCGGCCCGCGTCTAGCGGGTCGTGCATGCTCTTCCTGTCCTTTCTGGGAAGTGTGGGCGGTATCGCCGCCCTGGGCGCGGCGACGCTGCTGGCCTGCCGGCGCTTTGGCCTGTGGCGCGTGGGCCTGGTGGCCCTGCCGCTGGCTGTGGGTGCCGGTATGCTGACCCCGATCCTGGCGGTGGCGCCGTTGGCTGGGCTGCTGGCCGGCTGGCAGTTGGAGCGCCAGCGCAGCTATGGCAAGATCCTGGCAGCAGCGGCGCTTCCCGGCGTAGTGCAGGGGGGCTTGTTGCTGGTGGCCACCCAGGAGCCTAGGGACGAGGTGGTGGCCCAGGTGGCCGGTCAGTTGGAGGCCATGGGGCTGAAGCTGGAGGAAGGGTACTCGGTTTCCCAGATCGTCGAGCTGGGCCTGCGGCTCCAGCCGGCTACGGAGTTCCTCTTTATCCTGTTCATCGCGGTCCTGATGTACCGTTTGGGGCAGTTGGGAGGCCGTTGGCTGAAGAGCGAATTGCCGCCTGCCATTCCCTTCAGATTCTGGCGCCCCTGGGAACTGCTGATCTGGGTGCTGATCGCCGGCCTGGCCCTGGTGCTGGGAACCCAGGGGATAAGCGCTGAGTTGGGCCTGAATCTGATGGTGGTGACCGGTGTCCTCTATGCGATTCAGGGGTTGGCGTTGGTGCGGTTTTGCTGCTGGCGACTGGGGATATCCAGATGGATGGAGGGGTTTTTGTATGTGGCCCTGGCCTTCACCGCGGGCCTGTCGACCCTGGTACTGGCCGGCCTGGGATTGCTGGACACCTGGTTCGACTGGCGCCGGCTCGACACGCCCTCGCAGGAGGCGGCCGCCGAACAAGACCGCCAGCAAAATGTATAGTGCTGATCTAAACCGAAGAACGTGATAAGCAGGAGGAGGAACAGGTGAAAATTGTTCTATTGAAAGATGTGGAGCGTTTGGGCCGGGCAGGTGAAGTGGTGAAGGTGGCCAACGGCTTTGCCCGTAATTTTCTCGTTCCCCGCGGTGAGGCACTGCTGGCTACCGATGCCAACATCGCCCACTTTGAGTCGCGGCGCCGGCAGCACGAAGCTGTTGCCGAACGCGAGAAGAAGGCCGCCGAAACCCTGGCCCAGGAATTGGAGAAGACTTCGCTGACCATCCAGGCGCGTGTGGGCGAGGAAGACAAGCTCTTCGGCTCGGTGACCTCTCAGAACGTGGCCGATCTGCTCAAGGAGCAGGGCCACGAGATCGACCGCCGCAAGATCGACTTGGAGGAGCCCATCCGCTCCCTGGGGGTCTACACCATCGAGATCCGGCTTCATCCAGAAGTGCGGGCCGCAGTCAAACTCTGGGTGGTCAAGGAGTAACTTCGCCCCACCCCGGTTCTCCACGCCCGCCTTCCTGCCCCGCGTTGCGGGAGCGGTTGGGAGCCTGGTGGCCTCCGCGGACTTCAAATCCGTTGTGGTGGCGCGAGAGCGCCGCTAGGTGGGTTCGATTCCCACACGTTCCCGCCAGATAAGTAAAGACCTGAAAAGAAGGGGTTTGACTCTCTTTAAAGAGAGGCAAACCCTTTTCTTTTTTTTATTTTCAGCTGGCCTTCCGTTCCCTGACGACCGGGTTTTGTGACCAATGTCTACACCAGTAGGCACAGAGGGGACCTCGACAGTATTTAGCCCCCATCGGTGTCCATAGACGGGGGTATGCCCGAGAGGCCAGCTACGACATTCGCAGCATTGCTTTCATGCTAAAGGAGTATTACCTTCTTGGCATATACGTATTACTCAATACCAGAGGAACGATGAAAACCCTGACGGTTAAGATACCCGAGGAACTGGAAGCGAAACTCGACCGCCTGGTGGCCAAGCGAGGGGGCAGCAGATCTTCCCTGATCCGCGCTGCCCTCGAAGAACTCACCACCAACGCTGAAACGGTCCAACCTCACTCCTGCCTGGACCTGGCCAGGGACCTACTTGGCCAGGCCGATGGCCCTGCTGACCTTTCCTACAACAAGAAACACCTCAAAGGGTATGGCCGGTGAAGCGAGGGGTACTCCTGGACACGGGGCCGCTGGTAGCGTTTCTGAACCGCCGGGATAGATACCACGCCTGGGCCGAGGTCCAGTGGAACCAGATTGCGCCTCCCATGCTCACCTGCGAGGCGGTCCTCTCCGAAGCATGTTTTCTTCTGTCACAGACCCCGCTGGGCAGTGGTGCGGTGATACAACTCTTGCATCGCGGAGTCTTCTCGCTTCGCTTTAGCCTGGAGGACCAGGCTCAGGCGGTGGGCCGCCTGTTGGAAAAATACCACTCGGTGCCCATGTCCCTGGCCGACGCCTGCCTGGTGCGGATGAGCGAACTCTTCCCCTCCAGCGCGATCTTCACCATGGATACCGACTTCGGGTTGTACCGCAGACACAGCCGGCAGGTGATCCCCACGATGATGCCCGACTGAGTTTTTACCCCATATCAGCCTTGATTCAGAGGGAGTTTTTTGTGACCAATGGTGACCATGGTTCCTGTTTTTGTGACCAATGGGGACTCATTTGGCTTCACCGAGATTCATTTGAAAGGGCTGCATGCTGACCATAGCGTGCAGCCCTTTTTTTTAAAATGGTCGTCATTGACGGGCCAAACACAACTGCATAAAGTCGGCAAGATGCTCAATGGCCTCCCGGCTTTCGGGGAGTTCGCGGATCTGAAACACGTGGACCATGCCCGGCCAGACTTCGAGCTTCACCTCAACCCCGTCAGCCCGAGCCTTGGCCGCCACGCGGATACTGTCATCGCGAAGCATCTCGTGCTCGCCGACCTGGATCAGCAGGGGCGGGATGCCGGTGAAGTCGCCAAATACCGGTGAGGCAAGCGGGTTGCGGGGGTCCGCCTCCCCAAGATAGAGTTCCGCGAACACGGGCATACACCGGGCGCTGCAGATGGGGTCTTCTTCGGACCGCATGGACTCGCTGGCCAGCGTCAGATCGGTACAGGCCGACAGGGGCATACCCGCGAGCGGCAGTGGCCGGCGACGGTCTCGCAGCGCCAGGAGCGTTGCCAGGGTCAAACCGCCACCGGCCGAATCCCCGGCGATGAAGGTTGCCCTGGCGAGTGCCTGGCCGTACGGCCCCGAGACGATGATCTGCTCGTGGGCGCGGATGCAGTCCTCAATCGCGGCGGGGAAGCGGTGTTCCGGCGCCAGCCGGTAATCGGGTAGGAGGACGGCACACTGTGCCGCCGCCGAGAGGTGGGCAGCGAGGGGAAGGTAGTTTGCCGCTGAGCCGGCGACAAAGCCGCCGCCGTGCAGATAGAGCAACCGCAGATCGGGGTCGGCACCGGGCGCCACTACCCATTCACAGGGCATATCGTCAAGCTGCGAGCGGATGCATTTGACGTCGGGGTTGGCGGGTGCTTGGCGCGTCCCCATGCCACGGCGCAATCCGTCGAGGTCGAACTCGTTGCCCACGGCACCGAAGGCCGGACGCTGGCGCAACTCCTGCAGGTATGCGCGACTTTCCCGTGAGGTCATAATACCCCTACCAGTACTTGGGCAGTAGTTTGGGCACGGACAGCTCGTCCAACTTTGCCCGGTCTTCCCGTTCCAGGAGCCAGCCCACCGCGCCAAAGGCTTCGTCCACCTGATCCGGGTGATCGGCCCCCAGGATGGGCGCCGTGACTTCCGGGTGGTCCAGGATCCAGGCGACGGCCACCTGCGCCGGGGTCTTCCCGTATTTGCCGCCCAGATCGATCAGGGTCTGCACGATCCGGTCCGCCTCTTCGGTCATGGCCTCGGCAAAGGGATATAGGGTGCGGCTGAGGCCGGCAGCCGGGTTGGCGCCCCAGGGAGAATCCTCCGGCGGCGTCACCCCGCGCCGGAACCGACCACTGAGCAGACCGATGGCCAGCGGGCTGTAGGTCATGCTCCCCAACCCAAACTCCTGGCAGAGCGGCGCCAGGTCGGGCTCAAACTCAGTGCGGTTGAGCAGGCTGTATTGGTACTGGAGGCAGACAAAGGACGCCAGGTTTCGCTTGTCGCTGATCCACAGGGCTTCGACAATTTTTCGCACCGGCCAGTTGCTACAGCCGGTATACCGCACCTTCCCCTGTCGCACCAGGTCGTCGAGGGTGCGGACGATTTCCTCGACCGGCGCTTTGGGGTCGTACGCGTGCAACAAGTAAAGGTCGAGATAGTCGGTCTGCAGTCGCTTGAGGCTGGCCTCCACCCC
>CAMAVQ010000174.1 GCA_945861755.1 Gemmatimonas phototrophica
GGCGAGCATTGCTCAGACTCCTGGAAGAGCTACTGTGGCAACAGGGCCTGCCGCAGCCTAGAAGCTGAGATCTAGCTTTAGAATACGCGCGCTATTGTCTCTCTAATACAACTATCGACCTGTCCTAGCTGAAAGATGCAGTCCAACCAACCTAGCGCCTCTCCCTCCTGCCCGCCTGTGGAAACATGGTGCGCCTATGTGGATGGCTCGATGAGCGAGGCTGAAAAGCAGCCGCTAGCAGACCACCTGGCGCGCTGCGACCGGTGTTTTACCGCAGTCGCCGCCCTGCTGAGGGCCCCTGTTCCCCAGCGTGCCACCCCGGTGGAGCTGTTGACCAGAGCACAGACTGCGGAGCCGCGCGCGCAGACCGGGCGCCAGTACGCCTGGGCAGCGGTGGCCGCGCTGGTTCTGCTCATCGGCAGCCTGTGGTCCGTATACAGATCTGCTGCGCCGCCCACGGCAGGGTATGAATTGGTGGAGGTACCCCTCAGTGCTCCGGAGTTTGGGCTGGCACAGGAGTACCAGCCCCTTCCCTCGCGGGGCAAGGTGCGCGCCCTGGTAGTCTTTGCCCAGTTTGCCGAGGAAGCCGGGATGGGCAACCAAGTTCCGGATTTTGCCACTGATCTCTTCGACCCAGACCTCCCCGGCAGTTTCACCCACTTCTACACCACCATGTCCTTCGGCCAGTTGCAGGTGGAGGGTACGGTCCTGCCCAAGCGCTACACCTCTGACCGCCCGGCTGCGGACTACCTCTCCAGGGTTTCGGACAAGCGGGGCCGGTACGACTGGTTCGCCGAGGAGGTCCTCCGCCAGGCCGACGCCGAGGTCGACCTGGGGCAATTCGACAACGATGGATCTGACGGCATCCCCAATTCCGGAGATGACGACGGCGTGGTGGATTATGTCTTTGTCGTGGTGCGCCGGACCCCGAGGAATTTCATCATGGGCGGGGCCACGGGGATCGTCGGCCTGAACCTGGAGGTAGACTACCAGGCAGCGGATATCTCTCCCACGGGAAGCCCCCTGCGCATCAGCGGCAGCCGCGCCCATGGCGCTTTCCTCAGTGAAGGTACCTTCGCCCAGACGGTGGGGACCATGGCCCACGAGTTTGGCCACAGCCTGGGCCTTCCCGACCTCTATGATCTGGCCCGTGACAACTCGGAGAGAGACAGTGCCGGCATTGGAAAATGGGGGCTGATGGGCTGGGGTGCGCGGGGGTGGAAGGGCGGCGATGGTCCCAACCCTTTCTGCGCCTGGAGCCTTGAACAGTTGGGGTGGATCGGCCGCAACAACGAGCGCCTGATGGAGATCAAGAGAGACACCACAGACCTAGAGATCGCCAACCTCTACCAGGAGGGTTGTGTCTACAAGATTCCCCTGGAACCCGAGTTCATCGAATCGGGGGTCTTATCCCAGTCCTATCTGCTGCTCGAGCAGCGCCTCCGGAGCGCCCATTACTACGACCGGCATTTGCCGGGCGAGGGGCTGCTGATCTGGCACATCCGCTCCCGCTTCAGGGATAATTCCGATGAAAAGAAACAGCTGGTCGATCTGATCTGCGCCGATGGCCTATACCAGGATGCCGGCTTCCCCCTGGGCCGGATTGCCGCCCCCCGCGACGGCGGCGACAACTTGGACTTCTGGGCCCACGACGACGAGACCTACCTTGCGGCTCACCAGGGCAACGAGGGGGATGGCACGGATCTCTTCGACGGGGTCCACTATACCCGGCTTGGGCCCGACTCGAACCCTTCGTCCAGCGGGTGGGGCCAGCCGAGTGAAGCGCTCTCGGGTCTGGCGGTGGACCTGCGCCGCCGGGGGAACACTATGCTCGCAGATATCCGTCTGCCTCGCTGGGCCGGCACCATCCGCGAAAAGGTCCGCTGGGCCGGCGAGGTGCTGGTGGATGGGGACCTGACCATTGCCCCTGGAGGGGTGGTGATCCTGTACAGCAATACGCGCATTCGTTTTGCGGGCAGCGACCGCCTCCAGGGCGGCCGAGATCCGGCCCTCTGTGAGCTGCACATTGAGGGCGACCTGCGGGAAATGCCTCCGCCGATAAAATGGGATGTCCAATCGGTGCGCCGGGCCGCAGACACGGTCCCCACGGTTTTTGAGGCGCTGGTTCCTGGCCAGAGATGGTGGGGGGTACTCCCGGGGGGAACCGCCAAGTTCCAAGCGATGGGCAGCCTAGTGCTGCGCGATTCGGAGTACGGCCTCGTGGTGCCTGGCTTCGAACCGGGAGGGGAAGTGCCCACCGCGGTCCTCGAAGAGCCGAGGGAAGCGCCCACCGCTGTTGCGCTGCTGCCCAACTATCCCAATCCCTTTGACCAGGAGACTACTCTCCGCTACACCCTGGCTGCGCCCTCGCAAGTGCGCCTGGAGATCTACGACGCGCTGGGCCAGAGCGTGCGGGCCCTGGTCGACGATCACCAGCCAGCGGGGTTGCATGAGGTGGTGTGGGATGGCCGGAGTGGAAGTGGCCAGGAGGTGGCCAGCGGCGTGTACCTGTACCACCTGGAAATCCCCGGCCAGTACCAGGCGCAGGGCAAGATGATGATGATGCACTCTGGCCCAGGACTTTCGCTCCTGGACAAAACCCTGCAGGAACACCAGCGCGCTTGGCCCGCGCTCAGGTCAAAACTCGCGTCTCCTGCAGATCCGGCCTTTGGGTTTGCCGCAGAACTCTCCGTGGTGCAGCTCGCGTTCACCGCCGGCACTACCTGGTTCAGCCTGCAGCTGGTAGAACGGCAAAGCCGCACCCCCCAGGATGCCCGACCCCATGCGGAACTCTTGAGAGAACTTCTGCGCGGCTTCGATCCTTCGCTGCCCCAGCTCCAGGCCCTGGAATCGCTCTCTGCCCAACTGCAGGCAGGAGGAGCTGCTCCCCAGCAGCTCGACCAAGTGCATCACGCCATCGGTCAGCTCTTCCAGACCCATAGCGAAGAATCGATGAAATACTTCTATCTGGGGGAATGGGTCCAGGGTCTCAGGGTTGCCGGCCTGGTCGCCCGGCGCCTGGATCTGCCTCTGTCCGAGATGCTAGACCTAGCCGCCAGTGCTGCCATCGCCCGCCAGTTCCACGCGGACTTGGGTGCCCTGCGGGCAGAGGAAGCGCTGCTCTCTTCCCTGGACCGCCTGGCAACCCTCCTGGACTCAAGACCGGACAATGAGAAAGAGGCAGAGGAATTTCTCGAAGTGCTGGATCGCCTAGCCGATCCCTTGACGGCCCACTGAAAGATGCGCACCGTGAACCTCCTCCTCCCGCTCCTCCTCCTGTGCTTGGCATCACCCACTCATGCTCAGCAATTCCTGCCCAAGAACCACCCCAAATACCAGACTGCCCTGAAGGTCTTCGATGACCTGATCCGCGTGGTCAGCGATGGCCGCACCCGACCCGTGCTGCAGCTCTTGCCCAGGGGCACCACCAGCCGCATGCGGGTGGCGTGGTTCAACCCCGAGCAGAACTCCCTCACCCTCGAAGAGCAGACCTACGATCTGTGTGCCTCCCTGGGACCAGACTCCCTCGATGCGCTGGCCGCCCTGCTGGGCCACGAGTTGGCCCACTACTACAAGGACCATGGCTGGGTGGGCGACTTTGGCAATGGTTTTGCCAACCTGGAGGTGGGGCAGACCCTCCGGCAGCTCAAGGGAGACCTGACCAAGATGGTCGAGTTGGAGACCGAAGCCGATTGCTTCGGCTGGTTTTCCGGGTACATCGCTGGGTACCAAACCCTGGATATCGTGCCGGAAGTGCTGAAAAAGATCTACGCCGAATACCGCCTGGGGGATAAGATACCGGGGTACCCTTCCCTGTCCGAGCGCCAGGAGATCGCCCGGAACGCTGCAGATAAGCTGCACCAGCTGGTGCCGGTCTTCGAGGCCGGCCATCGCCTGCTGCTGGTAAAGCAGTACGAAGAGGCGGCCCGCTGCTTTGACCACCTTGCCCGCACCTTCCCCAGCCGCGAACTGCTCAACAACGCGGGCCTAGCCCGCGCCCTGGAAGCCATTTCCCTGTTCCCGGAAGGTCAGCTCCGCTTTGCCTACCCCTTGGAATTGGACGCCGCCACCCGGCTGCGCGGCGGCAAAAAAGCAGCGGAGTACGACCTCACCGAGCCCCGAGAGGAGCGCCGCTCCCGCTTGCTGGAGGAAGCAAAGGAACTCTTTGAAGCCGCCCGCAGCAAGGATCCTGGCTATGCCCCGGCCTATATCAACCTGGCCTGCATCGCCGAGTTGCAGGGCGAGTTTGAGGAAGCGCTCTTCTTTGCGGAAAAGGCCGTGCAACTGGCCCGCCGGAATCACGAGGCACTTTCCCTGGCCAGTGCCCTGATCGCCCGCGGCATTGCCCGCGCCTGCAGCAATCCCCCAGCTGAGGAAACTGCCAGGCAGGACTTTGAGGAAGCGAGGGCCGGCAACCCCTCCCTGGCCCTGTTCGACCTGAAGGCCCTGGGTCTGAAACCTGCCGGTGCCGTCTCCTTTGGCGGGGGAGAAAAGCCTTCATCTCAGCGCGAGCAGCTCGACGGCCTGAGCGCTCACGAATACGACCTCATCCTCGAGGCCCCTGATGTCACCGCCGGGGTGCCAGCCGCCAGCCGCAGCCAGCCGGCCATCGACATCAACGCCAAACAGATCGCGTCCTGGAGCGGGTTGGTGATCGACACCGGGTACCGCACCCTAATTTTCCTGGAGACGCGCCGGGGGTACGAGGGGGCTAGTGAACGGGGTATCCGGATCGGCAGTACTATGGCTCAGGTGACCGAAGCCTATGGCCAGCCCGCGGCGCTGGTGCCGGGCCGGCAGGTGACCTACCATGTGTACGAGCGCGCCCGGATCATCTTTCAGGCCGGCGCTGATAGCAGGGTGCAAGGGTGGATGATCTATAACGTGGAGGAGTGAGTTGTTTTGGTTGCCCAACCAGTTTATGATTAGGTACGCAATTTTCACCCGGATCGGGAGATGTTCACATGTCGGCAATCAGTCAATCCCTCACCGCAGAAGAGTTGCTGCGGATGCCGGATGATGGCTTTCGCTATGAGCTTGTCAGAGGAGAGTTGAAAAGGATGGTTCCGGCCGGACATCAGCACGGCAGAATGGTCCTCAACTTCACCACACCGCTCGATCAGCATGTGCGGGCGCACAGCCTGGGCAGGGTCTATGCTGCGGAAACGGGGTTCCTGCTGGCTTCCAACCCCGACCTGGTCCGCGCTCCAGATGCGGCCTTCATTCGCCGGGAACGCCTCGAAGAATCAGGGGAAGCCGAAGGCTACTGGCCTGGAGCGCCCGATCTGGCCGTCGAGGTCATCTCGCCCGGCGACACGTATGCCGATGTCGAGGAGAAAGTCCGCGACTGGCTCAACGCCGGAACGCGCATGGTCGTGGTGGTCAATCCGCGCCAGCGCACAGTCAAAGTCTACCGCTCGCTGACCGATATCATGGTTCTGACCGAAGAGGATGTACTCGATGGCAGCGCGGTGGTACGGGGCTGGAAAATTTCGGTCCGCGATTTATTTGTCTAACCCTACTCCCCCCAGTAGAAGCTGTCCTCGTCCATTTCTACCTGGCCGGCCTTGGCGCCACCCACGGCCTCGGCTCCGAGTTCCTCGCTGCCGGCCACCTCTGCCGGCGGCTTGCCCTTCAGTCCCTCTCCCTTGCCCAGGGCCCCCAGCGCTTTGTCGAGATTGCCGCGCATCTTCTTGTCATCGGGGGCCAATCCCACTGCCTGTTGGAAAGAATAGGCCGCCTGCCGCACATCCCCCTTCAAGAAGTAGGCGATCCCCAACTGGTTGAGCAGGCCCGCATCTTGCCCGCCTCGTTCGATCAACCGGTCATAGGCCGACTGGATCGCCGCTTCATACCTCTGTAGCCCCATATACACCTTGGCCAGTTCCAGCCACAAGGCCCCATCCCCTGGATTCACCTTCAGCGGGTCCAGATAGCGCCGCGCCAGGTGTGCATCGATCAGTCCCGCCACTGCCGCATGTTGCTGCCCCACCACCTCCTCCAACACCTCCTTGCCTGGTGCCACCACTTTCCCTTCAAAAGCCGGACTCACCCCGGCATACTGTTCCCACGCCTCGGCCGTATCCACCACCTTCTCCCGCAGCTCCCGTGCTCCCAGCGCCGCCACCTCTTCTGCCCCCGCCTGCCAGGCCGCAGCAAAACCATCCGCTATCTTGGTCACCTCCACCGGCACCCACACCCGGTCGCCCCGCACCACGTACAGCTTCTCTTCTACCGGTAACTTGTACGCCTCCTGCCGCGACACCCCGGTGTCGAAGAGCAGGAAGATATGGCCTGGTGCATCCACCAGTGCTGTACTGACTCCCGCATTCTCCAGCAAGGCGCAGAAGAGCACGGTCAGGTCGTCGCAGTCCCCGGCCTTCTGCTGCAGCACCTCTGCCGGGTAGGAGATGTGGTCAACTACGGAGCGATCCGCAGAGACCTTGGTGTACGGGGTGTTGGCATCGGGGATATAGCGCACCCCATGTGCCTTCAGCGCTTCGAAGAGCACCATCGCTCGCAGCAGATTCCGGCAGGGCTTGCCCAGACCCCTGACCTGTTCCTCGAAGGCTACCAACGTAGAGCGGGTGAACTCCGACACTGCCGGGTCATCCGGGGTGATGAAGGCCGCGGCCTTGCCCACCGGTGCCCAGGTGAGTGCCCCTCGACCATGCAGGATAATCTCCTGCTTCTTCTGCGCCGCAAAACTCTGGTCTCCGCTGGCCACGGCCAGCGACACCTCGGCCTGTACCGGTACTGTGGCTCTCTGGCTGAGTACCTGCTCATCCAGCAGCGCCTTTACCTCCACCTGCTGGGTGGAGTTGGGGGCCAGGGACACGGGTTGCTCCGAGGGCCGCCGCATGTAATCGGGGAGGAAGAAGGAGAGGGTGGCGGACACGGAGTCGGGGGAGTCGTTGATCACCTGCACCGTGCCGAGGGGTTGGGTGTTGTAGGTCTTGTAGAAGGAGGCGAAGAGGTCCTGCAGGTGTACCTCGGCCAGCCGCACCGGAGAGACGATGGCTTG
>CAMAVQ010000175.1 GCA_945861755.1 Gemmatimonas phototrophica
ATGTCGATGGCGCTGAGCGGATTGCGCACCTCGTGCGCCACCGAGGCGGCCAGGCGTCCCAGGGCGCTCATCTTCTCCACCTGCCACAGATCGCGCTCGGCCCGCTTCAGCTCCGAGATCTCCTTGAGGGTCAGCAGCACCCATGCCGGCCGGCCGGCATGGTCCTTCAGCCGGCGGGTATTGACCCGCAGCCAGCAGGTCTGGCCGGCGGGTTTGCGGTACTGGATATCCTGATCCCAGACCAGTTCACCGGCCAGGGCCTGGCGCGCCAGCTGACCCAGTTCACCGCTTCCCAAAAACTCTTCCAGGGGCCCGGCTTCGGTCCCGGGCAGGCCCAACATCTCCACCAGGGCCGGATTGAAAACCTGGATACCGGCCTGTTCGTCGAGCACGGCGACGCCTTCGGTGAGGCTGGCGACCAAGGAGGGGATATAGGTAGAAAGTTGTTCCATCAAGGGCATCCGCATGGAGTCTAAAGATAACATAATCGCCCGCAAACAGCGTATCCAGCAGATGTTCAACGCCATCGCCCGGCGCTACGATCTGCTCAACCATCTGCTCAGCGGGGGGATGGATCTGTACTGGCGCCGCCGCGCGTTGAACCGGGTGCGCTGCCAGGCACCGCAACAGATCCTCGACCTGGCCACCGGCACCGCTGATTTTGCCCTGGCCGCCACCCGCAAACATCCCCGGCGGGTGGTGGGCGTGGATGTGGCCATCGACATGTTGCGCCTGGGGACGGCCAAACTGCGCCGCCGCAACCCCCCGGTCCCGGTGCGGTTGCTGGGCGGCGACGCCGAAAACCTGCCCTTTCGCGACCGCAGCTTCGACTTGGTCGTCGCCGCCTTCGGGGTGCGCAACTTCGGCCATATCCCCACCGGCCTGGCCGAGGCCTGGCGGGTGCTCCGACCGGGGGGGGAGCTGCTGATCCTCGATTTCTCCGAGCCGGAGACCCCGCTCTTCCGGCAACTCTACCGCTTCTACTTCACCCGCATCCTGCCCCTGGTCGGCGGCTTGGTCTCGGGCGAACGCCAGGCCTACGCGTACCTGCCGGCCTCGGTGGGCGCCTTTCCACAGGGCCGCGCCTTTCTCGAATTGCTGGATGGGGCCGGCTTTGTCGCCAATGCGCACACCTCCTTCACCCTGGGCATCTGCGCCCTGTACCAAGGCTTTAAGCCGGAGAGCGTCCCGATTGACGGGAAAGAGGGGGTTTGATATTATCAGGTCATGTCTTTTGTCCATGGTGAATCCCTAGAAAAAGCGGGCCTGGGCGCCATCCATCACAAGGTGCTGGCCGGCGAACGCCTCAGCGCCGATGATGGCTTGCAACTCTACGCCTGTACCCAGTTGCCGGCCCTAGGTTACCTGGCCAACCTCGTCCGCCAGCGCCTGCACGGCGATCACACCTACTACGTCCGCAACCAGCACATCAACTACACCAATGTCTGCAACAAGCTCTGCAAGTTCTGCTCCTTCTATGTGAAGGCCAAGGACGAGCGCGGGTACGTGCTCTCCCCCGAGCAGGTCCAGGAGCGGGTCCGCCAGTACCTGCACGTGCCCATCACCGAGATCCACATGGTGGGCGGCGTCAACCCCAAGTTGCCCTATTCCTATTACCTGGATGTGCTGCGGGCGATGAAGGAAGCCAGGCCCCAGGCCCGGCTCAAGGCCTTCACCATGATCGAAATGGCGCAGATCCAGCGCATCGCCAAGAAGCCGCTCGAAGAAGTGCTGCTCGACCTGAAGGCCGCCGGCCTCGAGTCGCTGCCCGGAGGCGGGGCTGAGGTCTTAAGCGACCGCGTACAGGGGGACCTGTTCTGGACCAAAAGCGACTCCGAGGAATGGCTGCGCATCGCCGCTGCCGCGCACCGGGCGGGCTTGCCCTCCAACGCCACCATGCTCTACGGCCACATCGAGAACACCGCAGAGAAGGTCTACCACTTGTGCCGGCTGCGCGAGGTGCAGGACGAAACCGGCGGCTTTCTGGCCTATATTCCGCTCTCCTTCCACCCTGAGCGCACCGAGCTAGAGCATCTGCCCGGACCCTCGGGCTGCCTGGATCTCAAGGAGATCGCCGTGGCCCGGCTGATGCTGGACAATTTCCCGCATATCAAGACCTTCTGGATCATGAACACCATCGAGGTCTCCCAGGTGGCCCTGGGGTACGGGGCCGATGACCTGGACGGCACCATCATGGACTACGAGATCACCCGGAAAGCTTTTGAGGCCACCCAGCAGCGGCTCACCCACCAAGAACTGATGGAGCGCATCGCCGAAGCCGGTCGGGTGCCGGTGGAACGCGATAGCCTCTACAACGTCGTCATCCCTTCGCAGCCGCCCATCGCCCAGGTCGCATGATCGACGATATCGCCGAAAAAGTCTACGGCAACGAACGCCTCAATCTGGAGGATGCCCGCCGGCTCTGGGCCCATCCCAACTTGGCCGAGTTGGGCATGCTGGCCGATCACGCGCGCCGATGCCTGCACCCCGAGCCAGTGGTCACCTACAACGTGGGCCGCAACATCAACTACACCAATGTCTGCTGGGTGAAGTGCGACTTCTGCGCCTTCTACCGCAAACCCGGCTCCTCCGAGGGGTATGTGTTATCCCGCGAGCAGATCTTCGCCAAGATCGACGAGTTGGTGGCCTTTGGCGGCGAGGAACCCAAATCCTGCGAGCTGCTGATGCAGGGCGGGCTAAATCCCAAATTGCGGCTCGACTACTACGAAGAACTGCTGAGCGCTATCCGCGACCACTACCCCATGGTCCAGCTCCACTGCCTGTCGGCCACCGAGATCATCTACATCGCCCACCTGTCGCGGCTCTCGCTGGCCGAAACCATCACCCGGCTGCGCCAGGCCGGCCTGGACTCCATCCCCGGCGCTGGCGCCGAGATCCTCGACGACGGGGTGCGCGATATCATCGGCTTCCGCAAGGACCGCACCCAGGAATGGCTGGAGGTACACCGCCTGGCCCACGGCTTGGGGATGCGCACCACTGCCACCATGATGTACGGGCACGTGGAGACCACCGAGCACCGGCTGCAGCACCTTCACCTGCTGCGCCAGTTGCAGGATCAGACCGGTGGCTTCACCGCCTTCATCACCTGGAACTTTCAGCCAGACCACACCGACCTGGGCGCTGACCCAGGGCGCTGGCAGGGGCGCAAGGCCACCGGCTTCGACCACCTGCGCACCGTGGCCGTGGCCCGACTCTTCCTCGACAACTTCCCCCATTTCCAGGCCTCCTGGGTGACGCAGGGGCCCAAGATCGCCCAACTCAGCCTGGGGTACGGGATCGACGACTTTGGCAGCACCATGCTCGAAGAGAACGTGGTCAGCGCCGCCGGCACCAGCCACACCGGGCAGATGAACCTGGCGCGTATGCAGGAGTTGATCCGCGACGCCGGGTATCAGCCGCGCCGGCGCAACACCCGCTACCAACTCGTCGCCACCCCGCCCCGACCTGCAGCTCTAGCCGTGGCCGCAAGCGCATGAAGGTGAGGTTGGGGGCGGTGAGTTTCCTCAACACCCGCCCCCTCACTGTCGCCCTGGAAGGGGAAGATTCGCCCTTTGCCCTCAGTTACGCTGTGCCGGCGGTCTGCGCCGCCGAACTGCAGGCCGGCCGGGTGGACCTGGGACTGATCCCCGCCATCGAATACGCCCGCAGCCCCGAGCCCTACTTCATCGTCCCCGGCGTCTCGCTGGCCTGCCGGGGCGAGGTGCTCAGCGTGCGGCTCTTCTGCCAAAAAGAAATAGGCCACCTCCGGCGGGTGGCCCTGGACCAGAGTTCCCGCGCCTCGGCCGTCCTGCTGCGCATCCTGCTGCGCGAGAAATACCACCTTGACCCCGAATTCATCGAGACCCCTCCCGACTTAAATCTGATGTTGACCCAGGCCGATGCGGCCCTGCTCATCGGCGATCCGGTTTTCCGCTTCCGCCACCGCCCCAGCCTCGATCTGGGGTTGGAGTGGCAAGCGCTGACTGGCCTGCCCTTTGTCTTCGCCTTCTGGGCCGGCCGCCGAGAGGCCCTGCCCCCCCACCTGGTCACTGCGCTGGTCCGGGCCAAGGAGGAGGGCCTGCAGCGCATCCCCGCCATCGCCCGGGAGCACGCCGAAAAGCACGGCGGCGAGGCCGCCTTCTACCAGCGCTATCTAGAACAACACATGCATTTTGAATTGGGAGAGGCCGAATTGGCCGGCCTGCGCGAGTACTACCGCCTGGCCCAGGTACACGGCCAGATCCAAGCCGTGCCCGAACTGCAGTTTTACGAGTCGACCGATCCGTAGGGGAGGATTATATGAACCCGTTGAGTGCGGTACTCACCTACGGCCGCATGATCAAATTTTCCCACAGCCTTTTCGCCCTACCCTTTGCCCTCAGCGGCGCGGCCCTGGCCGCCACCCGCAGTGGTCTGCGCCCGGCGCAGGTGGGCTGGATCGCTCTGGCCATGGTGGCGGCCCGCAGCGCGGCCATGGGATTCAACCGCCTGGTCGATCGCCGCCTCGACGCGGCCAACCCCCGCACCCGCAACCGCGAATTGCCGCTCGGGGTGGTGACTCCCCTGGCAGTGGGCCTCTTCGTCCTCCTGTCCTCCGGGCTGCTGATCCTGGCCGCCCACCAACTCAATCCCCTCTGCTTCTACTTGTCGCCCCTGGCCCTGGCCATCCTCTTCTTCTACTCCCTGACCAAACGCTTCACCTGGACCTCCCACCTCTTCCTGGGCCTAAGCCTGGCCGGGGCACCCCTGGGCGCCTGGCTGGCGGTGACTGGCCACTTCGACCTGCCCCCGGTGGTGCTGGGTCTGGCCGTCCTGACCTGGGTGGCCGGCTTTGACATCATCTACGCCTGCCAGGACTACGACCACGACCGGGGCGCCGGCCTCTTTTCCATTCCCGTGCGTTTCGGCATCCCCCGCTCCCTGAAACTGGCGCGGCTGCTCCATCTGCTCTCAGTCCTGCTCTTGTTCCTCCTGGGCGAGTTGATGGCGCTCAATACCCTCTACACCATCGGCTTGGGGGTGATCGGCGGGCTCCTGCTCTACGAACACCGCCTGGTCCGGACCGATGACCTGTCCAAGTTAGATATGGCTTTTTTCACTATGAACGGCATCATCAGCGCCGTGTACTTCATCTTCACCCTGGCCGATCTGCTGATCCTGGGTGAGGCGGTGCTGTGGCTGTGATAAGGAGCAGCTGACCATGACCCAGACCACCGATCCCTTCCTGCACATCGTCGAATCTGATGATCCCTCCATCTACCAGATCCGCACCAAGGCCCCCGGCCCGACCGGCAAGCTGACACTGCAGATCGAGCAGGTGCTCAACTGGCCCAGCGGCCACCTCTTTGGCTACAGCCAGAACGCCGGCATGGGCTGGAACCCGGCCGAATTGGGCCGCCGGGAGTATCTGATCCTCAGCACCCAGGGCGGCATCCGCGCCCCGGACGGCACGCCCATTGCCCTGGGTTACCACACCGGCCATTGGGAAGTAGGGCTGCTGATGGAAGAGGCCTCCCACGAACTCCACCGCCTGGGCGGCATTCCCTTTGCTGCGTACTGCTCCGATCCCTGCGACGGCCGCACCCAGGGCACGACGGGTATGTTCGATAGCCTGGCCTACCGCAACGACGCGGCCACCGTGCTGGGCCGGCTCATCCGCTCCCTGCCCACTCGGCGCGGAGTGATGGGCATAGCCACCTGCGACAAGGGCATGCCGGCGATGATGCTGGCCCTGGCCGAGGCGCGAAAACTGCCGGTGATCATCGTGCCCGGGGGCGTAGCCCTGCCCCCGGTGGACGGCGAAGACGCCGGCAAGATCCAGTCCGTGGGCGTACGCCTGGCCCACGGCGAATTGAGCATCGATGAGGTCAACGATTTGGGCTGCCGGGCTTGCGCCACCGGCGGAGGCGGCTGCCAGTTCCTGGGCACCGCCGCCACCTCTCAGGTGGTGGCCGAGGCCCTGGGCCTGGCCCTGCCCCATTCGGCCCTGGCCCCCTCGGGCGAAGAGGTCTGGCGCGAGATGGCCCGGCGCTCGGCCCGCGCCCTGATGGCCCTCGACCAGGCCGGCATCACCTCCAACGACATCCTCACCGACGCCGCCTTCCATAACGCCATGGTCACCCACGCGGCCTTTGGTGGCTCCACCAACCTGATCCTGCACGTGCCGGCCATCGCCCACGCCGCCGGACGGACGCGTCCCACTGTTGCCGACTGGGATCACATCAACCGCCAGGTGCCGCGCCTGGTGGACGTGCTGCCCAACGGCCCCGAGTACCACGTGACCGTGCGCGCCTTCCTGGCCGGCGGCGTACCCGAGGTCATGCTGCACCTGCGCCGCCTCGGGCTGCTCAAAGAAGAAGCCCTCACCGCTACCGGCCGCACCCTGGGCGAGAACCTCGACTGGTGGGAGCAGTCCGAGCGCCGGCAGGCCTTCCGCAGCAAGCTCGAAGAACTCGATGGGGTCTCCCCCGACCGGGTGATCCTCGCCCCTGAGCAAGCCCGGGCCAAGGGTCTGACCAGCACCGTCTGTTTCCCGCAGGGCAACCTGGCCCCCGAAGGTTCGGTGGTCAAGGCCACCTCCATCGATCCTTCGGTGGTGGACGCCGACGGGGTGTACCGCCACCAGGGACCGGCCAAAGTCTTCACCACCGAAAAGGCCGCCATCGCCGCGCTCAAGGCCCAGCAGATCCAGCCCGGCGACGTGATGGTGCTGCTCAGTTGCGGCCCCATGGGCACCGGCATGGAGGAGATCGCCCAGATCACCACCGCCCTCAAGTACCTCGACTACGGCAAACAAGTAGCCGTGCTCACCGACGCCCGTTTCTCGGGCTTCTCCACCGGCGCCGGCCTGGGCCACATGAGCCCCGAGGCCCTGGCCGGCGGCCCTATCGGCAAGCTGGTGGACGGCGATTTAATCGAGATCACCGTCGACCGCGAGA
>CAMAVQ010000176.1 GCA_945861755.1 Gemmatimonas phototrophica
ACGGCGAGCTGGAACAGGTTTTGGCGGAAATCCCGGGAGTGGGGAACCAGAAGATGCAGATACTGCTGGCGCACTTCCGAGGGGATCTGGGCGCGCTCCGGCGCGCCACACCTCAGGAACTCTCCCAAATCAACGGCATTGGCAGGAAACTTGCCGAGGCTATCGTCAAGTACCTGTCCCGATCTGCCAAAGGCTGAGCGAATGCCCCGGCGGCAAAGCAAGAGGGTGGGTGAGCGGCTTTGAGCGAAAGGGTTGGCGGTTTTCCCATTTCCCGTCAGGTGCCGCAGTAGGGGGTGCGAGGTCAGTTGAAATATCATCGCCTGCCGGTAGAGACACTGTGGTGGGAGAAGATCGACATTGAGGTGTTGGGTAGGGCGCGGGCCCTGGCGGTGCCGAAGGCGGGGGTCAGTTGGGATCGGACGCGTAAAATGGCAAAGGAGAAGGCATGGTGGCGCAGACACAGAAGGATGCGTGTTTCGAGTATCTGGCGGAGGAGGGGTACCGCCCGCAGGTCGACGCCAAAGGCCACTTGGCGTTCAAGAAAAGGTCTCGGCATGGTGAAGGCGTATCATACCAGTATGGTCTGGAAAGACGAGGGGAGGAGATTTTTGTGCTCGCCCTTGATGGGTTCCATTCACTTGACAACGAGGAGTGCCGAAAAGAGGCGATGGACGTAGCCTTGATGGTTAACGGTACGATCCCGGTTGTCAAGGTGGTTGTGGGTAAGAAGGATATCTCGGTAAGAATCGAGATGCTCAATTCTGGACCAGCGATGTTCGAGAGGTATTTCCGTGGCGCAATAGCAAAAATAGAGGATGCAGCCTCGGATTTTCTCTTCCTCTACCTGCGGGAATACCTCGACGCCAATGGGGAGATCATAGAGGGGATGCAGCAAAGCGAGGACACCGAGGAAGATGCCGAGGAGAATGATGAATCTTCAGAGGAAAACAGCGCTGACGAGGATATCGAAGAGAAAACCGTGGCCAAGGTGCTCGTCGTGGTTGACCCTGCATCAACCACCGAGATGCTGTCATTGTCTGAGCTTGCGCAGCAAGAGCTACACGCTCGAAAGCCCAGGATCCTTGAGATTCAGGGTGAACGCATTCAGGTCAAAGACTGGGCGGATCTTTGCGTAAAGTTCGCAGGCTGGCTAATTGAGCACGGTCATCTAGGTCCAGACTCCCCACCGGTTCCGAACAGTGCCGGGCACGGCAAGTATTTTATCAATCGACGACCCGAACACATGGTCCATGGGAAGGATGGTTCGTGGCGAGAGGTAGGTGGAGTGTATGTCGATATCAAATATGGCGCCTCTGCCCACATTAAAAACCTTGGGGCCGCACTCCAGTTCCTTGGCCTTGAGGATATCGGCTTGAGAATCGCGGTTCAGCCGGAGCAGTAGGAGGTGCCTGGTGACTGGACCCTGGAAAATGGCCCCCTCAGGACGGGTGCAGAGGGGATAAATGAAGGCTTCAGGGGGTAGCCCAGCCGGTTGCGAGGCCCCTCGGTGTTGTATTGGTAGTACCAGTCTTCGACTGCCTACCAGCGTTTCGTGGAGGCTGGGTGGATAGCCTTTCGGGAGCGTTCAGCGATGAATGAGTGGAACAAGGCATTCCCCAAACCCGATCGCTCGAATCACACGCCCCAACAGAATGCCAGACGCACGATCCTTCCGGAGATCGACACCGGAAGACGCGAGACCGTCATGAATGACGGGCGCCCCGTTGTCATTGAGTACTGGGAAGATGTTGATTTCGGGTTGAGATGCCGGACAGCCTTTTATTCTACGCTTGGCACCGACGACTGGTCAGAGGATGACCACTACGCCTACCTCGAGGATAACGGGCTACTCGAAGGCAAGACCTACCCCTATAGAGGGGTGGGTCTTGGATCTTTGGTTGATGCCTCCGGAAACGAGATCTGGAGCGCAACCGTGGCCATGCATAAACGGGATGACGAGTGATGCCGCTCGCCGTCCTGGGTTTTCGGCCTATCTGACGATCACCTACGATACCAGGTTATAAAGCACCACCGTCTGCCCCGTCATCCGGTGCCTCATGTGCATCTCGTCGACAAAGGTCGATTCGTCCACCGCGAGGGCCTGCTGCTGTTCGAGCTCAAAGTGCAGGGTCGCAAGCAGGGCGTAGAATCCGCCTACCCCCAGATCCTCGAAGGGCCGGTCCCGAGCCCAGCCGCGGAACTGGCAGATCTGCTCCATGCCGGTTTGCACCGCCCTTAGCTCCTCCGGCGACCAGTCCTGCGGGGGCATTTTACCCGCGTCGGTCTTGCGGTATCGGTCGGGCCCGATCTTCACGTACAGTTCCGCCTTGGTCAGCAGATAGACGAACTCAGACGGCACCTCTTCGGGGATCTCCCGGTGCTTTGCCATGGCGTGTTTCCTCCAGGTTGTGCGTGTAATCTACGGGAAAGCAGGGCAGAGACCCAGTCGGGTGATTCCTCGATACGCCCCTCACCGCAGTGCAGGTGCCCGGTTTCCTGCGACACTCAAGGGCATCCGCAGCCCCTGAGCCTCTGAAGTTCAGCACCGGGGTCTGTTCCCGGGAAGGAAGGTGTTCCCTGTATCATCTATCCCAGCTCAGCGCCCTGTGCCGGGCGTATCCGGCGCAACCCAAGATCGTCTTTGTGCCCAGTATGCAGGCCGGCCACAACCTGGCCACGGCCCTGGCCGGCAGTGGCCAGCCCTGGGCCAACCTCCAGCTGATCACCCTGGCCGCCTGGGTCCGCAGGCAGGTGGTGCCCCAGCTCCAGGCAGCTGGTTGGAAGCAGCTGTTGCCGGACTACGATCTGCCCTTTGTCCAGAACCTCCTGAAAAACCACCTGGCAGCTGGCAACGACAACTACTTTGCCGGCCGGGCCAAGCCAGAAGACCTGGCCCCGGCCTTCCTGCGCGCCTTCCATGAGTTGCGCCATGCTGGCCTCAGCCCGGAGGACCTGGGCAACACCGAACGGGATGCCCGGAAGATGGCCTCCCTCGCTCCTCTGTACCGGGCATACCTGGACGGGTTGGCGGAGAGGATGCTCTATGACGACGCGACCATCTTCGCCTATGCCCTGGCCCATCCAGCCCCGGCACCTGCCCCAGGCAAGGTCCTCTACGCCATCCTCGACGAGGTCTCCCTCTCCACCCTGGCCTACCGGTATTTGAAGGCGTTGGCCGGCGACCAGCTCCTCCGCATTGGCCGGGCGGATTACGGTCTGGAGGCGCCGGCCTGGAGCGCGGCTGGCTGTTGTGCCACGGCCCCGGTCTTCCCAGTCGAAATGCCGGTCCAGGTCGGCATCGGCGGCCAGGGTTTCTCGCGCCGGCTAACCCCCCAGGATGCCGGGGACTTGCGGTTGGTGCAGGCTTTGGGTGCCGAAGGGGAGGTGCGCATGGTCCTGCGCGAAATCCTCCAACAGGCCCTTCCCCTCGACAGTATCGAGATTGCCTACACCACCGACGCCCCGTACCTGTCGCTGCTCTACGATGCAGCGGAGCGCAGCGGCATCCTGGTGACTTTTGCCGATGGTCTGCCGGCAGACCAGACCCGGCCCGGTCAGGCCCTGGCCGGGTTGCTGCGCTGGGTCGCCTCGGACTACGACCCCCGCGAGCTGGAAAGCCTGTGCCGGGCAGGACTCATCCATTTTGCCAAACACCAGGGCGAGGTCGCCGGGATACCCGAGGCGCACGAGGTGGCCACTCTCCTGCGCCAGGCCCGCATCCGCAAGGGGCGCGCCAGTTACCAAGCGGGATTCAGCCGGCTGGAGCGGGAACTCCGGGACCAGCTCGAGTACTACCAGACAGCGCATCGCCCAAGCCGACATCTCGAGGTCCAGTTGGCCCATCTGCAGGCCGTGTGGGCCCTGGTGGAGGGTTTGTTCAATCTGCTGCCCACGGGTGAGTCGCTCTTGCTCCGGCAGGTTACCGAAGCGGGGCAGCAATTCTTGCACACCTATGCCCCGGTCCGGGCCGGGTACGATGACAAGGCCATCGTTGCATTGACCGTACACCTGGAGGACATCGGCAGCAGCGTGCAGATGGCAGATACCCTGCCCCGCCTGGCCGAGTACCTGGCGGACCTGGTGGCCCGCCACCGGGTGGACTCCCTGGGCGCCCGTCCGGGGCACCTGCACCTGGCCCCGCTGGAACGGGCCGGGTACACCCACCGCCAACACCTCTATGTCCTGGGGCTGGACGAAGGCTCGTTTCCGGGGCGGGGGATCGAGAATCCCATCCTGCTCGACGAGGAGCGGGCCCGCCTGTCTTCCCGTCTGGCCCTGAGCCCTGGCCTGGCCAGGTACCGGGCGCGGCCGGGCGAGCGAGTCTGGCACCTGGTCCGGGTCCTGGGCATGGCGCCTGGGTCGGTGACCCTGCTGGCCAAGTGCCGGGACCTGGCCGACGGCAGTGAGTTTTACCCTTCGGCGTTTTTCCAGCACCTGGCCGAGCAACTTCACCCCAAGGAACCTCTACCTATCACCCCACAGCTGCCGCCGGCAGATCAGCTCGCCCTGGACGACCTCGAGGCGCTGTTGGCCGGGCGCTTCTCGGCCGGCTTCCCGCAACTGGTGACCGGGGCCTTCCCCTGGCTGGTGGCCGGCCAGGAGGCGGTGTATCAGCGCGCTGGCACCGCGCTGTCCTCCTTCCATGGCTGGCTGGGCCAGGAGACCCCGGAACTGGGTCCAGCTAATGGGCAGACCATATTCTCCGCCTCGCGGCTGGAGTCCCTGGTCAAGTGTCCATACCAGTATTTCCTCAAGTGTGTGTTGCATATCGAGCCACCGGAAGAAGAGGTCGAAGAGGGGGTGTACTGGCTCCATCCTCTGGAGATGGGCAAGCTGCTGCACGAGCTGCTGTGTGGGTTCATGGTAGGGTTGAGGGAGAAGGGAGAAAGGCCCGATCAGCGGCTGCATGAAAAGGTGCTCAAGCAGCAGTTGGCGCAGAAAGTAAAAGCATACCGGCAGGCCATTCCGGTGGTGTACGAGGCGGCTTTCCGGGCCGATGTGCAGCGTCTCGAGCAGACCGCGGAGATCTTCCTGCAGGCCGAGTCCCGGCGGACAGCTGCAGAGCCCGTCGACTTTGAGGTGAGTTTCGGTTTTGGCAGGGACACGGGCCTGCACCAGCCAGGGCCCGTGGCGCTGCGGCTGTGGGATGGAGGCCAGCTCCTGCTGCGAGGGTACATCGACCGGGTCGACCGGAAGGGGGAGGACTATGCCCTCTGGGACTACAAGTCCGGGTCTGCCACCCGGTATACCGAAGAAGTTCTCCAGAGCGGCGGCACCTTTCTGCAGTGGGCGCTCTACGCCCAGGTGGTGGACGAGATCCTGCACCAGAAGGGGCTGCCGGGCAAGGTGGCTGAGTCCGGGTATTTCTTTGTCAGCGACCGGGGGTATGGCGCCCGGGTGGCTCCCCAGTTGCCCTCGCGGGAAAAGCTGGGGGCCTTGCTCAGGCCAGTGCTGGAACTGGCGGCAGCCGGCTGCTTCTTCCATCTCCAGAAACAGGAGCACTGCGAGTACTGCCCTTACCACAGTATCTGCGGCGGCGAACGGCTCACCAAGGACCAGGTGCCGGAGATCCGGGAGGCCCTAGCCGGCCAGCCCCGGATCGGGGCGATGATCGGAGCGTGGCTCGATGACTGAACAACTCCAGGACCAGGCCGCCCGGAACCGCATCGAGGGCGTCGACCCGCGGGACCTGACCAGGAACCTGACCATCCTGGCCGGGGCCGGGGCGGGCAAGACCCACCAGCTGATCGAACGCATGGTCAACCAGGTGCGCTTGGCCGACCGGCCGGTGGATAGCCTGGCAGCCATCACCTTCACCCGCAAGGCGGCCGGGGAGATGCGCGGCCGCTTCTTCCTGCGCCTGCGCCAGGCCCGGGAACAGGCCACCGGGACCCAGGCCGAGCGCCTGACCCGGGCGCTGGACCGGATCGACCAGTGTTTCATCGGCACCATCCACGCCTTTTGCGGGCAGCTGCTGCGGGAACGGCCGGTGGAGGCGGGCATCCGCGCTGACTTCACCGAACTCGACGGCCGCGAGGAACACGTGGAATGCCTGCGCGCCTGGGACGACTTCGTCCAGCAGCGGTACCTCGAAGGGGATCCCCGGCTGGAGGAGCTCAGGTGCTTGGGCCTGCGGCTGGAGGACCTGCGCACCTTCTTCGTGCGCCGCTGCCAGTTCAGCGAACTGGAGCTCAAGGCAGACCGGGGCGCCAAACCCGAGTTGGGAAAGGCCGTCGAGCAGGGCCGGGCGTTCGTGGCGTTGGTCCAGGCCCAGGTGCCCGATCCTCTTGCGGCAGGTCCCGACGGTTTCATGGGGAAATTCGCCCGGATTCAGCTGTACCTGGAGCATCACCAACTCCAGGTGGACTGGGAACAGGCGCGCTGGCTGGAGCTGCTGGCAGGCCTGAAGAATAAAGAGGTGACCCTGAACCGGTGGGGGGACAACCGCGCCTTTGCCAAGCAACTGCGGGATGAGATCATTCCAGATCTGACCGGCAATACCGTCGACCCGGTTCTGCGGCAGTGGCGGCAGCACCTGTACGGTCACGCCGCTGGTTTCGTCGACGACGCGGTGGCCCACTTCGAGCGGCAGCGCCTCGAGTCCGGCCAACTCACCTTCCAGGACCTGCTCCTCCAGGCTGCGCGGATGCTCAAGGAATACCCAGAGGTGCGCCGCCACTTCCAGAGTCGGTACACCTGTCTTTTCGTCGATGAGTTCCAGGACACCGACCCCGTCCAGGCCGAGATGCTCTTCTACCTGACCGGTGATGAGGTAGAGGAAAGGGATTGGCGGCAACTGGCGCCGCGCCCGGGCAGCCTCTTTCTGGTGGGCGATGAAAAACAGTCCATCTACCGTTTCCGCCGGGCCGACATGCAGGTCTTCCGCCAGGCGCGCCTGCAGCT
>CAMAVQ010000177.1 GCA_945861755.1 Gemmatimonas phototrophica
CCATCCCACAGGAGAATTTTCCATGAGAATCGCCCTGGTGCTCAATCCTTTTTCCGACGAAAACCTGCGCCTGGCCTCCCAATTGGGGGTCGAGGATATCGTCGCCGGCCTGCCAGCCGGCGACTACACCGAACTGGCCATGTTCAAAAGCCGCATCGAAGACGTTGGCCTGCGCCTCTCGGTGATCGAGGGGGCCGCGCGCATCGACGAGGCGGTGAGCGGGGGCCCGGGCCGCGACCAGCAGATCGAGGAGTTCAAGGAAGCCCTGGGCAAGATCGGGGCGGCCAAGATCCCGGTGGTGTGTTACAACTTCATGGTGTGGAAACCGGGCCTGGGCGTGGTGCGCACGTCCTACACCACCCGCGAGCGGGGCGGGGCCTGGGTCAGCAGCTTCGACGCCCGCCTGCTCGAAGGGGCGCCCCCGGTCGAAGGGGCACCCACCCGCGACGAGGAAGTCTGGGATAACCTCGAGTACTTCCTCCGGCGGGTGATCCCCACCGCCGAGGAGGCTGGGGTCAAGCTGGCCATGCACCCCGACGATCCACCCATGTCCCTGCGCGGCTGCTCCCGCATCATGCGCAGTGTCGAAAACTTTGAGCGCCTGGTCAACATCGTGAAGAGCCCCTGCAACGGCATCACCTTCTGCCAGGGCTGCTTCTCGGAGATGGGGGCCGATATCCCCGCCACCATCCGCCGCTTTGCCGACCAGATCCACTTTGTCCACTTCCGCGACGTGCAGGGCACCTTGCCCACGTTCAGCGAGAGCTTCCACGACAACGGTAAGACGGATATGCTGGAGGCGATGAAGACTTACCAGGAGATCGGCTATAAGGGCGTGATGCGTCCCGACCACGCCCCTTACCTCGATGGGGCCGGCGACCCAGGGCCGACCAACGGCTATTCGATGATGGGCAAGATCTTCGCGGTGGGATACATGCGCGGGCTGATGGAAGCGGCTGCCAAGGGCAACTGAGGCCTGGGGCGGGGACCGGAAGAATTTGATTGCCCCTCCGTCTCGCGGGTCATAGATTCAGGGGGATATGGCCCAAAACGCTCGTGAACCCAGCCCTCTTCCCCTCAACCCTTTTTAAGGAGGACCAGCCAATGTTTGGCAAGCGCGGTCTGTTGATTGGTGTTTTGGCGGCTATAGCCCTGAGCTACAGCTCCGCCTTTGCCGGCCAGTACTTTGTCGAAGTGAGTGCCGGCTCTGAAAGTGAAAGTAACAGCTTGTTCTCCCGGGTCGGAACCTTCAAGGAGGACGGAACCATAGACTGGGGAAACAATATCAAGATCGGCAAGGGCAAGTCTCCTAGTGTCGCCCTCCAGGGTAAAAGCGCGGTGCTGGTCTACAGGGGGACTGGTTCTGAAAACGAAGACGAACTGTTCTACCGTGTCGGCACCATTGACCTCACCACCATGACGGCTACCTGGGGGGCAGAGGTGAAGTACTCAAAAGGGGCCGGACCCTCGGTGGCCCTCAAAGGGACGCGGGTGGTAGAGGTACACCAGTCCCCGGCCAAGGACAAGATCTGGATCACGGTCGGAGTCATCGACCCCCAGCGGCAGCAGATAACCTGGGCGGCGTCGGTGCCGTACGACGAGGCAGGCCGCAGCCCCGCTATTAGCCTTGAGGGCGAATGAGAGGGCCGTGAGCGCTTCACACCGTCATCCCAAGTTGTTTAGTCTTTTGCTATTTCGCGTGAGCGCGCCAGCAGGCAACTGCAGCCACTCACGCGAAATAGCCTGCACCTCCCACCCGCTTCCTCCCCGTTGCCCAACTTGCTAAAGTTCACCCGCCCCCTCGTCTGTGCAGCGACCGCCCTTCTGCTCGCCCTCGCGGCCCCGCCCGCAGTCCGGGCCGCACCGGGCGTCCTCGTCTTGAGTCTGGGGCTGAGCACCTACCGCCCTTCCCTCAAAGAGGTGCGCGAGCAGCTGCAACAGGCCGGCGGCGGTAAGCTGATCACCCTCGACGACTACCGGGGGAAGAGTCTATATCTGGCGGTCGCCCTGGCCCAGGAATCCCCAACCCGTGGCGCCTTGACCACCCTCCGCGAATTCTCCTACGGCCGGTACCGCGCCCGCTCGGCCAGCCAGGACTACCTGATCGAGATCGAGAAATTCACCGGCGCCCTGGTGAGGCCCCTGAGCGGGAACCCCCAGGCCAAGCTGCAGGCCTACTGGGGGGGTGGCCCGGCCTTGATCCGCATGAGACGCGAAGGCGCCCTGGCCCTTCGCGGGGCACCCGCCCTGACCCAGCAGGACTGGCTGTGGAGCCTGTGCAGCTTTGCCGGGGTGGTCTGCATCCTTACGCCACAGCTCTCCCTGGATCTCAGGTACCTGCGCGATTTTGCGCCCGTCTCCACCTTCAACGGCACCGAGTATCAGTTGAGCGGCCAGGGCCTGGTTTATGCCCTGTCCCTACACTTCTAGGGTTTGAAAGACTGGCCGGTGCGGTGTAATTCCTTGGTGATGGCGATCTGGCAAGTCACGTACGCGCCGTCGTTCCTGAAGCCGTGGCTGAACAAATTGCCGGCGGCAAAACCTGGCCGCGCATCGCCGATGGTGCCCACGATCAGATTGGCGTGTTCGGCATTGGTGTTATACAGATGGCAAAGCAGCACCACCATGTCGGTCCAGGCCAGCTTGATGGCCTCCTCCCAATTGGCGGCCATGCCGCTGGTGAGGAACTCGTCGGCGGTCTCCACCACCATGCCGTTGGTGGGGAAGCCGGCCACCTTGTCCACCCGCAGGGTGATGATCGAATCGATCTCGATGCCGGTGCCGGTCAATTCTCCGTCGCCCATGCGGGCGTGAACGTCGCCCAGGGTGAGGTAGCCGCCCGCCTTCTGGGCGCGGATATAGACCGTACTGCCGGCGCGGATGGAGTTGTAGTCCATGTTGCCGCCAGCGGCGCAGTAGTTGTTGGTGACCTGTTCGAGTTGGATAACCCCGATCATCGGGCGGGCCGGCACCACAAAGTCGGGGGGGAAATGGACCAGCCCGTCGCGCACCGGGGCCACCGAGCGCAGGCTGCCCCGGAAAGGCCCGCCGTTGTTGTAATACCCGTACGGCCCCACCTGCAGGTCGATAAGGTGGATGGCCACCCAGTCCCCGGGTTTGATATCTTCAATAATGAAGGGTCCGCCGGGCCGCGAGCCGCGCGGGGTGGTGGTCTCCGGGACCACGCCGGGGTACAGGTCGCCGTCGGCCCCGCCGGGGGTCTCGATAATGACTGTCTCACCCAGCTTGAGGGTGCCGCGGACCTGGCCGCGCTCGGGGTCGTCGGGGCCGGTGTAATAGGGGGTGCGGGAAAAACGCCTCATGGGATACTCCTTTTAATGGATTGAAGTTCAGGAGGAAGGGACATGCGCATCGCCATCGCCGGGTTCAGCCACGAGTCCAACAGCTTCGCCAGCCAGCCCACTACCCTGGAGAATTTCGGGGTACATACCGCTGACCAACTCATCAGTCACTACCAGGACACCTTCAGCGAAATAGCCGGCTATATCGCCGGGGCCCGGGAGCAGGGCTTCGAGCTGGTGCCCCTGATCTCGGCCAGCGCCACCCCCGCCGGCCCGCTGACCCGTCAGGCCTACGAAGAACTGGTGGGCCGCCTACTGGCCGGGCTGGAACAGGCCGGGCCCTTGGATGGCCTGCTCCTGGCCCTGCACGGGGCCATGGTGGCCGAGCACTTTCCCCATGCCGACGCCGAAACCGTCCATCGCCTGCGCACCCATTTCGGGCCGACCTTCCCCATCGTGGTGACCCACGACTACCACGCCAACCTGCCGCCCTCCCTGGTCGAGGAGGCCACGGCTCTGATCATCTACAAGACCAACCCCCACATCGACCAACGCGAGCGCGGTCTGCAGGCGGCCAGCATCATCGCCCGCACCGTGCGGGGAGAAATACGGCCCCTCAGTGCCCTTGTCAAGCCCGAGTTGCTCTTCAACATCTACCACCACAACACCAGCCGGCCCCCCATGCAGCCACTGATGCAGGCGGCCATCGAGCTGGAGAAAACCCCGGGCATCCTGGCCTGCAGCATCGCCGGCGGGTACCAGTACGCCGACGTGCCGCACATGGGGCCCTCCATCGTGGTGGTGGCCGACGGAGACCAGGCCCTGGCCCAGCGCGAAGCGGCGCGGCTGGGCGAGATGATGTGGGCGCGGCGCGAGGAGTTGAAAACTGCGGTGCCTGGGCCGGCCGCTGCGGTGCAGGCAGCCATGGCCAGCGAGCACTTTCCCGTGACCTTGCTCGACTTTGGCGACAATATCGGCGGCGGCTCAGCCGGGGACTCCACCTTTCTGCTGGCCGAACTGCTGCGCCAGGGCGCCCAGGGCTGGGTGATGACCATCTGGGACCCGGCCTCGGCCCAGCAATGCAGCCAGGCCGGGATCGGGGCGCAGGTGGCCCTGCGGGTGGGCGGCAAGACCGACACCCTGCACGGTCCCACCCTTTCGGTCCACGGGCGGGTGCGCACCCTGCACGAAGGCAGCTACGAAGAGCGCGAGCGCCGGCACGGGGGCGGGCGCTACTTCAATCAGGGCCTGACCGCCGTGGTGGACGTAGGTGGCCCCGAACGCCGGGGGCTACTGGTGCTCAATTCGGTGCGGAGTTACCCCAACAGCATCCACCAGATCACCTGTGTGGGCATTCAGCCCCAGCACCAGCAGATCCTGGTGGCCAAGGGCGCAGTGGCCCCGCGCGCCGCGTACGAGCCGGTCTCGGCCCGCCTCATCGAGGTGGATACCCCCGGCGCCACCACCATTGGCCGCGCTCCCGCCGAATACAAGCTGGCGCGGAAGACCCTCTACGAATGGCGCTAGCCTCAGAAATGCACGTCTGCCGCGTGCGGAACGCCCAAGCCCTTGTGCATGCGCAGCAACTCCCGCTGGCGCGGGGTGAGGCGCTCGAACCAGGCGGGCGGAAAGTTGTCGTGCGGATCGAGCTGAAAAACCAGCATGCGTTTGCGGTAGTGGCCAAAGAGGGCGTGCCGGTCCGCAGTGCCGGTGTTGGCACCTCCGGCGTGCCAGCACTGCCCGTTGAACACCAGCACGCTGCCGGCCGGCCCGGTGGCCTGGTGGATGTACTTCACCTCCAGCCCTTCGGGCGGCGCTGCCAGGCCGCTTTTGTGGGTGCCTGGCACCACGCGGGTGCCGCCATTGACGGTCGTGAAGTCATCGAGCATCCACACGGTATTCATCATCACCGGCGAATCCATATTGAGCATATCGGCCGGGATATCGCTGTGAAAGCCCTGCTCGGTGTCGCCGGGCCGCACGATGCGGGCGTTGAGACTGCCCAGGATCAGCGACCGGCCCAGGAAGTGTTCCAGCAGGGGCATGACCCGGGGATGGTCGACCAGGTCGAGAAAGAGCGGGTCCATCGTGGGCAGGTTGGCCACATGGCGGGCCGGGCCACGGTGTTTGTGTTCGGTGCCAAATTCCCGGGCGCAGCGGACCAGCGCCTCGCGGAGCGCGGTCACCTGGGTGCCTTCCAGTACCCCTTCGAGGACGGTGAAGCCGTACACTTTGATCTCATCGATGCCTTGTTCCAAGGTGTTCATGCAGTATTCCCACCCGTTGTGAGGAGCAGCAGCAAGCCGGCGTCAGCGGCCGGGACTCCGAAAAATAACCGGGGACCCCGGCCCGGTCCAGCGCCCCAGAAACAGCATCGCCAACAAGAGTACTCCCGCAACGCCCCGCAATAGGCGATTTTATCCACAGACCCCAACCAAAGGAGAAGTCCTATGTCCCTGCGCATCGGCATCGTCGGCGCCGGCGCCAATACCCGCCTGCGCCATATTCCCGGCTTTCAAAAAATCAAAGGTGTCGAGGTGGTGGCGGTGTGCAACCGCTCGCGCGAATCCGGCCAGAAGGTGGCCGACGAGTTCAAGATCCCCAAGGTATTCACCGAATGGAAGGAACTTGTCCACCATAGGGATGTGGACGCGGTGTGTATCGGCACCTGGCCCTACCTGCACTGCCCCATCGTGCTGGAGTCGCTGGCCGCCGGCAAACACGTGCTCACCGAGGCGCGTATGGCCATGAACCTGGCCGAGGCCCGCCAGATGTTCACCGCCAGCCAGAAGAGCGACAAGGTGGCCATGGTGGTGCCGGCCCCCTTCTGGCTGGAGAGCGAGGCCGTGATCATCGAAAAGCTGCACGAAGGCTTCTTCGGTGACCTCCTTGAGATCCAGGTGCGCGGCCTGGGCGGACAGTACAACCCGGATGTCCCCCTGCACTGGCGTCAGCGCCGCGACCTTTCGGGCATCAACATCATGACTCTGGGCATCCTCAACGAGACGGTGCGCCGCTACGCCGGCCACGACCGCAGCGTGGTGGCCCAGAGCGGCCTCTTCACTCCCCAGCGCAAGGACCCCGAAAGCGGGCAGTTGCGCCAGGTAGACGTGCCCGAGAGCATCGGGGTAGTTTCGCGCCTGGAGGGCGGGGCCACCGCCGTGTACCACGTCAGCAGTGTGGCCCGCTTCGGCGACAGCGGCATGGAGGTCTACGGCACCAAGGGCACCTTCAAGGTGAGCGGCGACCAGTGCCTGGTGGCCGGGGCCGGCGACCAGGCCCTCAAGCCCCTGGAGATCCCCGCTGCCAGGCGGGGCGGCTGGCGGGTGGAGGAAGAATTCGCCCAGGCCATCCTAGAAGGCCAACCCGTGACCCACACCAGCTTTGAGGACGGGGTCAAATACATGGAGTTCACCGAGGCAGTGAACCTCAGCCTGCGCGAAGGCCGCAAGGTCGAGTTGCCGCTGGCCTAGATACTTAGAATTAGGAGCGCAAAAACAAGGGGCCAAGTCCGCCATGGACTTGGCCCCTTTGACAATTCTCCGCGATCCCCCCGAAGTGTG
>CAMAVQ010000178.1 GCA_945861755.1 Gemmatimonas phototrophica
ACCCTGCTGGAACAGGCCATGGCCAAGGACTCCACGCGGGTCGAGCTCTGCGAGTTGCTGGGCCGGGTCTACCTGAGCCTCAACCGCGCTGAGGAAGCCGTGGCCGCCCTGAGCCGGGCCATCCTTCTGGACCCTTCTTCCTGGGAGAACCACCACCGCCTGGGGCTGGCCCACCTCCGCCAGGGAAACCTGGAGGCGGCAAAAGCCGCCTTTCAACACGCCTCCCAGGCCGCGCCCTGGGCCCCCATCCCCCAACTGAGCCTGTCGCGGGTGTACGAGAGTCTGGGAGACCAGCGGGCCGCGGCCAGCGCCCGCCTAACCTTTGCCCGGCTCCAGCGCGCTCAGGAAGGGGAAGATGCGTACCTGCAACAACTCAGGGAAGATCCTGTGGACGCCGAGGCCCATGCCCGCCTCGGCCGGGAATACCTGAAACAGCAGCGCTACCCCGAAGCTCAGGGGCAGTTCCGGCGGGCACTGGAACTGGACCCCCGCTGCGCCCTGGCCCACTACGGCATGGGCGCCATTTGTTATTATCAGGGCCGGCTGGATGAGGCCATCGCCGCCTACACCGCCGCCTACACCGCCGACCCAAACCTGGTCATGGCCCTCAGCGATCTGGGCCGGGCCTACCACCGGGCCGGGCGTCTGGAAGAAGCCGTCGACGCCTACCGGCAAGCCCTGCGCCGGCAGCCGGACTTGGCCCTGGCCAGCAGCAATCTGGGAGAAGTGTACGCAGCCCAGGGCAAGGCCCAGGAAGCCATCACCGCCTTCAGGACCGCCCTGAAAGCCGACTCCACCCTGGTGGATACCCGCGATGCCCTGGCCCGCCTCTACGCCTCCACCGGTCACCTAAAAGAGGCAATCCGGGAATGGGAGCAGGTGCTCTGGCTCTACCCCGAGCACCCTACCGCCAGAACCTGGATCAAGCAGGCCCGCCGACGCCTTTCGACCCGCTAGCGCGCCTCGCTAGCCACCAGTTGTTTCACCACCTCCAGATCCACATCCACCCCCGGCTCTGGGAACGGGTGCGGCACCAACCACCAATCCTCGGTAAAGGAGGAGGACTGGCCGGGCGTCAGGATCTCCTTGGGACCAAAAGGCTCCAACTCGCACATCTGATCCTTGTTATACCACATCACCACCGTGTGCCCCGTCAGATCGGCGTGCATCCGCTCCGGAAAGGTCGGGAAACGCTTGACGAAAAGCAGGTCGTTTCTCATCAGATAGCCGAACCACCCGGCGTACGAATCGATGGCGATCCACGCCTCAATCGGAGTATCGACGATCTCCAGAAAACCCTCCCGCACCCGGATATTGGGGTCCACCGGCTGGTAGTTGATGATCGGACCCGGACCGTAGACGATGTACTTGTTGGGGAACCGATTCAGATGGTCAGACAGGGGCACCAAACAGATGCCCCGGCCCAGGCCAAAGGTCCGGCTCCAGTGGCAGCGCTCCTGGACCTGGGTGGAGATATTTTTGATGATCTGGGTGCAGCGCAAATGGGAGGAAGACCCGTCCAGCTCAAACTCGCGGACCAGTTGGGTGCCCGTGGGCCCGTCCTCCACACTGGTCAGCCGAGCCGAGCGAGGACCGGTGATCTCGCCCTGCCACTTGCCCAGCCACAGGTCGGGGTGGGCGGGAATCACCAGCTCGGGGCCAATGTCGAAACGACCGCCGCTCGGGTCAATCTCGGGTTTGCCCGCTTCGTACACCCAGCCCCGGTGGGCCGGGTCCAGGTAGATAGCGTTCTCCCCCTTCCAGGCGTACTCCAGCACCCGGCCCCCGTGCAAGCCTAGGACCACGCGGGTGTGCTCGTTTTCCAGCGCAATACAATCCGCGTAGCCAAAATAGTCGACGACTCCCGTACCTTCTGGCATTTCCTTTCCTCCGGCTTGCCCGCTCTGGCAGATCAGCGCCCCCAGGGCAAAGAGCCCTGGCAATAGCTTGCGTCCGCTCATGTTTTCCTCCCTAGGTGAGCCCCAACTGGTTGCCGACCATACCCGTGAAGTGATCGATGATCAACCACATCCCGGCCACCACAAACTGGCCGGCGATCAGCCCCAGGAAGAAGGGCCGGCTTTGGGCAAAAAGTCTGGGGCCGCCGTATTTCAGCACGAATACTTTGATCAGCCAGGCCAGAAACACGTTGAACCAGACCGTCAGCACCGGGTACCCCAGCACACTGATTGGAAAACCGATGGGGTGCAGGGGCCACCACAGGTAGTGCCGGCGGGCGGCCATCAGCAGGGCCATGGTGCTGGCCCCCACCCCGGTGAAGACCCATCCCCCCAGGTCGGATTCAGCCGGGGTCTGGATCGCCCGGCTCACGTACTCAAAGGGGTATTGCGCCCCCCTGCCAAAACTCCATCCACCCTGGCCCACAAAGTTGATTCCGCCGTGTAAATAACTCTCCCTGGTCAACACCCAGAAGGAAGTCGCGCAGGTCACCACAACCGCAAGCATCATCGCCCAGAAGAGCCAGCGCTTCCGCTTGCCGACCCCCGTCTCGGTGGCCAGCTTCAGCCCGTTGGCAGAGGAGGCCATGACAAAGGTGGTGATGTCCGCCGCCCAGATATAGGTGAAAGCCAGCGACACCAGGGCGCCTGAACCAAGGGCGGTGGTGCCCACGCTGAGGAGGACAAAATCCGAGGCGATCATCGGCGAGCGCGCCACCTCCACCCCTCCCTGGACCACGATGCGCGTCAACCCCAAATACACCACAAAGGTGCCAAAGAGAAAGAGGATCACCACCCACCCCGAGCCCATCCCCGATTTCCACAACCAGACCCCCCTGACCAGCAGCCCCCCCAAGAGCCCCAGCATCGCACTGCGGTAGGAGAGGATCTCCCCGCTGTCGTCCTCTCCGCCCGCTTTGCCGAGTGCGGTTAGCCACAACCCCTTGAGATTTTTCCGCCCCGCCCACAGCCCAAAGAGCACCAGCACGATCATCGCACCCATGCCCTGGTGGGCCAGATAGGAATTTTCGCCCACCCCGTACACACTGCTCTGTTCTGGACTGATAAAACCCAGGACGTTGAAAACTCCTTTCTCCACCACGGAGAGCAGGCTGAAAAACCAGAGCCCGAAGGCAATATCCAGATTGATCAGGTAGGAGAAGCCGATGGTCGGGAAACTCAGAAAAAAGGGAATGGACAGGGTATTGCGGAAGATGGGCAGTTCAAAACTCAGCCTGAGGTTCGGCAGATAGGGGTAATAGCGATGGAGCGCGATGATCGACTGAATGACAAAGGGGACGAGGAACCCCGCCCACATCAGCTTGTTTTTAAAAAAGGAATTGAGATACCCTGAGGTCTCTTCCCCCTTGATGATATCCAGCGGGACCTGGACAATGGGGTAGATCAGCCTTTCGTGATCCATCCACTGCTTGCGCAGGATCACGGTCATACAAATCATCACCACGTACAGGGCGAGCAGAAACACGCCCCAGGCAAGGAGCGGGCCCACCCATATCCCCCAGGGGATCTGCGTGCCTTGAGGGAGCCCTTCAAAGAGGGATTCGGCCGTAGAGGGATCGGGGATCAGCCAGGGTTGGATGTGCGGCTGGATGAGATCTACCCAGTCGTTCTCTGGCGTCGCATAGTAGAAGGGGGCCGCCAGCAGGGGGGGCAGATACCCCATCAACCCCACCGTGGGGATGGCGCAGGCGACCATCATCATCACATAGATGGTCGCCAACTCCCCGCGCCTCAGCACCCAAGATTTTTTGCTAGCTCTCAGGAGGGTATTCACCCCTCCCACTAAAATAAAAAAGAGAAAGAGGGCCGCCCCGGTGGTGAAGTTGGCGTCGAGCAGCGAACCGCCGATGACATTGCCGCCATAGGACGAGCCGGCGCCGATGCAGGCGCACAGTAGCGCACCCACCACCAAAGCCCGCAGCGTCAGGCCCTGTTCCTCTGCCTCAGCCATCTGCGGCCTGCCCAGACGGATCAGTACGCCACGGCAAAGGCACCCACCTTTCGCTCGTCCTGCCCCCGATCGAGGGTGAGTTCGTAGAGGTAGGTGCCCGGCGGCACCTGCTGGCCGGCCTGGTCCCGGCCATCCCAGCGATATTGAAAAGCCCCGCTGCGCACCAAGGCCGGTGGAAACTGATACACCACCGCCCCAGACAGGTCGCAGATGCGCAGCACCACCGGCCGCACCAGGGCCACCTCTCGCAACTTATAGGAGAGCACCAAGGCGTCGTTGACCCCGTCCCCGTTGGGTGTCAGCACCCGGGACTGGACCTCCACCTGCACCAGCAGATCCCCACCCAGCGGGGTCTTCACCGCCAGCACATCCCCGGAAAATCGGTGGGTGGAGTTGCCCGGCTTCAAAGGCTGCCGCACCTGATCGGGGTCAGTGCTGTTGAAAACCCAACCCGAAAACTCGGTGCCAAAACGCAGCACCGAAGCGTCGAATACCACCTCGATCAGCTTGAAGCTGTCCTCCGCTTCGTCCTGCAAGAGCGGAAAGCCCACCACCAACCGATCCTCCCCTAACTGGGGTGGAAAAAGGCTGAGGTCCACTTCCCGGCCATTCACCTTGACCGAGCGCAGCGAATCCACACGGCTGGGGGTGCGGATCTCCACCCGGTCAAACCCGGCGTCCCCGGCTTTAAACACCGGCCGCACCACATAGGTGAAAGTGTTGGGGGCAAAAGACACCACCTCCACCGGCCAGATCTCCCCCACCACCTCCCTGGCCAGCGGCACCTCGGCAAATTGCAGACTCAGCTCATCCAGCCGGGGTGCGGCCGCAAAGGTAGCAAAGAACTTGATCCCGATCTGGAGGTACCGGCTGGGGCTGGGCGACAGGGGAGTGGTGCCGTCCTGCCAGGCCTGCGCCGGCTGCGAGGGGTCGCGCTGACCCGCCGAAAAATCATAGGGCGGCGACCAGAAACTCCAGTTGGCCAGGTCGTACACCGGCGGCTCCCTGGCCCCAACATCGATCTTGCTGTAGTCCTTTAAGCTGATCGGAGTCAGATTGCCGTTGGTGTTGCGGGTATAATAGAGGTTGGGGTCCGGGGTCTGACCCGTGCGGGTGCGGATCTCAATGCGCGTACCCACAGGCTGTTCCCCGCTCCAGCGCAACTTGCCCCAGTTGACTGACTGGCCAAAATCCAGAATCTGACTGGTGAACACCGTCTCCTCCACATACCCCTCCCCGTACACTTCCAACTCGGCGATCTCCCAGGTCCGCAGTGGAAAGGGTCTCAAATTCAGATAACGAATCGACTGCGTCGGAAAATGAAAATCCACCACCACATCCAGATTTTCCGTCGTGGTCTTGAGCACCTTGAGGCGAGTGTCCGAGGGCTGCGGCCAGTCCAACCCCTGGGCAAAACCCGCCACATCGCAGGGCCCCTGACTGAAAAGCAACTCCCGACCCCCGGTGCGCAACTCATACCAGGCCAGAAAATTCTCGACAAAACTGTCCTCGCCAAAACTCCCCAGCAGCGGCAGCGGTTGAACGAACTCTTCGATCAACAACCGGTCGTCCACCTGGCTCATCCGGGGATAGAAACGAATGTGGTTGAGCGGCACTGCCGCGCCGAAGTCCATCACCACCGAGTGGGTTTTGTCGGGAAGTGATCCCCAGCCGTCCCCGTACCCGGGCGGGAGTTCTGGGTCCTGGGTGAAGGGCCGAAAGAAAGCCGTGGTGCGATCCCCGTCGAACATCTTCTTGATGGCCTCGTTGTCCAGGGCCAGCGATGGGCAGTAGATATTGGTTGGATTGGCGCTGCCTCCCGTGTACGGGAAAGGGACCCGCTGCGGCTCGCTCTCTGGGTCGGTCAAGACCAAATTCACCCCCGCCTCGATGAAACGAGGCCGTATCGAGGTGCCAGAAAAATCGATCAGGGTATCGGTCCCCGCCCCGTAGGGCGTGGTGCCCACCGCCACCTGCCGCAACTCCTGGCCCTCCTCATCGAGCACTACGTATTCCCCACCCCCATCCAGCGACAGGACGGATTGCCAGGCATTGCCCTCGACACCGCCCAGGCGGTATTCAGTCAGGCCCCAGGCCGCGGCAAGCGGCAGCAGCAGGGTCAAAAGACAAATGGGCCACGATCTTGTCATAGCCCCTCCTTTTTCTAGCTTGAGAACAGCGGCTCGACCGCTCGACCGCCCTATAATACAACGATTAATTAAATTATCCAAAAGAAACCCCGACCCAGCCCCGGCCCAAGAAAATCGGTTGACATTGGGGAGCGGGTGGTATATATTGGCCGCAATTTCGTGTCTTATTCTGCTCTTCATCTTCAGCTCGGTCTAGGAGGCAGGCATATGAAATGCAGTATTGTGGTGGGGGCCGTGTGCATCCTCATATTAGGTACCACTGCCGCCAGAGCACATTCACCAGAAGGGGAATTGTTCTTCGCTGTCCAGTTCCCGGACAACGCCGTTCCCGTGATGGACGGCGATATCTCCGAATGGGACATTGTTCCCGAGAGTCCCTACCATCTCAGGAATGACCGTCTCTCCGCCCCGGACCCCAGCATCCTGACCGCCCCCCGCGGCTCGCAGGACCCCAGCGACCTGAACATGCACCACGTCGTCGGCTGGAACAATTCCCAGAACAAGCTCTATTTCATGAGCGAGGTCTTCGACAATATCCACAACATCGACCGCGAGGACGTGGCTCGTTTCTGGGACGACGATGCCCTGGAGATCGAGGTGAA
>CAMAVQ010000179.1 GCA_945861755.1 Gemmatimonas phototrophica
GGAGCACTTGACTCCCTGAGTGGGGTTGTGATGTCGTCGGGGGCAACGCCCCATACGTTGGGGCGTTGCATGCCATTCCGGCCTTTCCCGAGTCCCGGGCCTGCCACCGACGCCCCGCTCGACCCCCAGGCCCCGCAGCACCATCTATATGGTGCTGCGCCCCCAGTAAAGGCTTTCGGGGTCATCTCCCCTCCTCCTGAATGTTTGCAGGCCCGTTCGCGGGCCTGTTTTTTTGTGGCTGTTGATCTGGAGACTGCGGGCAGGTATCTTTTCCCATCGATGAAATTCTCCCTCCTGCTACTCGCCGCGTTGCTCTTGCCCCGGCCGGGGGCGGCCCAGCCGGCCGCCCTGCTCTTCACCATCGCCCAGCTTCACTACGGTGGAGGGGGTGACTGGTACGCCAATCCTTCGTCGCTGCCGAATCTGCTCCATTTTCTCAAGGAGAACACCGCCATCGAGGCGGCCGATGAGCCGGCCCAGGTGCAGATCGTGGACGAGGAACTTTTCTCCTATCCGTACATCTACATGACGGGCCACGGCAATGTCTCCTTCTCTCCCGAGGAGGTGCTGCGCCTGCGCCGTTATCTGGAAAGTGGCGGGTTTCTGCACGCCGACGACAACTACGGCATGGACGTTTCCTTCCGCCGCGAAATCAAAAAGGTCTTCCCCTTGAAGGAACTGGTGGAACTGCCTCCGGACCACGGCATCTTCCACTGCCATTTCGATTTTCCCCAGGGGCTGCCCAAAATCCACGAACACGACGGCAAGCGGGCCCAGGCCCTGGGCATCTTCGACGGCGACCGGCTGGTGGTGCTCTACACCTATCAGACTGACCTGGGCGATGGCTGGGAAGATCCCCAGGTCCACAACGATCTCCCGGAAAAAAGGCAGGCGGCCCTGCGTATGGGCGCCAACATCGCCGTCTGGGTCCTGACCCACTGACCATGGACACCACTCAAACCCTGTACGCCCAGCTGCTGGCCCACCTGGGCCGTCTGCGGCGTCGGGCCCTGTTGCTCTTGGTCGCCGAAGCCCTGGCCCTGGCCCTGGCCCTGGCCCTGGTCCTGGGTCTGGCCGGGTTGTGCCTGGAGGCCTGGTTCTTTGTGCCGCCGCCCTGGCGCGTCGGGCTGGGGCTGGTGGTGGTGATCGTGCCCTGTCTGGTGCTGGGATTACATCTGGGCCGCGGTCTGCCCGCCTGTCTTTCCCTCAAGGCCCTGGGCCTGCGGGTGGAAGCGCGCTGTCCCCAATTGCAGCAGCAGTTGATCAGCACGCTAGAGCTTTGGCAGGACCCCCGCGCTGCCCAGCTTTATTCGGCTTCGCTGCTGGAGGCCACGGTGGAGCGGGCCGCCGGCTTGCTGGCCCAGGTGGCACCGGCCCAGGTGATCGACGCCGGGCCCTGCAAACACCGACTGCGCCAGTTAGGTGGGACAGCTTTGGCCGCGTTGCTGGCCCTGGCCCTGGCCGGGGAGAGTCTGGGGGATGCCCTCCACCGCTGCGCCCATCCGCTCACCGCCTTTGCCCGCCCCTCCCGCACCCGCATCGCCCTGGTGCCGGGCGACACCGAGGTGGTCAAGGGTGCCGACTTGGCGCTGCAACTGCGCTTCGAAGGTGTGCGGCCTCCCAGCGCGCGCCTGAAGTGGCGCGAGGCAGAAGGCACCTTGTGGCAGGAGGAGGAGCTGGCCCTCGACGCCGACTCGCTGCGCTACTTGTTCAAGCAGGTGCAGCGGCCCTTTGCCTATCAGGTGGAGGCCGGCGAGGGCCGCACCCCGGTCTATCAGGTGCAGGTGATTGCGCCGCCGGTGGTCCAGCGCCTGCGCCTCGAGTACCACTATCCCGCGTATAGCGGCCTGTCGGTGCGCAGCGACGAGGAGAACGGCGACATCAGTGGCCTGGCCGGCACCCAGGTGTTGCTCGAACTGGAGGCCAGCCAGCCCCTGGCCACTGCCGAACTGGTGCGCGACGACACCCTGCGCCAGGCCATGCAGGTGGAGGGCGTGCGGGCCCGCACCGGTCTGACCATCGAGCGCGAGGGCCACTACCACCTCGAACTGCGTGACCAGAAAGGGGTCGCCAGCCGCGACCCTATCCGCTACCTCATCCAGGTGCTGCGCGACGCCCCGCCCAGCGTGGCCCTGGCCGAGCCGGGCCGCGACCTGGATCTGCCCAAAAGTATGAATGTGGGCCTCAAGGTGGAGGCGGCCGACGATTTTGGCGTGGGGCGTCTGAGCCTGATCTGGCGCATCAACGACCAGGCCGACCAGCGCCGCGACTTGCCCTTCAGGGCAGGCCGGCAGGTGAGCCTGGCCCAGACCTGGGCCCTGGGGGATCTGGATCTGCTGCCCGAGGATCGGGTTTTCTATCATATCGAGGCCTTTGACAACGACGCGGTCGCCGGCCCCAAGAAAAGCGCCACGCCCGAGTACTCGCTGCGTTACCCTTCGCTGAAGGAACTCTACGAGGAGGTGGCCCAGACCCAGGAGCAGCACCAGGACAGTCTGGAGGTGTGGGCCAAGGAGGAGGAAGATACCCAGCGCTATCTGGAGCAGGTGCGGCGCGAGGCCCTCAAGAACCAGGAAATGAGCTGGGAAAAAAAGAAGGAATTGGAGTCGGCCCTGGCCGGCGAAGAAGCCCGGGCCCGCGCGGTGGAGGAATTGGCCAGGCAGTTGGAGGAGACGGCCCAGAAGTTGGAGCAGAGCGGCCTGGCTTCGCAGGAACTGCTGCAGAAGATGGAGGAGATCCGCCAGCTGATGGCCGAGGTGGCCAGCCCCGAGCTGCAGCAGGCCCTGGCCCAGCTGCAACAGGCCATGCAGTCCTCCACCCCCGAGGATCTGGCCCAGGCCCTCAAGGAGTTCAACGAAAACCAGCGGATCTTTCAGCAGCGACTCGACCGCACCCTAGCTCTGCTGCGCCAGATCCAGGCAGAGCAGCATCTGGAGGGGGCGGTCAAACGCGCTGAGGAGCTGGAAAAACGGCAGGAGCAGGTCAACCAGGGGGCCGAGCGCAAAGAGACGGGCCTGGCCCCCCAGGAGAGCCGGCTGCAGCAGGACACGGACGAGTTGAAAAGGGATCTGGATAAGCTGAGCGAGGAGATGAAGGCCTATGATCAGGAGATCGCCCAACGCCTTCAGGCCCAGGCCCGCACCATGCAGGAGCAGCAGCTATCCCAGCGCATGCAGGAGATGACCCGCCAGCTCAACGCCCAGCAAATGACGGAGGCGCGCCGGAAGGGCGAGAGCCTGTCCGGCGATCTGAAAACCCTCTCGGCGAGCATGCGCAAGATGCAGGGAGATTTTTCCTCGCGGCAGAAGAAACAGATCGGCCGCCAGTTGCAGCAGGCCCTGGGCGAGCTGCTTCACCTGTCCGAAAGTCAGGAAGCCCTGGGCGGGCTGGGCGTGTCGCCCGACGCCCCGGCTCCCGCTGAGTTGGCCCAGGACCAGTTCGCCCTGCTGCAGGGGGCTGGCGTGGTGGCCGAGCGCCTGGCCAAGGCCGGCAAACAGACCCTCAGTCTGGACCCAGGGCTGAGCACCGCCCTGGGCTATGCCCTGCGCAATATGCAGCAGGCGGCCCAGTTGTTGGGCCAGCAGGAGGCCCACCTAGCCGGCGGGCTACAGGCCGAAGCCATGCGCAATCTCAACGAGACCGCCCTGCTCTTGCGCCAGAGTATGGACAACCTGGCCAAATCCCAGATGCCTTCCAGCTTTGGCGAGGCCATGCAGCAGTTGCTGGGCCTCTCGGAGCAGCAGGCCAACCTCAACCAGGCCACCCAGCAGGCCATGGGCCAGGGCCAGCAGCCCGGCCCCCGGGGACAGGGCCGAGATCCGCGTGGGGAAATGAACCGCCTGGCCGCCGAGCAGGACCGCATTTCCCAGGCCCTCGAAATGCTGGAGCGCCAGATGCGGGGGCAGGGTGGCGCCCAGCGGCGGGTGGAATCTCTTAAAGACGAAGCCAAATCAGTGGCCGACCAGCTGCGCAACCAGCGGCTCAGTCCCCAGACCCTCGCCGCTCAGCAGCGCATTCTCCACCGCATGCTCGACGCCAGCCGCTCCATGCACACCCAGGGCATGGAGGAGAAGCGCCGCTCCGAGAGTGGCCAGGACCAGGCCTACACCGGGGCGGGCGCGTTGCCGGCCGATCTGGGGCAGGCCTACGACCAGTTGCGGGCGGCGATGAAGCGGGCCCTCGAAGGCAACTATCCAGACGAATACCGCGCCCTCATCCAGCAATATTACGAGCAGGTCTACCAGGATCTGCAGGGCCAGAGGGGGGCGCAATGACCAGCGTTGTCTGCGCCTTGTTGCTGGGCTGGGCCGGCCTCTGCTGGGGGCTGGACCCCGGCCTGCAGCATTATCTGGAGACCGGCGAGTTGGGGGACTGGTCGCCCGAAGCCGGGCGGGAGCGCGGGGCGGTGCTCTTCCTGAAGGGGCAGACGGCCCTGGCTGCCGGGGATACGGCCGCGGCCCGCGCCGCCCTGGAACAGTTGACCCGCTCGGGCAGCGGTCCCTGGACCGCGGCGGCCTGGGGCCTCTTGGCCGAAAGTGCCCTGCGCGCCGATCACCTGGACGAAGCCTCGGCCTGCCTGGATCAGGTGCGACGCCAGGCCGCGCAGACAGCCCGCTGGACCCGCCGGCGCCAGGCCGAGATGCAATACTTTCAGGGCAACTTCAAGGAGGCGGCCGCCCAACTGGAGGAACTGGTCCGCCAGGACCCTGGTGATCCGGGTGCCAACGATGCGCTGGGCCTGCTGGCGCTGATCGAACGCTACCAGGAAAATGCCGACCAATTTCAGATTTTTTCCCGGGCCCAGCTGCGTCTGCGCCAGGGCCGACGGGCCGACCAGGAGTGGGCGCAACTGGACACCGGGGATGGCCTCCAGGACCTGAGTCTGCTCACCCAGGGCAGGTGGCAGGCCGGGCGCGATCCGGCCGCCGCGCTGCTCCTCTACCAGCGCCTGGGCGCTCAGTTTCCCAAGAGCCCCTATGCTGCCGAAGCGCAACTAGAAGCAGCGACCTTACACGAGGCCGGCGGCGAATGGGCCGAGGCACTAGCCGCATACGAGGCGGTGCTGGCCCGTTTCCCCGACGACGCCCGTCTTCCCGAGGTGCGCCTGCACATTCAGCGGCTGCGCCGCCAGTCACAGGGAGGCAGATGATGAAACACTGGGGCTGCTCTTTGGTTTTCCTGCTCCTGCTGCGCATCCCAGCCGGTGCCGACCGGCTGCTGGTCTACATGGATCTGGAGCAGCGCGACCACCTCAAGGCCTATGGGCTGGCCTTCTGGAGCCTGAAGCAGGGGGCCCCGGTCGAGTGGTTGCTCAATTACCGGGGGGGTTCTTTCCTGATGGAAGCCCGGCCCGAGTTCGTGCAGGAGTCGCAGATCCGCGGGGTCTCCGGCGCGCTGGTCTCCGAGGGTCAGGCCGCCGCCCTCTACGCCGAGATCGACCAGGGCAACATGGATGTGGTGCGTCTGGAGAAGGCACCCCGGGTGGCGGTGTACACCCCGCCTGGGGCCAAGCCCTGGGACGATGCGGTGACCATGGCCCTGGAATACGCCCAGATCGAGTACGACAAGATCTGGGACCCCGAGGTGCTGCAGGGCAAACTCGCCGACTACGACTGGCTGCACCTGCACCACGAGGATTTCACCGGCCAGTACGGGAAGTTCTTCGCCAGCTTCGGCCACGAGCCCTGGTACCAAGAACAGCAGCTCCAGTACGAAGCCCAGGCCCGGCGTCTGGGTTTTGCCAAGGTCTCCGACGAAAAAAAGGCGGTGGCCCGCACCATCTGCGAATACGTGCGCCAGGGGGGGTTTCTTTTTGCCATGTGTTCGGCCACCGACAGTTTCGACATTGCCCTGGCTGCCGGCGGGGTGGACATCGCCCCGGCGATCTTCGACGGCGATCCGGCCGATCCCCAGGCCCAACAGAAACTCGACTTCAGCCGCTGCATCGCCTTTGAGAACTTCACCCTGGAGATGAACCCCCTGGTCTACGAGTTCTCCGACCTCGACACCAGTCCCAAGGAGGGGAGGCAGGTGCGTTCGGCCGAGGCCGACTACTTCACCCTCTTCGAGTTCTCGGCCAAGTACGACCCGGTGCCCACCATGCTCACCCAGTGCCACACCAATGTGGTTGACGGTTTCCTGGGACAAACCACCGGTTACCACAAACATCAGGTCAAGAAGTCGGTGACCATCCTGGGGCAGGTGGAAGGCGGCGACGAGGTCAAGTACATCCATGGACAGGTGGGCAAGGGCACCTACACGTTTTACGGGGGCCACGACCCGGAGGACCACCAGCACCATGTGGGCGACCCGCCCACCCAGCTGGCCCTCTTCCCCAACTCGCCGGGCTACCGGCTCATCCTCAACAACGTGCTCTTCCCGGCGGCCAAGAAGAAGGAGCGCAAGACCTGAGGCGCTGCGCTCGATGGTTTTTCTTTAGCAGTTCTCTTCTCCGCAACTTCAAGCCTCTTTTGTTAATATTCCCCGCCAAAGTATCCAGCCCATTGAACGTTTCGCCCTGATCTCCGTATAACCTAGCAGAGAAACGTCGCTGCCGGACCTGGACCGACCCTCAGGGGGCCATGTCCGGC
>CAMAVQ010000180.1 GCA_945861755.1 Gemmatimonas phototrophica
CCGCCGCAGGCCCAGAGCGACGCGGCCAGGACCGCGGTATAGGTGCAGATCGTCCACTTCATGGCGAATCCTCCTTTTATAGGTGAGGTGCTGCCTGATGGGACGACGGCTTGCAAAGCATGTGCCACTCTTCGCCAACCTAATCTTTAGTGATTGTTTTTGCGATATTTGGCAGATCTTCACTCCCTGCCTGCTGGCGCAGGCGGCAATCCCTGGCGGATGATTTACTTGCTGGAGATTGCGCGACAATGCGCAATTAGGAGGGCGGCGGAAGCCTTGAGGAGCAGGGGGGATAAACAAAAATCCCTGCCGGCGCGTGGCCGGCAGGGACTCAATCAGATCCGGGGATGGAGCTATTTATTGCGCTGGTAAAGCGCCGTGGCCCCGAACTCGTAGCTAGCTTCCGCATCGGGCAGTTCTTCGAGGTACACGGTAAAACGCACCGGCAGGCCGTTGTCCGGCATCTTTCCCTTCCAGTATTCGGCATAGGCCCGCGAATAGGCCTGGCGCAAACGCTTTTTCTCCGCCAGAAACCCCTCGGGGTCGGTGGCGGGATTGGGGGTCTTGGGCGCCGCTCCGAAGGCGTGTACCTCGAGGAAATCCAGGTCGGCCAAAGAATCGCAGACCCCGGCCTCGCGCACATAGAGCTCCCAGGTATCGAAGACCCGCGGGATCTCGTGTTCGGGGTCCATACGCGCCACCTCGTCCAAATGCAGCTCATTGGTGGCGGCCAGGGCCCCGGTCATGCCGACGAAATAGAGCTTCTGGTCGCCGTTGTCTAAGTCCTCCACCACCAGATCAGAGAAGAGGCCGTTGGTCTTCTTGGTGAAGTAGGTGACCCGGCCCCGCTTGCGGATATTCCAGTCCATCTACTCCCCTTCCCGGCATTCCAGCCAAAACGCTTCCTGGGCCTGTGTGGCGCTCTGCAGGTGTTCCCGATGGGTCTTGAGGCCAAACTCCCGCATCACCTGGGCCACCTCCACCTCCGGCGAAAGGCTCTCGATCAGGGTGAATTCCTCCTCATGCAGGGTGTGGATGCGGAGCCGGCGGCCGTACTTGGCTTGAATCTCCCTGAAGTGCTGCACATAGGGCCAGGTGTGCAAGAGCACCTTCTCCAGATTTAGCGCTGCGCTCAAGCCCCAGCTCTGCCAACGGCCGGAGCAGGCGAGTTCCTCGCCGGTGATATCGCAGATCTTGGCGCGGTCCTTTCGGGTGCTCGACACCACGCAGTACCGGTGCATCCAGGCCATGGCATTGAGCATCTGGCCGCCGCCAAAGGCCGAAGGCCAGAACACCACCTCGGCTCCCTTTTCCCCCAACTGCTGCCATCCTTCCGGCCACTGGATATCGAAGCAGATCTGCACACCGATGCGCCCGAAATCCGCCTCAAACACCGGTGCCTCGGGCGGGCCGGGCAGCACGCCGTCCTCGATCTCGCCCTCGGTCGGGCGCATCTTGCGGTACTCCCCCATGATCTGGCCCTGCCGGTCGATCAGCACCGCCGCATTGTAGCAGCGGTCTCCTTCCCTGGTGTAGATGGGGCAGATCACATAGCAGTGGTGCTTTTGGGCGAATTCGATGAAGGGTTGGGTCAGCGGCCCAGGGGGCGTTTCTGCAACTTCGGCCACCTTTGGTTGCCTGCCGCTGAGGCCAGCCACATGGAAGGTTTCGGGCAGACAGACGATGTCTGGACTAAAGGAGGATAGGCTCTCCATCTTCCGCACCGCGCTGGCGACCACCTCCCCCACGGTCGCTCCTTCCATGCCTTCCTGGGTCAGACTGGTGATCCACACCTGGCGCGGCAGGGCGGCAGTTCTCCCATTTGTATACATATCCTTTTCCTCTTTTATCAGCCGTGCCGGCTGGCAAAATCCCCCATGAACTGGGCCAGGACCCGACAGCCCTCCTCGTCCATGGCATTGTAAAGTGAGGCCCGCACCCCGCCCACCGAGCGGTACCCCTTGAGGCCGATCAAACCCGCGGCTTCGGCCTGGGCGCAGAAGAGACCCTCCAGCGCGCGGTCGGCCAGCTTGAAGGTCAGGTTCATCGCCGAACGCGAATCCGGCCGGGCGTGGCCCTGGTAGAACCCGCCCGATTGATCGATGGCCTGGTACACCAGGCTGGCCTTGTATCCATTGCGTCGGGCCATGCCTTCCAGCCCGCCCTCGGCCTCGATCCAGCGCAGCACCAGGCTAAACAGGTATACCGCAAATACCGGTGGGGTATTGTAGAGGGAATTGGTCTTGACGTGCGTGCTGTACCGCATTACCGTGGGCACCCCGGTGCCGGCACCCCCTCTTTCGAGCAGCGCGCGCCGGGCGATGACCACCGTCAGACCGGCAATGCCGGCGTTCTTCTGCGCCCCGCCGTACGCCAGGCCGATCTGTCCCCAGGGCAGGGGCCGCGACAGCAGATCCGAGGACATGTCCGCGACAATGGGGACCCCATCCGAGCGCGGCAGGGTCTGGTACTGGGTGCCGTAGATGGTATTGTTGGTGGTCAGGTGCAGGTACTCGGCCTCGGGGTCCAGGGTCAATTGGTCCTGAGAGGGGATGAAAGTGAAGTTCTCCCCTTCGCTGCTACCGGCAACCCGGCAGCGCCGGCCCAGGATCTCCACCTCTTCGATGGCCTTCTTCGACCATTGGCCGGTGCTGATATAGTCGGCGGAACGGCCAGCCGGCAACAGATTCATCGGCACCATGGCAAATTGCAGCGAAGCCCCGCCTTGCAGCAGGAGCACGGTGAACTCCTCTCCCAGACCATAGAGGCGCAGGCAGCCGTCGATGGCCTCCTGATGCACCCCTTCGTAGGCCTTGCCCCGGTGGCTCATCTCGACGATGGACAGCCCCTGCCCGCGGAAATCGACCAGATTCTCGGCCGCCTCGCGCAGGACCACAGGTGGCACCACTGCCGGCCCGGGGTTGAAATTGTAGATCACGGATTCCCCTCCCTCACATCGTGCGCGCCAGCAGCCCACCGTCCACCACCAGCGTCGTGCCAGTGACGAAAGAAGCCTCGTCCGAGGCCAGATAGAGCACCGCCCAGGCAATGTCCTCTGGTTTGCCCAGGCGTTTGGCGGGCACCATGGTGGCAAAACGACGCCTATCCCGAGGAGTGACCCCTTTCCACAGCGGGGTGAGAATGGCCCCGGGCAATACCGCGTTGACCCGCACCCGTGGACCAAAGTCCAGCGCCAGGACTCGGGTCAACCCCAGGATGCCGGCTTTGGCGGTGTCGTAGGCGGTGTGTTGGGCAAACCCCACTAGCGAGTGTACCGAGGCGGTGTTGATGATGACCCCGCCGCCGCTTTTGTTCATCACCGGCACCCCGTACTTGGCGCTCAGGTAAATGGTCTTAAGCCCCACATCAAGGGTGCGGTCCCAGTCCTTCTCCTCCAGCTCGATGGCGTTGCCGTTGCGGAACCAGATGGCGTTGTTGTGGATGATGTCGAGTCGGCCAAAGGCCTTGGCAGTGCCCTCGATCATGCGTTTCACCTGGGCTGATTTGCCCACATCTGCCTTGATGAAAAGGGCCTGGCCACCGCTTTTTTTGATCCGCGCCACCACCCTGTTGCCGCCCTTCTCGTCCACATCCACCACCGCCACCATCGCCCCTTCCCTGGCCAGCAGCAGGGCCGTGGCCTCGCCGATGCCAGATGCAGCGCCGGTGACCAAGGCGGCCTTGCCGGCCACCCGGCCCGTGGGTCTGGCTGCTTTGTTCATCGCTGTGCTCCTTTGGCTGGAAGATGGTCCTGCAGGTCGAAGGCTTTTTCCATCAGCGCCCACCATTCCCCTTCGCCGGCCTCGGGCACCTTTTCCTGGAAGGTGCGCATCAGCACGTCCCACTCCCCGGCCCTGGGGTTCTGGGTGATATAGCGGGGGAAATCCACCGCTGGGTCAAAAGCGTCCTGGGTGGTCATATACATAAACATCCGCCGGCCCAACAGAAAGATCTTCATGTCGAGGATCCCCACTTCCAGCAATCCCTGTAAAGTCTCGGGCCAGGGATGTTGATGGTAGTGTTTGTATTTCTCGATGAGCGCGGGATCATCTTTCAGGTTGAGGGTAAGTCCGTAGACCTTCATCGGGATTCCTCCTTTTCGGCGCGATACGCTTCGGCCAGCAGCGAAACCGGATGGACCACCTCCAAGGGCAGGTCGCTGCGCCGCCCCCCGTGCTGCAACTGGATGGCGCAACCGGGGTTGGCGGTGGCAACGATCTGTGCTCCGGTGGCGCGCACATGCCCCATCTTGCGGTCCAGCAGTGTCATCGACGCCTCGGGCTGGGTGATATTGTAGATCCCGGCGCTGCCACAACACCAGTCGGCCTCCTTCAACTCGACCAGCTCCAGCCCCGGAATGGCGCTGAGCACCTGGCGGGGGGCCACCCACACCTTCTGGCCATGGCGCAAATGGCACGAATCGTGATAGGTGAGGCGTTGGGGCCGCCCGGTCCGCGGCGCTCTGAAACCGATCTCCACCAGAAACTGGTGGATGTCCTTCACCTTGGTACTCCACACCGCAGCCCTTGCCGCATATCGGGGGTCGCCGGCCAACAGGTGGTCGTAGTGCAGCATGTGGGAGCCACACCCCCCGGCATTGGTGATCACCGCGTCCAATTCCTCGGGGACAAAGGCATCGATGTTGACCCGGGCTAGGGCGCGGGCCGTCTCCACCTCGCCGTTGTGGCCGTGTAACGAGCCGCAGCACTGCTGGTCTGGGGGCAAGAGCACCTGGCAGCCGTTCTCTTGCAGCACCTCGATGGTGTCGGCGTTGATCTGGGAAAAAATTAGATCCTGCACGCAACCGCTGAGCAGCCCCACCCGGTAGCGGGGCTGGGCGGGATTGCGGGCCTGCAGACGCTCTTTGAAAAGCTGGCTGGTGGATTTGGCCTGAGCCACTGGCGTCAAAGGCTCTAGGCCGCGCAATGAAGCAGGCAGCAGGCGCAAGAGGCCGCTGCGGCGCACCAGATCCTGCATACCGCTCTGCTGGTACAGGTACAAGATTCGACCCAAGCGCCGCAGCCTTTTCTTGGAGGTAAAAAGTCGTTTGAGAAGGTAGGCGCGGATAGCCGAGCGTTTGAGGCTTTTCAGCACCCCGGTCCTTTCCACCTCGGCGCGGGCGTGTTCAAAAAGGGTACTGTAGTCCACCCCGGCCGGGCAGGCCGTCTGGCAGGCCAGACAACCCAGGCAATAGTACATCTCCTCGGCAAAGGCCTTGCCGGCTTCGAGCCGGCCATCGGCGATGGCGCGGATCATGGCGATGCGCCCCCGAGGCGAAGAGCGCTCCTGCAGGGTCATAGCATAGGTTGGGCAGGTGGGCAGGCACAGGCCGCAGTGCATACACTGCTGGATCACCGAGTAGTCGAGGGACTTGAGCAGATTGGCCGATGGGGAGGTGTTCAATCGAAGATCTTCCCCGGATTGAGGATGCCGTTGGGATCAAAGCCCTTGCGCACCCGCCGCATCACGTCGATGGCCACCGGCCCCAGGGCACCCGCAAGGAAAGGCTTTTTGGCCAGGCCCACCCCGTGTTCGCCGGTGATGGTGCCGCCCAGTTGCACGGCGTACTCGAAAATCTCGCGCATCGCTTTTTCCACCCGCTGGATCTCCTCCTCATTGCGCTCGTCGGTGAGAAAGGTGGGGTGCAGATTGCCGTCGCCCATGTGGCCGAAGGTGCCGATGCGCAACTGGAAACGCTCGCCCACCTCTTGGACGTAGGCGACCATCTTGGCCAGTTCGCTGCGCGGCACCGTTACGTCCTCTAGGATCACCGTGGGGGCCAGCCGGGCCAGGGCGCTGAAGGCCGATCGCCGCGCCGTGGCCAACCGCAGGGCCTCGGCATCGTCCTGGGCCCGCCGTACCTGGCGGGCATGATGGGCTAGGGCCAGAGCTTCGAGTTGCGCTGCCTGTTCCTCTACCTGGGCCGGGTGGCCATCCACCTCCATCAACAGCACGGCCTCGGCGTCGGTGGGCAAGCCGATCTTGGCATACGCTTCCACACACTGGATGGTGGTGCGGTCGAGAAATTCTAGCGTGCAGGGAATAATCTTGTTTTCGATGATCGCCGAGATGGTCTGGGCCGCGTCCGTCATCTTGTCGTACATGGCCAACAGGGTGCGTTTGGCCGCCGGCTGGGGGATGAGCTTGAGGGTGATGCGAGTGATCACCCCCAACGCGCCCTCCGAGCCTATAAAAAGATCCTTGAGAGTGAAACCTGCCACATCCTTGACACACTTGGTGCCGGTGTTGAGGATGCGGCCGTCGGCCAACACCACCTCCAGGGCCATCACGTAGTCGCGGGTCACCCCGTACTTGAGCCCGCGCAGGCCGCCCGAATTGTTGGCGACGTTGCCGCCTATGGTCGAGATCTTGATTGAGCCCGGATCAGGGGGATAAAAGAGCCCGGCAGCCATGGCCGCGTCGCTGATCTGCTGGGTGATCACCCCGGGCTCTACCGTCATGGTCAGATTGCGGGTGTCCACTTCGAGAAGGTGATTCATGCGCACCAGGCAGAGCACCAACCCACCGGCCACCGGCACCGACCCG
>CAMAVQ010000181.1 GCA_945861755.1 Gemmatimonas phototrophica
AGCAGTCACAAGTAGATATTGGCGCCCAAGGGGTGCGGCCTATTGTATGTCCGCAAAGCGGTCCAGGATCGGATCAAGCCCATCGCCGCGTATGCCGAAAAAGGCGGTTCCCAATACGGCCCCTACACCGGGGCCACCGGGACCCAGAATGTGCCGCAGTTGCGGGCCCACGGCGACGCCATGGTGGCTGATTGGGGATAGGACCCCTCTGGCAGCCGTGGAGGGGAATCGGGAAGGGCAGTACCTGCAAGAAGTAGAGGGCGGATATGGAAAAACCAGAAGTCGACGGGAAAATCAACCATCCCCTGGTCGCGGCCAAGCGGTTGAGGCGGAATGCCCGCGCTTTCCTCGTCTCGGTGGCCCGGTTCGCCGAGGTCTGCGAGGTCCGGGAAGAACGCCGGGCGCGAAATAACCCGTGGGTCGCGAGCCAGGTGGAGGAGAACTGACCCTGACGGGCACCGCCCTGGCCAATCATCCACAGGAGCCGGCCCATGCATAGCAGCAGCCTCAGAGGCACGGACTTCAGGATTGAGTGGCGAGGCCGGGAAGTCACCCACGCATCGTTCTTCTCTCAGGTGAAGGACACGGAGCGAGTGGGCATTCTCATGTCGCAGCCCTGCGAAGGTCTCGGCGCCATCGTCCTGATCATGGCATACGTCACCGCCTTCTATGACCGCTACCGCGAGCGGGGGGCGGAGTTCTTTGCCTATCCCGATTTCTTTATCTTTCAGCACTGCACCCCTTGCGCCGACTATGGCATGTGCGATATATGGCCATCGCACAAGAACGTCCAGGTGTCCGCTGATCCGCAGCGGACAGCGGAGGCCATTACCGACCGAGGAGTGACAGTGCTGCTGGTGCCGGACGAAAAAACACGAGAGACGCAGATTGCGCCCGTGGAACTGGAAAGTGCAAGACGCAACATCAGACACTGTTTTGCGTACTCCAGCAGCGGCATCGTGAGGCCAGCCGATCTTGTTGTCGAGTGCGGGAATCCGCTCTTGCAGAAGTGGGCTCTGGCAGTGCTCGACTCTGTCCCCACCGAAGATACCGTGCAACCCTTGCGCCGGCAGTGGTCGGATTGGGAGCAGCCAGCTCCCTTGCGCCAGTCATTCCGCGAGGTGGAGTTGAGAGAAGCGCTGTCCAGAATCTGAACGGGGCACCGCCGCACACGCCGGCTGTTCTCCATCGTGCAAAGAGCAGTTAGGGGAAGTCCTACGACGGTTTACGTACCCTTGTCGGGTTTTACCCATCTAACCTCCAGATCCGTTGACGCTGCGCCATCGTTCTCTGGAACAATGGCGCACAGGCAGAGTGAAACATGAGATCCTCGCTAGGGGTGCTGCTCTGCCTGCCGCTGAGCCTGGCCGCGGACCAGCTCCGCTTTGACACGGTGCAGGACTTGCAGCAATGGAAGGTGCCCCTGGGTGCAGTGGAGCTGATCCGGGAGGGTCAGATCCAGCTGGTGCCGGTGCGCCAGGACATCGACGCGGTGCTGGATGCCCGGCGTTTTGCTGGACAACAAACGACACCAGGTGAGTTTTGCCCCTGACCAGGCAGATCAAAGCGCAATCCAGATCCTGCGCCTGGTGGTCCTCAAAACAGCACCTGGGGCAAAACTGCTGGAAGTGCAGATCGAGACCTTTTTCGCTTCTACGAGATTCTGACCTCGGAGGGTGCCCTCACCCCGGATGGCGCCTTGGTATGGCAAAAGCAGTTCACGGGCTTCAGCACCGAGGAGAACAAGCGGCAGGGGCTGGCGGATCACCGTTTTGCGCTGACCCCCGCCCAGTATGTACGCATTGCCTGGAAGTATTGGGACAGCGCCTGTGCCACGGGTCTGGAAGGAAGTTCGGTCAGTCTTGCTCAGGGCTGCAGTGCCCGCGGCACCACGGCAGAACTTCAGGTCTACGGGACAGGTTATCCCCTAGTGGTGCGGCTGCGCTCGCCCCTCGTCGATCTGGGCAGCGACAAGATTGTAAACGCCATCCGTTTCAGGGCTGATACCCCTCCAGGGACCCGACTGGAGGTGCGCAGCCGCACCGGAATTGAGCTGATACATCAGGTAGCTTACCACGACAAGAACGGCAAGGAGGTCACCCAAAAACGGTGGGAGAAACTGGTCCCCAGTTTCCGGGGGCCGGTGGATACCACGGCTGCTGCCGGCAGGCACCGGAGCCCGTGGAGCCCGCCCTATCTGCTCTCGGGCGAGGTCTTCCAATCCCCCTCGCCCCGCCGCTATCTGGAGTTAGAGGCGCGCCTGATCTCGGCTACCCCCGGATAGGGCAGCGGCCCTGGACTGGCTGAGCGTGGAGTTTTCCACTCCCCTGGCTCAAGAAGTAGCAGGGGAAATCTATCCGGTGGCGGCGGTGCCGGGCGTCGAGCAAACATTCTCTCATTCCTGAGATCGCCGGTCACCGCTGCCGGATTCGACCGCCTCGTTGTTGAGGCCTCCACGCCCCTGCGTTTTGTGGACGCCTTCTTGAGCGACGAACGCACTGCCGCCGAGGTGGAACCCAATGGCAAGGGATTCCAGCTGCGCTTCCCCCGCTCCGTACGCCAGGGCGAATTGGTGGAGGTGCGCTTTGATGCCGCCATCTTTCTCGACGCCACCCGCTTCGAGGTATTTCTGGAAGACCACCAGCGTGGAATGCGGCAGCAGGTTGAGCCAGGGGATGTCACGGAGCGGGTGGCCAGCAGCACGGACGTGGTGCGTCTGCCGATCAGCAGCGGGCTATTCGCAAATCTGGCTATCACTACCCCGGTACTTACCCCCAATGGCGATGGGATCAACGACGAAATACACGTGGGTATTGCCCTGGTGAATGTCCTTGAAAGCCGACCCTTGTCTCTGCGCATCTTTGACCTGGCAGGTCGTTTGGTGCGGGAGGTGGGGCAGGAGGGGATCGCCGGCGCCCAAGCATTCATCTGGGACGGTCGCGAAGTTGGGGGAAACGGGTGCCGCCGGGCATCTACCTGTTGCACCTTGCGGTTGAGGGGGATGCCCGCAGCGAGAGGCTGAGCCGACTGGTCCAGGTGGCCTACTGAATCGGTGCCGGTGGTCGGGTCCAGGCCGCCCCGGTAGACCTCGCCGCGCTTGGGGGATTTCATTCGGGCCATCCTTCGCCGTCCACTGCCTCCCAGTCCTTATTGAGCTGGACGCGGTCCCTACGGCTCGTTAGATACCCGGCCTGCGAAGTTTCTTTAGGTAAAGGCCCTCTTCCCGGCTATATTGGGCGCGAATCAGACTTCTGTTTGAGAGCCGCAGCACCACCACTCTTCACCCCTATAGGGGATGTCATGAAAGAAGTCTTTGGCGACGAAGATCACACGCTGCAGCGCTACTTCCATGACATCACCGGGTCGATACCGCTGTCGCGCGAGCGGGAGGTGGGGCTGTCGGTCCGTATCCAGCAGGGCGACCTGGCGGCCCGCGACGAGTTGGTGCAGGCCAACCTGCGTTTTGTCGTCGACATCGCCAAGAACTACCAACACCGGGGTCTGCCCTTCTGCGAGTTGATCAGTGCCGGCAACCTGGGATTGTTGACGGCTGCCGAGCGCTTTGACGGGGCCAAGGGCTTCAAGTTTATCTCCTACGCGGTGTGGTGGATTCGGCAGTCCATCCTCCAGACCATCGCCGACCAGGCCCGCACGGTGCGCCTGCCCTTCAATAAATTGGGCCTGCTCCGGGACATCGCCAAAGTCTCGCGCCGGCTGGGTCAGGGCCGCGAGCACGAGCCCGACGTGGAGGAGATTGCTGCTGAGTTGGAGGTCTCCGCCGAGGAGGTAATGAATACCCTGCTGAGCGCTCGCGGGACGCTTTCGCTGGATGAGGCCTTTGATGGGGACGACGAACGCAGTCTGTTCAGCACCATCGAGGATACCCGCCAGGAGTCGCCCGATGCGGCGGTGTTGCGCGCGTCGGCCAGGAAGGAACTGCAGGGGGTACTCAGTACCCTTTCCGAGCGGGAGTTGCGCGTCATCCGTCTCTACTTTGGCCTGGAAGGCACCGAGGCTCTGACCCTGGAGCAGATCGGCGCCGGCCTGGGCATCACCCGGGAGCGGGTGCGGCAGATCAAGGAGATGGCGTTCAGCAAGCTGCGGCACCCGACCCGCGCCTCGGCGCTGCGAAAGCTGGCAGGCACGGCGTCTTTGTGATCCGCGATACCCAGGATGCCGCCCTTGCCCAGCGCTGCCGGGCCGACCACTCCTGGGCCTAATAGATATAAAAATCAAACGCCCCTGGAGGACAGAACCTGCCTCCAGGGGCGTTTATAGGTGGTGGGCAATGCTGGGCTCGAACCAGCGACCTCCTGCTTGTAAGGCAGGTTGTGACTTATAAAAAACAACAGCTTGTATATATGTAACCCCAGAAGTAACCCTCGAAATCCGCAGTGCCTAAGGAATCAGCCTTCGCGCCTAGACTGCAAGACTGAGGCGGATCGCCTGGTCAATTTCTGTCATCCTGTCTGATCCGAGCGTACCGAGCCGTTTCTTCAGCCGCTGTTTGTCGATTGAGCGGATCTGGTCGAGCAGGGCCTTGGATGCTTGCGTGAGGCCGCCCTCGCCGGCGGGAATCAGCACCTCAAAGGGGTAGACCTTTTCCGTGTTCTGGGAGGTGATTGGGGCGACCACCACCCGCTCTGAGAACTGGTTGCCGGTGTCGTTGGAATTGATCAGGGCAGGACGGGTTTTGGCGATCTCGGTGCCGATGGTCGGGTCCAGGCTGACCCGGTAGATCTCGCCGCGCTTGGGGGATTTCACTCGGGCCACCCTTCGCCGTCCACTGCCTCCCAATCCTTATTGAGCTGGGCGCGATCCTTACGGGAAGCCAGGTACCCGTTTTTCATGGCGGATTCGAGATCGGCCTGTTCCAGGTGGTTGAGTTTTTCGGCGATGGCCTGGTTGATGAACTGGCTCATCTTGCGGGAAGAGGCCCGTCGTTTCAGATGGGTATAGAGGTTCTCATCCAAGTGGATGGTCGTGCGGACGGACATGGGCACCTCTTTTCCGGTGGGAAGGTCTCCATCATCAAAGGGCATCAATATAAACATCATAATTGGTGCCTACAGAATTTACCTGTGCCAGCGGCAAAAGGCAAAGGTGGCCGAGGCAGGGGAAATGATGGAGCCGCTCATGATCGATTCAAATCGTGTGGCAGCTGTGAGCCGTCCGAGCCGCTGCTGTCATCTGTCCCGGGGTGTGCCAGGATGCGCTTTTGTTTTGTTCTCTTTTTTGCTAACTTTGGGTATGGCAACCTTGGGGAGATAAGATGCCTGAGACCCGGATAGTCTTCTTCCTAGAGGACGATGGCACGGTGCCGGCGTTGGACTGAATAAGAGCCCCCATTCCAAAGGCACAGATCAAGTGTCTGGCCAGGATCAAGCGTCTCGAGCAGCAGGGTCACGACCTACGCCGGCCAGAAACTGACTATCTGAGAGAGGGGATCTACGAGCTTCGCGTTGGTCTGCAGGGCATCAACTACCGGCTCCTCTATTTTTTTCACGGACGGGAGGTGGCGGTGCTGTCCCATGGGGTGGTGAAGGAGCGTCAGGTCCCTCCACAGGAGGTAGACCGGGCTATCGAGCGAAAACAGCGGTTCGCCCGGAATCCTGAGCAGTACACGTACAGGGCGGAGGTTTGAACTGGATGGTAAGTGAAAGAAAGAAGAAGAAACTGGTGACCTCGGATGCGGTGGAGATCCTCTACCAAGATCTGGTGGCCGGCAAGCCCGAGATGGAGGCCCTACTCGCCGAGGAAGAGGCCAATCTGGAGGTGGCGGCACAGATCGTCAAATTGCGCACCGCGGCCAGCCTCACCCAGAGAGAACTCGCCCGGAAAATTGGAACCACAGCCTCGGTCATCTGCCGGCTGGAAGGTGCTGATTACGAAGGGCATTCGCTTTCCATGTTGCGGCGTATTGCCAATGCACTCAACCGCCGGGTCCGGATCTCCTTTGTCCCCCTGAAACACGCTGCTTCCTCGCGGTAATTCATGACGGGGGGTAGGTCACCTGCCAGATCCTCCGGGTCCGCAACTGTAGGAGGGAGAGCAATTCGGCTAGGGTGACCAGACCCTGGGCCTCGACTTCCTCCTCTCGGGTAAGAGTGTCGCCGTGGTCCTGGCGATCCAGCAACACCTGCAGTCGGTCATCCACCCCACGCGGTAACCGGAACCTCTCCAGATCCTCGGGTAGCTCCAGTTCGACGAGCAAATGCTGAGACATGGTCAGGTCTCCTCTGTAGGCTTGAAGGGAACATATCACGCCCCGAGACCCCGGTCAACGCGGTCCGTTTCAGGCATCACCATGCAAATTCCGCTAGATAGTTGGCGCAGAAGGGAGGGAATCAGCAGAACGTGGTTCCGGGGCGCCAACTCAAAGCGCAAAGGGGTTCTGGATTCTAACTCCGCGGATGACCTGGCCGCTGTTGAGATCCTCGGTCATCAACACCTCGCACCCGGCGCTGGCAGCGCTGGCAACCACCAACCCGTCCCAGAAAGAGAGCTGGTGGAGGATGCTGCAATCGATGGCC
>CAMAVQ010000182.1 GCA_945861755.1 Gemmatimonas phototrophica
CCGAGCCGAGTTCCAGGCCAATGGCGCCGGCGCCGATGACCAGCAGGCGTTCGGGGACCTCTTCAAAGGCCAGGGCTTCGGTGGAGGAGAGGACGTGTTTGCCGTCGAAGGGCAGGCCGGGCAGTTCGATGGGCACACTGCCGGTGGCCCGCAGGATGTGGCGGGCCTCCAGTTCTTGCCCGTCCACCTGCACCTTGCCCGGGCCAGTCAGACGGGCGGCCCCAGAGACGAACTCCACTTTTTGCTGACGGAAGAGGCCGGCGATGCCCTGGTTCATGGTCTGGACGATCTTGGTCTTGCGCTGCATCATGGCGCTCAGGTCCAGGCCCACCTCGCCCAGACTGATGCCGTGGTGGGCGAGGCCTTTTTTGTTCTGGTAGTACAGTTCGCTCGATTCGAGCAGGGCCTTACTGGGGATACAGCCCACGTTCAGGCAGGTGCCGCCCAAGGCCCCCTTGTCCACGCAGGCCACTTTGAGCCCCAGATGGGCAGCGTGTATGGCGGCCACGTACCCGCCGGGGCCGGCGCCGATGACGATCAGGTCGTAGGTACCCTCAGCCATCAGATCTCCAGCATCATGCGGGAGGGATCTTCGAGTAATTCTTTGACGCGCACCAGGAAGGAGACCGACTGCTCGCCGTCGATCAGGCGGTGGTCGTAGGAGAGGGCCAGGTACATCATGGGCCGAATCTCGACCCGGCCCTCCACGGCGATGGGCCGGTCCTTGATGGCGTGCATGCCGAGGATGCCGCTCTGGGGCGCGTTGAGGATGGGGGTGGAGAGCAGGGAGCCGAAGACCCCGCCGTTGGTGATGGTGAAGGTGCCGCCGCTCAAATCCTGGGGGCTGAGTTTGTTCTCGCGCGCTGCCTTGGCCAGGCGCTTGATCTCGGTTTCGATGCGGGCCAGGGACATCTCTTGAACGTGGCGCAGGACCGGCACCATCAGGCCGCGCTCGGTGCTGACGGCGATGGCCAGGTGTACGTAGTCGTGGTACACGACGTCCAGGCCGTCGATGCGGGCGTTGACTGCCGGAAACTTCTGCAGGCCTAGGGCCACGGCCCGCGAGAAGAAGGACATCAGGCCCAGGGAGACCCCGTGTACCTCAGTAAAACGCTCTTTGTACCGGGCCCGCAGCGCCATCACCGCGCTCAGGTCCACCTCGTTGAAGGTGGTGAGCATGGCGGCCTGGTGCTGGGCGGCCACCAGGCGCTCGGCGATGCGCAGGCGCAGCTTGCTCATGGGCACGCGCCGGGTCCGCTCTTCGCCAGGAGCAGCTGGGGAGGGTGGCGCGGGTGCAGTTAGGGCAGGAGGCGGGGCTGTGGGTACGGGCGCAGCCAGAACCGGAGGCGGAGTTGCTGGCGCGGGTACGGGTGCTGGCTGTTTTTCCAGGTGGGCCAGCACATCCTCTTTGGTGAGGCGGCCGCCCTTGCCGGTGCCGGAGAGGGCGGCTGGGTCGAGGCCATGCTCTTCGACCAAGCGGCGCACGGCCGGGCTGAGGTTGTCGCCCTGGGCAGTGGCTGCGGGTGCTGGAGCGGCGGGTGTGGCGGCAGGCACGGGTGCGGCAGCTCCGGCTTCGGCCTCGATACTTGCCACCGCCTCGCCCACCTTGAGGGTTTGGCCCGGCTCTTTTAGCCGGCGCAGGTACCCGGCCACCGGGGCGGGCAGGTCCACATTGGCCTTGTCCGTCTCCAACACGCAGACCGGCTGGTCGCGTTCGACGCGCTCCCCTTCGGCCTTGAGCCATTCGAGCAGCACCACTTCGGCGATGGATTCTCCTAGTTCCGGGATAACTACCTCGGTTGCCATTCAGTTCTCCTCACTGTGCCACTTCGATCCAGAGTTCCTCGTGTCCTTCGGCCGGAGGGGCGTCGCCCAGGCCCAGGGCCTGGGCGACGATCTCGCGCTGCTCGCGCTGGTGCATCGGGTAGGAGCCAGTGGCCGGGCTGGAGGCCTTGTCGCGACCCACATAGCCCAGGCGGCGCTCCTCGCCCAGCAGGTGCTGGATGAGCGGGCAGACAAAACTCCACGCACCCATGTTGCGCGGTTCCTCCTGGACCCAACACAAAGTTTCGACCTCGGCGTAGCGGGCCAGCACCCATTCCAGTTCGGCGCGTGGGAAGGGGTAAAGCTGTTCCACCCGCACCAGGGCCACGTCGTCGTCGTCGCCCCGTGCCTGGCGGGCTTCCAGCAGATCGTAGTAGATCCTCCCCGAACAGAGAATCAGCCGGCGCACCTTGCCGGGCGAGGTGGCGGTCTCGTCGTCGATTACCGCCTGAAATTTCCCTGCCGTGAAGACCTCGATGGGCGAAAAGGAGGACTTGTGGCGCAGCAGGCTCTTGGGGGTCATGACGATGAGGGGCTTGCGGAAGCTGCGGCACATTTGCCGGCGCAGGAGGTGGAAGTACTGGGCGGCGGTGGTGGGGTAACACACCTGCATGTTGTCCTTGGCGCAGAGCTGGAGGAAACGCTCCAGGCGGGCGCTGGAATGCTCGGGTCCCATGCCCTCGAAACCGTGGGGCAGGAGCAGTACCAGGCCGCTCATCCGCTGCCACTTGGCCTCGCTGCTGCAGAGGAACTGGTCGATGATGGGCTGGGCGCAGTTGACGAAGTCGCCGAACTGCGCTTCCCAGATCACCAGCCGGCGCGGGTCTGCTGAACTAATGCCGTACTCGAAGCCCAGCACCGCCAGTTCGGAGAGCATGGTATTGACCACCGTGAAGCGGGCCTGGCCCTCGGCCAGATGGGCCAGGGGGGTGTGGGTTTGGCCGGTTTCGGTGTCGTGCCACACGGCGTGGCGGTGGCTGAAGGTGCCGCGCTGGCTGTCCTGGCCCACCAGGCGCACGGGCACCCCTTCGAGCATCAGGGAGCCCAGGCCCAACATCTCGGCGCAGCCCCAGTCCACCGGTAGTTTCCCCTGGCACATCTCTGCGCGGGCGTTCACCAATCGCTGCAGGGTGCGGCTGAGAGAGAAGCCGGAAGGTACCTTGGTGCCTCCCGCCGCCACCTGGGCCACCTGCTCCGGGGTGATGGCGGTGTCGGCGTCCCAGTTGCCCTCGGCCCAGGTCAAACCCTTCCACACCCCGCTGAAGACCGAGAGCCGGGGTTTCACCTGCAGACCACGGGTGGCTTCCTGGGCCTTTTCTAACTTCTCGCGGGCCTGCCGGCGCAGTTCCTCCACCTCCTCGGGGGTGATCTTGCCCTGGCCCACCAGCTCCCAGGCGTAGAGTTCGCAGACCGTGGGGTGTTTGGCGATCTCCTTGTACATCAGCGGTTGGGTGAAGGTGGGGTCGTCGGCCTCGTTGTGGCCGTGGCGGCGGTAACACCACAGGTCGATGAGCACGTCGCGCCGAAATTCCTGGCGGAACTCGATGGCCAGCCGGCCGGCTTGGACCACCGCCTCGGGGTCGTTGGCGTTGACGTGGAAGACCGGGACCTGGATCTGGCGGGCCACGTCGGTGGGATAGGGGGTGAAACGGGTTTCCGCAGGCGTGGCGGTATACCCCAACTGATTGTTGAGGATGATGTGGATGGTGCCGCCGGTCTGGTAGTGCTCGAGCTGGGAGAGGCTGAGGGTTTCGGCGACGATGCCCTGGCCGGTGAAGGCGGCCTCGCCGTGGATGAGCACTGGCACCACCCGCCGCCGCTGGTGATCCTCCAGGTAATCCTGCTTGGCGTGTACAATGCCTTCGATCACCGGGTCCACCATTTCCAGGTGGCTGGGGTTGGCGCTCAGCGACAGATGGATGGGCCTGCCCTCGGGGGTGGTGTGGTCGTAGGAATAACCCAGGTGGTATTTGACGTCCCCTTCTTCTTCGGAGCGCTCGCGGTGCGAGGCGCCCTCGAATTCGGCTAGGATATATTCGTAGGGTTTGTTGAGCAGATGGGCCAGCACGTTGAGCCGGCCCCGGTGCGCCATGCCGAAGACCATCTCCTCGACTCCCACCTCAGCGCCCTGCTCGGTGATGCTGTCCAGCAGGGGCAGGAGGCTGTCGGCACCCTCGAGAGAGAAGCGTTTCTGGCCCAGATAGCGGGTGTGGAGGAACTGCTCGAATTCCTCGGCGGCCAGCAGCCTGGCCAATACCTGGCGGCACTGAGCGGCCGAATAATCGGGGCGGTTGAGGTGCGGCTCGATGCGCTGCTGCAGCCAGTCGCGCTGGTTTTTGTCGATGATGGAGGTGTATTCGACGCCCAGGGTGCGGCAGTAGGTGGTGCGCATCTTGGCCAGGAGGTCGCGCAGGCTGCCGTCGGTGTGGCCCAGGAAACCGCCTGAGCCGACGCCTTTTTCCAGATCTTCCGGCCCAAGGCCGAACTGGGACAGCTCCAGCAGGGGGTGACTGGTCTGGTTGTGGCCCAGGGGATCGAGGTTGGCGATGAAGTGGCCCAGTTCCCGGTAGGCATGGACCAGGGCCCAGATGCCGCGGTCGGTGCGTTGGCGCTGGCGCCTTTCATGGCCCGTTCCTCGGTGCTCGGCCCCCTCCTCTCCGGGTTTTTGCTCGGGGGCCTGAGAGGCTGCGTCGAGATCCGCGAAAAAGGCAACCCACACCGGGTCCAGGGATTGGGGGTTTTGCAGGTACAACTCGTAGAGTTGCTCCAGGTAGGCGGCGTTGGCGGTGTTCAGATCAAATGGTTGCATGACAAATCTCGTGGCTGCTGCTCGGGGGCCGATGTAAGAGCTAGATAAAATAAGGGAGAACGGCCCTTAGGCAAAAGACAGCTCAGGAATTGTATCGCGTCGGGGAGCAACCCACTCCGGCCTTTCCCGAGTCCCGGGCCTGCCACCGACGCCCAGCACTGCCCCCAGTAAAGGCCTTCGGGGTTCACTCCCCGCCGCGATCTCATCTGGATGAGGGGAGTACGAGGTGTTATTATTGAGGCACGATTGACATAAAAAGAAAGAGTTGAGATTATGCCCAAGACCCGCGCCGTGTGTGCGCTGACCGCCGACCAGGTGGTCCTGCGCGAGGTGACCATCCCCGACCCAGGACCCCAGGAGGTGGTGGTGCGCGCCGAATACTCCTCCATCAGCACCGGCACCGAACGCTGGGTGATCACCGGGCAGTTCCACCCCCCGGGCGGCAAACCCATGCCCTATCCGCTGGTGCCCGGGTACCAGAAGGCAGGGGTGGTCGAAGCCCTGGGTGCGGAGGTCACCGGGCTGCGCGTCGGGCAGCGGGTGTTTGCCACCACCGCCAAACTCGCCGACGAAGAGGTGATCGCCGGCTGGGGCGGCCATATCGAACATTCGGTCTTGCCCCAGGGGGAGGTGATCCCCTTGCCCGAAGGGCTGGACCCGGTGAAGGCCGCGGCCCTGGTGTTGACCCAGGTGGGGTACAATGGCGGGTCGCGACCCCCAGTGCGACAGGGAGACAAAGCCCTGGTGATCGGCGACGGGCTGGTGGGGCAGTGGCTGGCGCAGATGCTGCGGCACCGGGGGGCGCATGTGGTGCTAGTGGGGCGTCGGCCCGAGCGGCTGGCCTGCGCGGCGCAGTGGTCGGCGGACGTGATTGCAGATGTGCGCCAGACCCCCCTGGCCGAGGTGGCCCAGCAGGAGGCACCCGGGGGTTTTGATATTGTCGCCGACTCCATCGGCACCGCCGAGAGTGTGGCGCAAGTGCTGGGCCTGGTGCGCCGCGACGGGCACCTGGTGCTCAATGGCTATTACCGCGAGGGGGAGCACCTGCTCAGCATCCAGCAGTTGCACAGCCGGGAGATCACCGCCCACGCCCCGGCCGGCTGGACGCGCCAGCGCTTGGAGGCCACCCTCGGCCTGGTCGAACAGGGCGCGCTGCACGTGCGTGAGTTGATGACCCACATCATGCCGGTCGAAAAAGCCAGCGAGGCGTACCACTTGGTGTTGCACAAACCCGAAGCCTTTCTCGGCATCTGCCTCGATTGGCGCAACCTCTGAGGAGGAATCATGGCCGAACAGATGCGTGCGCTGCAGATCGTCGCCCCCGGCGACGTGCAGTTGGTACAGGTGGAGGTGCCCCAGGTGGCCCCAGGTGAGGTGCTGGTTCACATCCGGGCCGCCACGGTGTGCTCCCACTGGGATCTCAATATGGTGGCCGGGCGGGATATCTTCGAGCGGCCCGATTATCCCAAGTATCCCATTGCCGTGGGGGTGCCCGGGCACGAGGTGGCCGGGGAGGTGGTGGAGGTGGGGGCGCAGGTGAATGACTTTCGCGCCGGCGACCGGGTGGCGGCCTGGAGTTCGCGCAGTTCCCAGCTGCCGGGCCGTCTGGGGTACTACGCCGAATACGCGGCCATCCCCGCCGACGATCTCATGCACGTGCCAGACCATTTGCCCCTGGAAGAGGCTGCCATCCTCGAACTGGCCATGTGTGTGGCTGCTTCCTTTCGCCGGGCCGGCGACCTGGCCGGCAAACGGGTGGCCATCGGCGGGGCCGGGGCAGCCGGGCTGATCGCCCTGCAACTGGCGCGGGCCCTGGGGGCGCGGCGGGTGGAGGTCTTCGAGCC
>CAMAVQ010000183.1 GCA_945861755.1 Gemmatimonas phototrophica
AACAGGAGCGGGTGCGGGACGCGATCCTGTGCCCCACCGGCGACCTGAACGAGTCCAATGTAGCGGTCCAGTGGTCCACTGCGACGGCCTATATGGGGTACAAAATCACCGTGCAGGGTGGTTTTCGTTTTACCCGGCGGGCAGTAGAGCGGGTGGAGATGATGGATCTGGAGGTGAGCAAAGGCGCCGAAAAGGAGACCAGCAGCGCCACCTTCATCACCATCTACGCGGGGGGTGAGCAGTGAGCGCCTCCGCCAGCTGTCTGGCCGCCAGGGGGCCGACAGGAGGGGGGCATGCGCAGAGGGTTTAGGGCGTTGTGTCTAGCGGGGTTCTGCTGCGCCATTGCCTTTGTTGCCGAAGGTGGGGCCCAGCAGGACTACGGCACCCGGCTGGGCCGTCGGTCGAGCGGGGAATTGGTCTATATCCCCGAAGGCCCGGGGACCCTGATGGAGGCTACAGATCCGCTGATCCAGAAACGCTATCTTCCTCAGGAACTCTACCGCGAATACGGGTGGCGGTCCTGGAATAACACCAACTACGCCACCAACCCATACAAGATCTATGTGGACCCCAACCTCTGGGGGGACAATTTCTACGACGTGTACGGGAATTACCTCACTAGGGGCTGGCTGGTCTACAATTGGACCGAGGAACACCCGCGTATCTCCGAGGGCAGCCGGCTGCTGAAGCGGGGAGAGTACTCCGGCTTTTTCCGGTCCCTGGTGGTTGCCAGCGACGTGAAGGACCAGTACTCCTTCTCGATTTCGGTGGGGGACGAGCTGCTTTCCAGCCTGACGCCGATGACCTTTCGCAAGGCGGTGTTCAACGGTGCGCAGCTCGACTTCATGTCGGACCGGGTGGCAATGACCGGACTCTTGTCCAGGATCAGCGCCCCTGGGTTCATCACCGACCCCAACCCGGCCTCCTTCAACGACTACACCAACCTGATCGGCGGCCGGGCAACGGCCAGGCTGGGCGACTTTGTCACCTTGGGCGGCACCTTTGTCAACGCCCACGGCGGCCGGGGAACTTTGGAGAGCTTCAAGGGCAACCCCTTCAAGGGCGAACTGACCACCGCCCAGTTGGAGGACCAGATCAATACCATCACCATTCGCCTCAGCGACGACTCGCCGGCCGACAACCGGGGCGGCGCGGTGCTGCTGGCCGACGAAGTGGAGATTACCACCCGAATCGGCGACCGGGACACGGTGCTGACGGGGAACACCATCGGCTTCACTCCGGAAAAGATCGGCGGCACGGTCCGGGAGGGCCTGCCGACGGCCAATGGCACGGAGCAGATTCTATTGCGCTACCATTTGCCCAGACTAGCGGAACTGGTCGACGATCGGGATCTGATCAACAACATCCGCGCCGTGCGTTTCCGGCTGGTCCTGGTCAACGATTATCGGGTAGAGATCACCTCCGACCGCCAGACCAGCTCCGAAAACCAGCCGGTATTCCTGCTGGTGTCCCAGGCCGAGGGCAATATCCAGGACGGGACCAACAAGCGCCAGGTGACTTTCAACTACGGTCTTCCCACCGCGACCCAGATCTTTGGCTTCACCCTCGAAGTCAAAGATTTCTGGGGGTTCGATCTGTACTCCGAATTGGACATGAATCACCGCTACCGCAAGTATCCCAGCCGACGCACCGAAATCCACCCCGCCTTCTCGGGCATCGAAGGGGACGAGGTGGCCAGGGCCTGGATGTTGAACCTGGGCAGGTCCCTGCCTCCCTGGCGTTTCTTTGGCGAAGCCTTTTACATGGACGAGGACTACGCCACCAGCCCCTTCATCGTGGGGGGAGATGGCCGCATCGACTACGAGGACCCGACCCGCGGCATCTACGACTTTGTCGACGACAACGACGACCAGGACCGCAAACCGGACCAGAAGCGCCTGTTCCAGGACCCCCGCACCGGGCAGGAACGCGGCGCGCAGGGCAGGTCGGCCGAAGGGTTCGCCGACGAGGCGGTGTTTCCGGGCTGGGACGAGAACAACGACTTCATCTCCGACTTCAACCAGAACAGCAATCTGTTCAGGGAGAATCGGTTCCCCGACTACGAGGAGCCCTTTCTGCGCTACAATACCGACCGCCCGGAATTCCTTTTTGGCCTCGATCTGAACAACAACGGGTGGGTAGACCGCTTCGAAAATGACAACCTGCCCGACTTCCCATATAAACGCGACCACCAGGGCTACAACGTCTTTGTCAAGAACCAGGTCAGCCCCCACCTGCAGTTTACGCTGGGCCGCACCCACGCCCGCCTGATTTCCGACGACCGGGAGAACGATACCTGGTACAGTCTGGTCGCCTTTGAGCAGGAGTACCCGGTGTTCGGCAGAGTGCGGGTCTTCGACATGCTCAAGCAGGCCAAGGACGATATCCAGGACGATCTGTTTCAATGGCTGCAGCTGCCCGGCCAGCCCGGCAGTCACCAGAGCATCGAGGACCCGCTCTTCGCCCAGGACACCTGGATCAACACCTTCTGGGTGGGCTTCGACCGCCAGGTCAACTGGGGGGTCAATTTCTCCAACAAGATCAAGTACGAGACGGTGAACCAACGCGAAAAGGGCAAGGCCCTGGGTTTCAAGGACAACACCCGTTTCCTGGGCATCATCAACAAAGCGGATTACCTGCGCCAGCTGGGCCGGCTGCGGATGCGGCCCAAAATCAAGAGTGAGTTCCTCCGGGACAACACGCCCTATTCGATGGGCGGAGCGCGCGCCGAGCGCGACCAGTGGGCCGGCACCCTGCTGCTGGTCTGCGACTTTCCCGTTCTCAACCGCACCGACATCGAGGCCGGGGTGGAGCAGACCTTTTTTGTGGAGTTGGAGGCCGACGAGCACGCCCTGGCCCAGGGAGAGTTCACCGGTGACCTGCGCAACACCGTGCTGGCTTTGCAGCTGTCCAACCGGGGCGATTACCTGGGCTACCGGCTCACTACCCAGCTCGGCTTCAGTCTCAGCCGGATGAGCCGCGAACGCGTCGGCCTGAAACGCGAGCCCCAAACCAACAGTTCGGTGTTCATGACGATATACGCGAGCCTCAAGGATTAGGGGACATGGCAGAACAGAGCAGGGCGGTGGCCGGTGGGTTGGCGGCGGAATTGTACGAACAAATCGCGCAGATCCCCTGTATCAACTCGCATTCCCACCTAGTATCCGAGGCGGAACGACTCGCCGAGCCCCTGGACGCCCTGTCTTTCTTCAACCACGCCTATCCGATTGCGGATCTGGTAGCGGCGGGCATGTCGCGCGACCAGGTGGACGCGGCCTTTGATCCGGCAAAACCCTTGGCCGAGCGCTGGCGCGCCTTTGCGCCCTACTGGCGCTGGACCCGCCTCACCGGGTACTCCCAGTGTATCCGGGAGGGTTTTGCCGACCTACTCGGCTTTGCCGAATTGAGCGCCGAAACAGTCGAACCGCTGTCGGCGGCTATCCGCGCCCACAGCCGTCCCGGCCTGTACCGGGAAATCCTGCGCCGTCGCGCCGGCATCGAGGTCTCGGTGGTGAACATGGAAGACCTGGTCGAGGTTGACCGGGAATTCTTCCTGCCTTTGCCGCGCCTCAACCGCTTCAGCATGCTCCGCTCGGCCGACCAGCTCAGGGACATCGAGCGCGACTACAGCGCCCCGGTCGGCGGCTTGCGCCAGCACGTCGAACTGATCGGCCGGGTTTGTGAACAATGGCGGGTCGCCGGGGTGGCCGGAATCAAGTTGTCCCAGTCCTACCACCGCCGCATGGATTTCAGGCGCCGGGAGTTCGGCGAGGCGAATGCGGTGTTTGCCAGAGTACTCAAGGGCGAGTACGCCGGCCTCGATTCCCCCGAAGGGGCCGTGCTGGAGGATTACCTGGTCTTCGAATGCTGCCGCGCCGCCAGCGAGGCCGGGCTGGCCATCCAGTTCCATCAGGGCATCCGCGCCGGCAACTACGGCGGCATGGAGGGCTGCAGCCCGGTGCCCCTCATCGAGCTGCTGCAGACCTTTCGCCAGGCGCGTTTCGACCTGTCCCACGCCGGGTATCCCTACCTGCGCGAAGGGGCGGTGCTGGGCAAGACCTTCGCCAACGTGTACCTCAACATGTCCTGGATCCACATCATTTCTCCGCAGGGCGCCCGGCAGGACCTGCAGGAGTGGCTGCGCATGGTGCCCTACAACAAGATCATTGCCTTCGGCGACGATCTGCGGCATGCCGAAGCGGTGTACGGGCATCTGAAGATGGCGCGGTGGAACTTTGCCATAGCGCTGGCGGCCATGATGGAGGAGGGGCTGCTCTCCGACTCGACTGCCCTCGACGTGGCCAGGGCGGCGTTCCGCGACAACCCGGCGGCCCTCTATGGGGTGGGAGGCTGATCCGCCCACCCTGCGCCCCTTCGCTGGTCAGCCCCAAGGCCCCCCCATGATCCCAACCTAAAAGGAGTTTGGCAATGTCACCCCCTGTTCAGACACCAGACCAGACGGTGGAACTCGCAGTTGCCGGCCGCGTCCATCCCCCCACCTGGGCCCTGCGCCAGCGCCACCTGATAGAATTAATGGACCGGGCGGCCCTCAAGTTCACCGAACAGGCCACCCGGCCAGACGGCACTCTGATCTGGCGCACCCAATGGACCAGCATGGACGGGACCGACAACGGCTATGAGGCCTTTCTCTCCTTCCCCTTGTTCTATCTGCTGGGCGGCGGCGAACACCTCGACCGGATCGCCCGTCGCGAGTGGGATGCCATCACCTGGCAGTTCGAGCATTTCGGCACCGTGGATCGCGAATTTGTCACGGGTTTCGACTGGTTCCACCACAGCGAGAGTTATACCTATATCTATTATCTGGCCCTGGCCAATCCCCATCACTTCATCGACCGGTCGCGGGCCCTGCGTTATGCTGCCATGTACACCGGCGAGGACCCGCTGGCCCCCAACTGGGACCCGGAACGCCGCATGATCCGCAGCCCGCTCAACGGCAGCCACGGGCCGCGCACCACCACCACCCAGGTGGACTGGGATTACCACCGCCCCATCCTGGCCCATTACCTGGCTCCCTACGAAGACCTGCCCGGGGCAGACAGCACCGATCCGCTTTTCAAGGTGGACTGGACCGACGACGAGACCTTCGCCAAGGTCCTGAGCCAGCTCAACGCGCGGATGATCCGCGGCGATGTGCCCCTGAATCTGAGCGCCACCTCCCTGGTCACCAATGCGTACCTGTACACCGGGGAGGAAAAGTACAAGAACTGGGTGCTCGACTACCTGAGCGCCTGGATGAAGCGCCGCGACCAGAACCAGGGCATCATGCCCGACAACATCGGCCCCAGCGGCAAGACCGGCGAGCTGATGAACGGAAAATGGTGGGGAGGGTACTATGGCTGGCGTTGGCCGCACGGGGCGCGCAACATCGTCGAGCCGGCGCTGGTGGCGGGCAGTTGCGCCCTGCTGATGACCGGCGACTTTTCCTGGCTGGACCTGTGCCGCTCGCAGTTGGATCTGCTCTGGGCGCTGCGCCGCGAGGAGAACGGGGAGATCAAGGTGCCGGCCAGGCATGGCGACCAGGGCTGGTTCGATTACCGCTTGCCCGACTCCTATCTTTACATCCACCTCTATTACCTGAGCCAGAGCGCCGAGGACCGGGCCAGGCTCGACGAGGTTTTTCCGACCCGGGCGGGCTTTGAGCGGCTGCCCGAGGACTGGGGGGCCTTCAAAGCGGGCATCTGCCCTCCCAATGCCTGGTTCGCATTTATTGAGGGGCACAACCCCGGATTCCCCGAGGAGATCGCCGCTTCCACCTACCACTGCGTTGGCCGGAGCCTGGAGCGCATGGCCAATGATCACACCGATCCAGAGGAGCGGGAGTGTTACCACTTTCAGCCGCTCAACCCGGTGCTGCCCGAGGGGTTGATCCAGTTGGCCAATGGCACTCCGGCCGCCATCTACAACGGCGGGCTGCTGCAGGCCCACCTGCGTTACTTCGACCCAGTGCGCCGGCGCACCGGCCTGCCCGAATACGTGGCGGCTCAGGTGGACCGGGTAGGGGCCGATCACGCCGGCCTCACCCTGGTCAATACCGACCCCGTGGAGGCGCGCACGGTGTTGATCCAGGCCGGGACCTTTGGGGAGCACGAGTTCACCGAGGCGCGTATCACCGACTCGGGCAAGGGCGAACAGCAACTGATGGTCCGGGGCAGGCACCTGCGGGTGCAGCTGGGACCCGCTGCCCAGGCCCGCCTCGAATTGGGTATGCGCCGTTTTGTGCACCGGCCCTCCTACGATTTCCCGCCCCTGGGTTGAGCGGCGAAACGCGCCATGATTCCAGCCAAAACCGGGCGGTGCCCACAGGTGGAAGGGATTGAAAGGGGGAAGTTTGGAGCGGCCTGAAATTCCCTCCGCTGCCAATGGTCCTGCCCTGCCATCTGGCGTCACCCTGCGTGCTGTGGTGGTCGGCGGC
>CAMAVQ010000184.1 GCA_945861755.1 Gemmatimonas phototrophica
GCAGCTTTCACCGCCGCCTTGCGCGGGTCCTCTTCGAGGCACAGCAGCCGGCACAACACCCGCTCCACATTGCCGTCTAGCACCGGATGATCGCGGTCAAAGGCGATGCTGCTCACGGCGGCGGCGGTGTACGGGCCGATGCCGGGCAATGCCAGCAACCCCTCGTAGGTGTCGGGCAATTGGCCGCCCTGGGCGGCGATCTGTTTGGCGGCCTTGTGCAGATTGCGGGCCCGCGCGTAATAACCCAGGCCCTCCCAGACCTTGAGCACCTGGTCCTCGCTGGCTTCGGCCAGATCCTGCACCGCGGGAAAAGCCGCGATGAAACGGGCGAAATAGCCGTCCATCTGATCCACCCGGGTCTGCTGCAGCATGATCTCGGAGATCCAGATCCGGTAGGGATCGCAGCTCTGCCGCCAGGCCAGTTGCCGCCGGTGCGCCCGGTACCAAGCCAGCAGGTCGTGGCGGAAAACAGCAATGGCTTCCGCGTCCTCGAGTAGGCCCGCTACCATCCCCGCTCCTGCTGGAGGCGGCGCAGCGCCTCGGCCCAGGGCTCGGGCCGCAGGACATCCAGCTCCAGCTCCCCCACCCGAGCCGGCTGGGCGGCCAGCAGGGCGTTGAGCACCGCCTCCTCGCCGGCCTCGGCCCCGGCCCGGAAGAGGGGAGGCAGTCCTTCTTCACCCAGAACGCTGGTCTGGGCGGTCACGCCTTCGCCGGCTTGTCCAACCGTCGAAAAGGCCAACACCGCGCCCTGGCGGGTGGCGCTATCCAGCAGCCCGGCGCGCGCCAGCCCCAACGCTGCGCGGCCGGCAAGGCGGTCCAGCTGCTGGGGGAGCAGGGGCGCGTCCGTGGCCAGCACTGCGGCGCAGGCACCGGGCTTGGTTTCCCTAGGCAGCTTTGCCCACAGGTCGAGGGGGTACCCGTCGGCCCACAGGCGGGAACCGCCACCCACGGCCACCAGCGCCCCCACCGTATAATCTCCACAGCGCCGCGAGGCAGTGCCCACCCCTCCTTTCAGCCCAAAGGCCCCCAGCCCGCGCCCGATGCCGACATTGCCTTCCTGCACCTCGCCAATCCCGGCGGACTGCAGCGCTGCTCTCAACTGAACTTCGGCGGCAGCGCGGTAGACCAGCGCCGGGGGATTGAGATCGTCCACCCCCGCGATCAGGGGCGGCCAGCCGGTGTCGAGATCGAGACCGGCATCGCGGCCCAGCCCGTAGCCCAACAACCCCTCGTAGAACTTGCCCATAGCCGCCGGGGGCGCCAACACGATGGGCGAGGAGAAGACGCCGAAATCCTCCAGCACCTGTAGGGCGGTGAGCGGGCTGCCCCCGTCGGCGACCCAGTGCCCGATATAGAGCCGGCGCTCCTTTACCCCTAAACCATAGGGCAGGATCGCGGTGATCCCACAACAAAGGCCTTCCCCCTCGGTGGCAGCGTGGCCCACACCTACCCCGGCCACGTCGGCGATGCTGTTGTGCGGCCCTGGAGCAAGCCCGCCCACCTTCAGCCCCAGTTCGCGCAGTCGTTTCACTTGATCTTTCCATAGCGCAGCAACACCTCGGCCAGGCGGTCGAGAGGCAGGGCGTGGATGAGGCGGCCGTCGCGGCCACGCATGGTCTGGGCCATGGTCAGGGAATTGAGGATGGCTTCCTCGGCGGCTTCGACCACCCCTTGGTACAGCCGGGTGATCTGGCCGTCGGCCAACACCTCCAGGGGCTGCACCGGGGCAGATCCCCGCCGCTGGGCCGTGGAGAAGGCCAGGAAGATATCGCCGCTGCTCTGGGTGGAAATGGCCCCGGTGCGGGCCAGGCCCAGCCCCACCCGTTTGGCCAGCTCGCGCAATTGCAGGGGAAGCAAGGGCGCATCGGTGGCGACCACGGCCAGCATGGACTTGGGCTGGTCGGGCCGCTCGGGCAGCAGGTCGGGGATCTCGCGGCCCACCGGCACCCCGTCGATGATCAACTGGGCGCGGCGGCCGTGGTTGGCCTGCACCAGCAAGCCCACGGTGTAGCGCCGATCCTCGCATTCCACCTGACGCGAGGCCGTGCCCGTGCCGGCCTTGAACTCGTAGGCCCGCATCCCAGTGCCGCCGCCGGTGCAGCCCTCCTCCACTGGCCCGCCCTGCGCCTCGTCTAGGGCCTGGCGCACATGCTCGGGGCGGAGGTGCCGGCCGGCGGTGTCGTGCAGGAAGTCGGCCCAGGTCTCGCCCACCACTGGCTCGGGCCGCAACGCGCCCGAGAGCACCTCCGGGTCGCGCTCCAGCATGTACCCCAGGGCCGCATCGTACGCCGCCCCCACGCTGCCGGTATCGGTGAAGAGGATGGGGGCGCCTAGCCAGCCGCTGCGGCGCAAGGGCCCCACCCCGGTCAACTCCCCGTTGCCGTTGAGGGTGAAATCGGCGGCCAGCACTGGCTCGCGGCTGAGCACGCCACCGTGGGGCAGGATGGCCGTCACCCCGGTGCGCACCGGCCCTTTGCCGATAACCAGCGGCCCCTCTCCCGCGATCAGGGTCACCTGCCCCACCCGCACCCCCTCTACGTCGGTGATGGCGTTGAGCGGCCCCGTCGGCAGCGAGCCGATGGCCAGGCCCAACTGCCGCAGCCGGACCCGACCGGCGAGCAAGGTGGTCTGGGCCCCAGCCGGCAGCCGGCCCAGCAGCGCAGCGCCCAGTCCCAGCCCGAGGAACTGCCGGCGGGATAGCGACAACGAATCAGACGAGCCGGGCGGCAATGGCGTCTCCCAACTGCGAGGTGCTCATCCTTCCCCCAATATCCGGGGTGCCCACCCCCTCGGGGGCCAGCACCTGCTGCACCGCCGCTTCGATGCGCTCGCCCCCCGCCCTCGCCCCTTCGTCGTCGTGGCGCACACCCAGCCAGCGCAACATCAGGCCCGCCGAGAGAATGGCGCCCACCGGATTGGCGATGCCCTGCCCGGCAATGTCCGGGGCGGTGCCGTGTACCGGCTGGAAAACCGCGGCTGCTTCGCCGATATCGGCAGAGGGGGCCATGCCCAGCCCGCCCACCAGGCCGGCGGCCAGGTCGGAGAGGATATCCCCGAACATGTTTTCCATCACCAGCACGTCATAGGCCTCGGGCTGACGCACCAGGTACAGGGCCATGGCGTCCACATAGGCATACTCGTGGGCCACGTCGGGATAAGCGGCGGCCACGCCGTCGTACAGGCGGCGGAAGAAGGCCATGGATTTGAAGATGTTGGCCTTGTCGACGCAGGTGACCTTGGGTTTGGCCCGCCCCCGCTGACGGGCCAGCTCAAAGGCGTAACGCACCAGCCTTTCGGTGCCAGAACGGGTGATGACCATCGAGTCCACCGCCACCTCCCCGCGCAGCTCGATGCCGCCGTTAAGCGAAGCGAACAAGCCCTCGACGTTTTCGCGCAGGACGATCAGGTCGATGTCCCCGGCCTGCCGGCCCTTGAGTGGGGTGTGGTGGGCCGCGTACAAATAGGCCGGGCGCACTCCGGCGTAGAGGTCTAGCTGGATGCGCAGATCCACCTGGGGCCGCATCTCCGTGCCGTCGGGCCAGCGCACCTGGGGCAGGCCCATGGCCCCCAGCAGCACCGCCTCGGCCCGGCGGCAGGCCTCCACCGTGGCCGCCGGCAGGGGCGTGCCCTGCTCCAGATAACAACCAGCTCCGGATGGATACTCAGTGAAGGCGCAGACCGGGCCGCCCTTTTTCTCCAGGGCGCAGAGCACCTTGAGCGCCTCGTCGATCACCTCGACGCCGATGCCGTCGCCCTTGAGCACGGCGATATCGTAAACCTTCTTGCCCATGTTTTCCTCAAATAAAAAAGTGTTCAGATGATACTCGCCGGCCCGTCTAAGGTCAATGATTCAGAACGCTAGCCCCGCTCTTTGGCTATATTGTAAAATATCCCTCTCCTCACTTTACGGGGGAGCAAGATAAGGAGCCGGCGATGAAACTGCTAATTGTAGACGACGAGGAAAACATTGTCGCATTCTTCTCGGCCCTGGCCCGTGGCCACGGCCAGGTAGACATCGACACCGCCGGCTCGGGAGAGGAGGCTCTCACCCGGGTGCTGCGCCAGACCTACGACCTGATCACCCTAGACATCCACATGCCGGGGGCCAGCGGCCTGGAGATCATCGCCATGCTGCGCAACATGAACCCCCACGCCATCATTGCCCTCGTCTCCGGGTACCTGCCCGAAGATATCTCCAGCGAGGTGGCCAACTGCGCCGATGTGCTGCTCCCCAAACCCGTCAGCGTCACCACCTTCAACCAACTGCTCGCCAGTGCTGGCCAGATAAGCCAGATCATCGAACAGATCCGCCTGCTGGGAACTGCCCCCGCCGCCCTGCGCTGAATATTCTTTGATGCCCGAAACCTTCGGGGCCAGATCCCTGGCCCCGGCCATGCTCGCCGCTGCCGACCATGACTGAGCCCTTTGCCCTAGAACCCCTGGCCCAGACCATCCTCGCCGCCGACAACCTGGTCGTCTTCGATGGGATGAGTGCGCGGCAGGCTCACCACTTTTTCGACGCCGAGGACCGGGACGCCCTGGTGCGGGGCGCCGTGGCCGGCGCGATACGCCTGAGGGGCAAACGCTCGTTGCTGATCCAGGGCGAGGTAACCGGCACTCCGGTGACCCCCTGCCGCATCGAGGTGGGGGGCGATGTGCTGATCACGGGAGGGATTCGCTACGCCCACATCAGCGCCAGGAACATCTACATCGGCGGCCAGATACAGGACTGCCGCCTGAGCGCCGCCGGCGATCTCCAGTGCGGCGGCGATCTGCAGCGGAGTCAGGCAGAGGTGGGCGCCTACCAATGGGGGCAGGGCCAGATCGAAGGACTGAGGACCCAGGTCGACCGGGCCCGCGATGAGCGCGAGCGCTTGAACCGCCTGGTCGGTCAGGAGGAGAAACGCCTGGGCCGGGCCTGCAACACCACCCTGGTGCCACTGGATTTCAACGCCGGCCGGATCCTCAGGCAGGAGGCCGATCGGATCATCATCGATCTCAGCGCTTTCTACCAGGCCCTGGGCCAACTGCCCGAGACCAAACTGGCCTCAGCCCTCGACGAATTTTTCGCCAAAGGTGTCCTCGGCCTGCTGGCCAGAACCAACCAGCGCTATCTGGCCGAAAACCCGACTCGCCAGAAGGTTTTCTTACAATTGCTCCGCCAACTGCGCGAACTCTTCCTACTGGTGACCCGGCGCGACCGGACCGTGCACCTGCTGGAGGAGTTGGCCGAGCAGATCGACCACCTGGTGGCGCAAATCTGCAGCCCGCATTGCCGGATCTGGGTCCGGGGCCAAGTCCTGCACGGCACGACCCTGGAGTTTGTCTTGCCCAGCGCGCAGGACCAGGGCGACCGGCATTTCACCTTTTCCCACACTGCCGCCCTGCTCCAGATCCAGCCCGGCGAGAAACCGGGCCAGCTCGACCTGGACCTGGACTGCGGCGGCCTTTCCCACTTTCGCCAGAGCGCCGCCCAGGGAGAGTTGTGCGGGGTGAACTTCTACAGCCTCAATGGCCAGGTCTTTTGGGAACCCCTGCACCTTCCGGTCACCTAAGCCCATCCCATGCGCATCGTCACCGGCGCCCTCAAGGGGCGCGTCATCCCCTTCAACGCCCGCCGTGGCGGCGAGATCCGCCTCACCTCCTCGCTGCTCAAGGAAGCGGTCTTTTCCATGCTGGGCCCGGAACTGGAGGGGTTGAGTTTTCTGGATCTGTGTGCCGGCTGCGGCCAGGTAGGTCTGGAGGCATACAGTCGGGGTGCCCGGACTGCCCTGAACGAGCCGGACCAGCGGCGCTATGCCCTGTTGAAGGAATGGGAGCGGGAATGGCAGCTAAAAGGATTGACCTTGTACCACCTGAAGGCCCAGGCCCTCATCCCCTGGCTGGAAGACCACGGCCAGCACTTCGACCTGGTGTATGTGGACCCGCCCTATGAAGCCCAGCTCAACAATATCCCCCTCTCCCTGGCCCTACTGCAACAGTTGGGAGCGGGCGAGCTAGTGGCTGCGGACGGCTGGTGTTTCATCCAGCACCAGCGGGACCTGGAAATGCCGCTGGTGGCTGGCCGGCTCCAGCGCCAGCGCCAGCGGAACTACGGCCAAACCACCCTGAGCCGGTACTCGCCCCAGGCACCGGCCGATCCGCCTTCGGAAAACAGCTAAATCGCCACCCCCAATACCCTCAGAACCGCTGATCGTGGAGCATTATCGCCTGAAGCGGGATCACGGTATGTGTCAAGGACTTTGAGACAACTCGGGTGTTGCATTTAGTGTAGCATCGGTTGCGGTGGGACGGTCGCGATCAGGTTTGTTGATCCAGACCGCCGCAGGCAGTTGCTGGACGGCAGGCTTGCCGCGGACAAAGCGTTCGGGA
>CAMAVQ010000185.1 GCA_945861755.1 Gemmatimonas phototrophica
CGACAAGATGGTGTGGCCCTGCAAACGGCTGGGGGTGCCCGGCGAATTTGTCGACCAGTGGCTGCGCAATCATATCCCCCGCCTGCTCCTGGGCACCCTGGTCCCCCAGGGCGCCGAGGAGATCCGGCAGGTCCGGCGGCTCGTCCTGCGGGAATTTGGCCTGGAGGCCGAAAGCGAGGATCTGGCCCGTCCCCTCTTCGTTTGACCTGCAGCTGCCCTCCTGATTCTTGACAGCCAGCCGGGGCCGGGGCTACCTTGCTGCCTATGCCCCCCCTGGCCCGCCTGTCCTTCTGGATTCCCCCCAATAAAACCGAGGTCTTTGGCCGGGCCTACACCGCCCTGGCCCTGCCTCTGTTGCGCGATCGCGGCTGGCAGGAGGCCGGCCTCCCGCAACGCCCTGCCCCTTCCGGGGTTTTTTCGCGTCTCTTTGCCGCGCCGCAACCAGCACAACTCCCCCTGCAGGAACAGACCCTGCGCCGCGATCCTCACTGGCAAGCGGCCATGGCCGAAGTGGGCCGGGCCGCCGGCCAGGAGGTGCCCTTCTGCCTGGAGATCTATGCGGTACCGGCGGGGACCGGCCAACGAGTGGAGGCGGGCCGGGGCCAACGGCAGGGACTGTGGCACACCCTCAGTGTCCGCGACGGCCTGCCCTCCTCGCAGGTGCTCAAGCTTTTGCAGGACCGCAGCGGCCGGTTGTGGGTAGCGACCTATGGGGCGGGCGTGTGTTGTTATGACGGGGCCTACTTTCACACCTTCAGCACCGCCGAGGGACTGGCTCAGGATCAGGTCATCTCCCTCCTGGAGGACCGCCAGGGCCACCTGTGGTTTGGCACCGAGTCCAGGGGCTTGAGCCGCTGGGACGGGGAAGAGTTAGAGACCTTCACCCGCGCCGACGGCCTGGCCGAGGGCCGCATCGAGTACCTGCTAGAGGATCGCCAGGGACGCCTGTGGCTCTGGGGGTACCAAGGCGCCTTGAGCTGCATAGAAAACGGGCGTTTCCGCACCTTTGGCCAGCAGGACGGCTTGGTCTGCGCCCAAGTGACCTCGGTGTTAGAGGATCGCCAGGGAAATCTGTGGCTCGGCACCTGGGGCAGTGGCCTGTACCGCTGGGACGGCCATCACTTCGCCCCCTTGGCCGCCGCCCAAGGCCTGGCCGAGGCCCAGGTCCGCTGCCTGCTGGAAGACCGGCAGGGGAATCTCTGGATCGGCACCGAAAGTCAGGGCGTCAGCCGCTGGGACGGCAGCAGTTTCACCTCCTTCACCACCGCCGCTGGCCTGGTGGCCGACCAGGTCTGCGCCATGGGCCTGGACGCCGCCGGCGGGTTGTGGCTGATCGGCAAAGGCCGGGGCCTCAGCCGCTGGGACGGGCAGGGCTGGCAGCGGCTGGGCGAAGACGAAGTGGAGGTGACCGAGGGTTTCACCGCGATACATGGCGACCAGCGCGGACAATTGTGGTTCAGCCTGGGCGACGCCGGGATCTGCTGCTTCGACGGGGCGCGCTTCCAGACCTTCACCACCGCCCAGGGCCTGGGGCATAACCAGGTGCGCTGCCTGCTGGAGGACCGGCAGGGCAGCCTGTGGGCCGGCACCTGGGGCGGCGGCCTCAGCCGCTGCGACCAGCAGCACCTCAAGACCTTCACCACTGCCCAGGGCCTGGGGCACAACCGGGTGGAGGCCCTGCTGGAGGACCGGCAGGGCAACCTATGGGCCGCCACCTGGGGCGGCGGGGCCAGCCGCTGGGACGGACGGCGGTTTTGCACCTTCACTGCCGCCGATGGCCTGGCCGCCGACCACCTGTGGTCCCTGTACGAGGACCGGGAGGACCGTCTGTGGTTCGGCACCTTCGGCGGTGGGGTGAGCTGCTGGGACGGCCATCAGTTCAAAACCCTGACCACCGCTGAAGGCCTGGGGCACAACAGCGTGTGGTGTATCTTCCAGGATCAGGCAGGGCGGCTGTGGTTCGGCACCCAGGGCGGCGGGGCCAGTTGCTGGGACGGTGTGCAGTTCAAAACCCTGACCACTGCCGAGGGGCTACCGGACAACCACGTGTGGGCCATTGCCGAGGATGCCGGCGGGGCACTGTGGTTCAGCACCTTTCAGAGTGGGGTGAGCCGTTATGAAGGAGGCCGGTTCTGCCAGTTCACCACGGCCGACGGGCTGGCGCACGATCAGGTATGGTGCATGATGAAGGACCGCCGCGGCCAGATGTGGTTCGGCACCTGGGGCGGCGGGGTCAGCCGCTGGGACGGCCACCGCTTCACCACCTTTGCCAAGCAGGACGGCCTGGCCGACAACAACGTGCGCGCCATCTGGGAAGACCGGGAGGGCCAACTGTGGTTCGGCACCTACGGCGGCGGCCTCAGCCGCTGGGACGGTCTGGTCTTTCAAACCCTCTCGCGCCAGGACGGCCTGGTCCACGACGCGGTGCAGGCGGTGCTCCAGGATCGGGAAGGCTATTTCTGGATCGCTACCGAAGACGGCATCACCCGCTATACACCTCCCCGCACTCTGCCAACCGTTCAGCTCAGAGCCCTGATCGCCGACCAGCGCTACGGCCCGGTCGCCGCAGCAACCATTTCCGCGACCCAGCGCTTTGTGCTCTTCGAGTTCCAGGGCGCCAGCCTCACCACCGCCCCGGACCAGTTCATCTACGTGTACCGCCTGCTGGGGGTACACGTAGAATGGCGCGTCACCGGCCAGCGGCAGGCCGAGTACCGGGATCTGCCAACCGGTGACTATACCTTTCAGGTGCGGGCCGTGGACAAGGACCTCAACTACTCCGCACCGGCGGACACCCAGCTGAGCGTAGTCCCCGACACCAGCCAGGACCGCCTGGCCGCCCCTGCAGGCCGAACTGGGCCAGGTGCTGGGGCTGGGGCAGTTCATCGGGCGCAGCCGGGCCCTGGAGGAGGTGGTGAGCCAACTCCACGTCGCCGCGCCCAGTGAGGTGGCGGTGCTCATCCTGGGCGAGACCGGCACCGGCAAAGGGCTGGCCGCTCGGGCCATCCACTACCTGAGCCCGCGCCGGGAAGGCCCCTTCATCCAGGTCAACTGCGGCGCCCTGCCCGAAGGCCTGGTGGCCAGCGAGTTGTTCGGCCACGAAAAAGGCGCCTTCACCGGCGCGACCAGTCGCAAGCTGGGCCGCTTCGAGCTGGCCGACGGAGGCACCCTTTTCCTCGACGAGATCGGCGACCTGCCACTGGACTCGCAGCGGGTCTTGTTGCAGGTATTGCAGGACGGCACCTTTCAGCGGGTGGGCGGCCAGCAGACCCTGAGGGTGGACGTGCGGGTGGTGGCGGCCACCAACCGCGATCTGAAGGAGGCCATGCGCCGGGGCCAGTTCCGCGAGGACCTCTTCTACCGCCTGAGCGTCTTTGTGCTGGAGCTGCCTCCCCTGCGCCGCCGGCGCGAGGACCTACCCATGCTGGTGCATCACTTTGCCGAGCAGTTCGCCCGCCACCTGCACCGCCCAGTACCCCGCATCGAGGCCGAAGTGCTCGACTACCTGGCTGCGTACGACTGGCCGGGCAATGTGCGCGAGCTGGAGCATCTGGTGCAGCGCGCCCTGCTGGTGTGTCGGGACAACTACATCCGCCCCGCTGACCTACCCATCCTCGACGTCCGACCCGCTGCCGAGCCGGATCGGCCACCTGAGGAATTCCTCCCCCTGGATGAGCAGGAACGCCAGGTGATCCAGCGCGCCCTGCGCGCTTGCAACTGGGTGATGTACGGAGAGCGAGGGGCCGCCCGCCTGTTGGGCATCCACCCCGAGCGCCTGCGCGCCAAGATGCGCAAATACGGATTGCGCCGGCCCTCCAAGTCCACTGCCAGATTTTCCAGCTAATCGTCTTACAAGACAGTTTTTCGTTTTATAAAACGACTCTATCCAATTGCTTATCCCGCCGAAACTTCCAGCATTTTCTCGTCTAATAACACGAGTCTCCCGTATCCGTTCGTCGAGCACGGGGTTTCGCCCACCTCAGCAAAAATCCCTGAAAAATAAGGATTTACATCTCTCAGGCTGCAACTGGTATGTTTTGTGCAAAGTATAATCTGACTATCCCGCCGTCAACCCCTTGAGGAGGCCCCATGAACAAGCTGCTGAGCGCCTTTATCCTGATCACCGCTGCCGTGTCCTTCCCCATGCAAGCGGCCGCCCAAGTCGAGGCCAAGACCAACTTGAACAAGGGCAGTGGATGGGGCAAAACCAAGGCCGCCAAAGACCTGCCCAAAGAAATAACCATTGCCCAGTTCAACGCTTACTACATGACCACACGCGTGGCGGGTGGCAAACATGGCAACGCCAGCCTCACCCGGCGCGCCGAACTGAACCTGACCGAAGAGACCGCCAGGGCGGCTACCGATGCGGGCTGCGCGTACCTGAAAGCCCAGCTCGAAGCCAAAGGCTACACGGTGAAAACCGACGATGCCGAGACCCTCAGAAGCACCAAGATCTTCCAGAAGTTCGCCAAGAAGGACACCACCGCAAAAGTCGCCACTGGCGGGAGCCAGTACCTGCGCAACAAGGACAAGCTCGACGAGAGGATCGTCAACTTTGCCTCCGATATCACCGGTGTCAATCTGGGGGGCAAAGGTGGGGCCGGTTATGTCCCTCTGGCCTTAGAGTTAGGCGGCAAGGAAGGCCGGCTGACGGTCAATTTTATGGGCATCATCGACTTCACCGAGCCGGAAGTCAAGGAATACACCTCGGGCGGCCACGACATCGTCGAAGTCAATTTCCCCCCCAGCCTGAGAATGATCGATGTACTGACCTATGGCCAGTCCACTGCCAACTATCACTCCACCAGAGAGATCGGCGGCAAGGTCTATGGCGGGCACGAATTCAAGAACGCCAACCTCGCATGGCTGAAGGAACACACCACGGACAAGGACGCAGTGGACCAGTTTGTCATCGAGGAGCAAGGCTTCCAGGCAGCCGCCCTAGAACTGTTCAAAGCCTATATTGACCAGTTCGTGGCGCGTATCGACGAACTCAAGACCACGGGGAAATGAGCCTCGCATCGACAAGGAAATCGACGAAAGGTTGACGATACCTATGCGCGCCCTCAAACTGCTGGCTGTGCTGCTGTTCTGGGCTTCCGCCTCCCAGGCCGAGTTGCCCGAACTGGGTGGTGCCTATATCGGCGCGGCCTATACCACGCTCAAGAACAACGCCCCCGAGACCAAGGACGGCCTCCTGCCCGGCCCCACCCTCAGCCGGTCGTACTTCATCCCCCATGCCTCGCTGCAATACGACCACGAGGATTCCTGGTTCGAGTGGAAAATCACCCCTCTCTACTGGGACATGACCGCCTTCCTCAGCTACCAAAAGGACAAAGGTATCGAGCACCTGCTCTTCAGCAGCGGCATGCTCGGCCACGCCCTGTACGGGCGCAACTACCTCCACCACAACCGGGTGCGGGCGGGGATCGGCCTGGGCCTGGGCGAGAACGGCCTGGACACCGAACTCTTGGAGTCTGGGTATTTCTTTACCCTGGGCCTGGCCGCCAAAGCCGAGGTGTTGATTACCCCCTCGATGGTGGGCCGCTTCCGGGCCCGCTACGACCTGCCCATCGGCGCCCTGTACAAAAGCGAAAACACCAGTTCAAAATTCGACGGCAAGAAGCGGCCGCACTTCCTCTCCCTGGACTTCATGCTCATTCCCGAGTCGCGCTGGTACGTGGGCATCGAGTACTGGAAGGTTCTGCCGCACAATAGCGACGATCTCGTCGCCGAACACTTCAAAGGCTTTGAGCACAAGTACCAAATCGCCGGCATGGACATCCCTGACCCCATCGACCTGAAAGCCTCGCGCCTCTTCATCCACGCCGGCCTGAAATTCTACAGCGTGGACTCCTGGTAGACACCGCCGCCAACAGCGCTGTTCGGCGGGGAGGCTGGCGGTGATCCGGCTCACCGAGTTGGAGCGCGCGGCACCAAGGGCCGTGGTCAAAATCGAAGGCTATCTCACCGAATCCACCCTGCTGGTGCTCCTCCAGACCCTGGCGGAGTACCAGCAGGCAGGGATGCAGCAGGTGCAGCTCATGGCCGATGGTCTGCAGCTGATCGACCACGTCGCCCTGGAGCAGGCGCTGCCGCATTTTCCGCCCGGCCTGCAGGTCTCGTTTCACACCTCCCGCCTGGTCATCAGACAGCTCTTGGAGGATTGCGGCCTGACCGTGATCGGTTAGATCTGATCAACGGGGGTCGTTGGTTTTTCGTCTGTTTTGCGTTATTTTTTTTTCTTTGACCCAAATCAATCTCCTCTGCGCCATATCCCAATCCCTCAACGGAGGTTTTCCATGCGCCAAACC
>CAMAVQ010000186.1 GCA_945861755.1 Gemmatimonas phototrophica
CTGCCCGGCGGCGGCATCGGCCACCACCGCCACGACCGCTGCGAGGAGATCTTCGTCAGCATTGACAACGCCGCGCAGTTCACCCACAACGGCCGCACCACCCAGATCGAAGGCGGAGCGGCGGTGCCCCTGCGCACCGGCGAATCCCACGCCATCTACAACCACACCCAACAGGAAACCCGCTGGTTCAACTTCAACGTCACCCTGCCCGGTCACCCGGCCGATTCCACCGACTTCGGCGACACCCGCGCTCATGCCCCCCTCGAGTCCGCCGACCGGCTGCCCATCGGCCGCTTCGACCGCAGCCTGCTCGAGTACAGCCCCCTGCACCAGGGCAAAGGCCAGGTGGGCCGGCGCCAGATCTGGGGCCCGCAAGACTTCCGCACCAGCCTGGCCTTCCTCTCCCATATCCTAGTGCCGCCCGGCGCTTCGGTGGGGTACCACAGCCACCAGGGCATGGAGGAGTGCTATGTGATCATGAAGGGCAGCGCCCGCATGACCGTGGACGACGAGACCGCCGAGGTCGTTGCCGGCGACGCCATCCCCAACCGCCTGGGCGGATCCCACGGCCTGTACAACCACACCCAGGATGAACTCGAATTCTTTCTGGTGGCCGTGTGCAAGGAAAAAGGCATACTCGACACCACCGACCTGGGCGACGACCTGACGAAGCGGTAGCCGCACAGTTATGCACAATGTTCAAGGAGCCCGTTGTGGATAAATACCGCATCGCCCTCATTGGCACTGGCCGCGTCGGCTACCAGTTCAACTTTGGCGACCTTCCCGACAACCACGCCGAAGCCGCCCACGCCCACCCCGCCTGCGAACTGGTAGCCGGCGTCAACCGGGGCCGCGAAAAACTCGAAGCCTTTGGCAAACGCTTCGGCGTGCAAGCCCTGTACCACGACTACCGGCAGATGCTCGCCGAAATCGCCCCCGAGATCTGCATCGTCGCCACCCACCCCGAGTTGCACTGCGAGATGGTGGAAGCCTGCGCCCAAGCCCCCTCCACCCGGGCCATCCTCTGCGAAAAACCCATGGCCCTGTCCCTCGAAGAATGCGACCGCATGACCCGGGCCTGCCAGCAGCGCGGGGTCTTGCTGCAAGTCAACCACAACCGCCGCTGGAACCCCGAATGGGAGCTGGGCCTGCGCCTCCTGCACGAGGGCGCCATCGGCGAGCTGGTCCACCTGTACGGCTTCATCGACGGCGGCAAACCCGCCCCCTGGTGGCGCAGCGAACACGAGGGTTCGCTCCTACACGATTTCACCCATTACTTCGATCTGATGGATATGTACGCCGGCCCGGTGGACTGGCTCTGCGGCCTGGCCGAGCAGCGCCGCCGGCCCTGGGCCGTGGAGGACTTCAGCGCCGCCTTCCTCAAGTTCAAGAGCGGAGCCACCGGCGCCCTGCACAGCGCCGAACTGACCGAGTACGCCGATCACGCCTTCGAGCTGCGCGGCAGCCGTGGGTTGCTGCGCTTCGTCGGCGAGCAGGTGCAACTCTTCCAGGCCGAGCGCGACGTGTGCGAACCCGAAAGCGGGTTTCAGTGGAGTTCGCTCAAACCCCGCGTGCTGGAGCGCCCCTCGCCGGCCTCCACCTACGTGGTGGCCCTGCAGGAGTTGCTCGACGCCCTGGAAGGGAAGGGGACTCTGCGCAGCGACGGCGAGGTGGGCCGGCGCTCCCTGGAACTGGTGATGGCCATCTATCAGTCCCAGCTGGAAGGAAATCGCCCGGTGTATTTCCCCCTCCAAAGCGGCCCCTCCCCCATCGAGGAATTGCGGCGGCGCGGGTGGTTTTCGGCGCGCGAGGCAGCGACGCCATCATGAAAAACCGCTGGCTGTGGATTGGGGCCCTCCTCTGCGGCGCTTTCGCCGCCAGCACCGTAGAGGCCCAGGCCCGCCCCAAGAAGCTGATCGCCACCGGCTGGGATTCACCCACCACCGCCCAGTTCCGGCGCGACCTGGCCCTCATGGAGAACCTGCCCCTCGACGGCACCAGCCTCTGGGCCCAGGCGCAGGGGCCCGACCTGCCCGCCGGCCTGAACACCACCCCCTTCCGCACCGCCTTCTCGCGGACGCCTTGGCAGCGGGCCTGGTTCAGCCAGGCCATCGCCGACCTGCAGGCCGTGCGCGGCACCTCCGGTCGGCTGACCGACAACTTCCTGCGGGTGGATGCCAACCCCGGCGATGTGGATTGGTTCGACGATGAGGGCTGGCGGGAGATCGCCGACCACTTCCGTATCGCCGCCTGGATCGCCAGGGAAGGTGGTCTCAAGGGGATCGTTTTCGACGCCGAGCCCTACACCAAACCCTTCGTGCCCTTCGACTACAAGGCCCAGCCCCGAGCCGCCGAGCATTCCTTCGACGAGTACCTGGCCAAGGCCAGGCAGCGGGGGCAGGAGGTGATGGCCGCCATGGCGGCCGAGTACCCCGATCTCACCGTGCTCACCTTCTTCATGAATGCCTACCTGGTGGACGCCAATCCCCACCATGGCCCTTCGGCCGCCGGCCTGCGTGATGCCCGGCCCGCTCTCTTCTTACACGCGTACGGCTTGTACCCGGCCTTCATCGACGGGTGGTTGGATGTCCTCCCCTCCTCGGCCACACTGGTGGACGGCAACGAACACGCCTATGGCTACACCACCCCGGCCGAGTTCTACCTCGCCGCGGCCCGCATCAAAGGCGACGGTCAGGAACTGGTCTCCCCTGCTAATCGCGCCAAGTACCGCCAGCAGGTCCAGGTGGGATTTGGCCTGTACCTCGACGCCCACGATCCGCTGCTCGACAATCCCTATCGGCTGCCCGATGCCAGTGCCGACCTGCTGGGCCGCAATGCCGCCGCTGCCCTGGCCGCTGCCGACGAATATGTCTGGCTCTGGGGCGAGCAGGGACGCTGGTGGCCCGAGCCTGGTGCCCTCAGCGAATGGCCCAACAAAACCACCTACCCCCGGTGGGAGGCGCGTTTGCCCGGCGCCGAGGCGGCCCTGGCACAGGCCCACGATCCGGCCGCAGCTGCCGAAGGAGCCGCCCGCGCCGAATTCGGGCAGCTGGTGCAAGGCGGCAAGGTCCACAGCCTGCTGACCAACGGCGACTTCTCACGTGGCCCAGACCCAGCGCCGCGAGCTGCCGCTTCCTCGGACTGGCAGATCAGCGGCGCTCCGGCCCAGTGGAGTTTCTGGCAGGAAGAGTTATGCGCGGGCACCTTCACCTGGGACGAAGTGACGGGCGCGGCCCGCGCCGCCGGGGTGCGCGACGGGGTCTTCATCCAAACCGCCCCGGTGCAGCCCGGCCAGCGTTTCTATGTGAATGCCCGTTGCCGCACCCAGGGCAAGGGCGCCCCCACCCTCACCATCGCCTGGAAAAAAGCGGACCTCAGCTGGTTGGGGGTACAGGCCAACAAGGTGGTCTTCCTGCCAGCAGCTCTCGCCCCCTCGCCCGCGGGCTGGAGCACCTGGGGCGGCTGGGTCGCGACCCCACCGGATGCGGCCTTCATGGTGCTCATGCTGGGGGCCGCCGGCCAGCCCACCGCGCAGGATCAGCTCTGGTGGGACGAAGTCCAGCTCGTGCCTTTGCCTGAGAGGTGATCGTGCCAGCCCAACTCGCACGCAAGGAGCGCCTCCGCCGCCAGATCCTCGGCCAGGAGGTCGACCGTATCCCCAGCCTGGGTGGCTGGATCGGCGGGGTGCGCAACCTGGCCCAGCTGGCCGGCCTCAGCACCGACCAGTACCTGGCCGACCCGCTGGCCGGGGTGATCAGGGCCAACCTGAACCTGGGGGTGGACGGCCTGATCCAGCCAGTGATCCCCCGCGAGCTGGAGCAGGTGCGCACCGGGTACGTGCTGGAGAGCCGCTTTGCGCAGGTCGAGCCCGAGGATCTGGTGAAGAAAGCCGATTCGTTGCCCGACAGCGAGGCGGAGATCCTGAAAACCTTCGACGCGGCCGCCGAGGAGAAACGTTACCGCGACTTCTTCGAGGGGGCTGTCAGGGCCTGGGAAGGCATCGTGCCCATCCCCAATTTCTGGGAGATCGGCGGCCACTTCCCGCTCTACACCGAGTTCGGGTACGTGGCCTTCCTCTCGGCCTGCGCCCTGTACCCCGAAGCGGTGGGCAAGCTGTGGTGGGCCAAGAGTGTGCACTCGCGGAAGCGGGCGGAGATCCTGGTGCAGCTCTACCGCGACTACGACCTGGTGCCGCTGATGTTCTGCGGCGAGGACCTGTGCAACAACCAGGGGCCCATGGTCGATCCGGGCATGCTGCGCCAGTACTACCTGCCCACAGTGCAGATGATCATCGCCCCGCTGGTGGAAGCCGGCGTGCGCCTGATCCACCATTGCGACGGGGACGTGCGGCCCCTGGTGGAGGACTTTCTCGGGTTGGGCTTCAGCGGCCTGCAAGGGTTTCAGTTCGAGGTGGGGGTGGATCCGTACGCGTTCAAGGGGCTGCGCAGCCCGAAGGGCGAAGAGTTGCTCTACTTCGCCAGCCTGAGTGTGTCACGCACCCTGCCCTTCGGCACCGCCGAGGAGGTGTGCGAGGAGGTGGATTACTTCCTCGATTTCACCGACGGGGGCAGGGGCATGTTCCTCTTCACCAGCAACGTGACCGGGGTGGAGGTACCGCCCGAGAATCTGATGGCCGCGTACCGGCACCTGCAGGCCTGGGACCCGGCCCGGCCACGCACCCCCACCCGGCGGGCATGGCCCTGGCGGGTACACCACCCCGAATAGGAGCAGGAGGATGACCGACCACCCCGAGGTCGAAGGCGCCTGTCTGTGCGGGGCCGTGCGTTTCGCGCTCACCCTGCCCAGCCGTTTCTGCGCCCACTGCCACTGCCCCAACTGCCGGCGCGCCCACGGGGCGGCCTTTGCCACCTGGGCCGGGTTCAAAAAGAGCCAACTGCGCCTGCTGGCCGGGGTGGATTTGCTGCGCACCTACCTGACCGAGAGCGGCGCCACCCGCGGCTTCTGCACCCAGTGCGGCAGCCCCCTTTTCTACGAAGGCCCCCGCTGGCCCGGCGAGGTGCACGTGGCCCTGGCCAGCCTCAGAGGCCCCATCGACCGCCAACCCGCGGCCCACGTGTACGTGGACGACCGCGCCGACTGGTACCCCATCCACGATGCCCTGCCCCAGTACGGGGGCGAGAGCGGCATCGAACCCAAATAGGACAAGAGGAGAACTTCATGGCAAAAACAAAGAAGTCCGGCAAACAGGTGAAGGTGGCCATCCTCGGCGCCGGTGGCCGGGCGCAGGCCGTCCACTACCCGGCCCTCAAGGACATTGCCGCCGCCAAGGTGGTGGCGGTCTGCGACCTGGACATAAAAAGGGCGCAGGCAGCGGGCGACAAGTTCGGCATCCCCGGCCGCTACTCGAACTATGCCGAGATGATCGACAAGGAAAAACCCGATGCGATCTGGGCCATCATGCCGCCCCACCACCTCTACGATGTAGCTGCTGGCATCATCGAGCGGGGCTGCCACCTCTTCATCGAGAAACCCCCGGCGGTCACCGCCGAACAGGTGCGCCAGCTCGACCTGCTGGCCCGCAAACACAAGGTGCTTACCGGGGTCACCTTCCAGCGCCGTTTCTCGCCGCTGATCCGCCGCGGCAAGGAATTGTGCGAGGCGCGCGGTGCCGTGCACACCGCCCACGCTACCTTCTACAAGAACTGGGTGGGCGGCGCCCCGTACTATAAAGGAGCCATGGACATGCTCACCTGCGACGGCATCCACGCGGTGGACACCCTGCGCTATCTGTGCGGGGGGGAGGTGGTGAGTGTGGCCAGCGATTCGCGCCGCCTCGACGCGGGCCACTGGAACATCCACCTGGCCCTGGTGCGTTTCAGCTCAGGGGCCACGGGCCTGCTGCTCAACAACTTCATGGCCGGCCGGCGGATCTTCAGCGTCGAGGTCCACGCCCCGGGCATCTCCTTCTTCGGCGATCCAGAGGAGGGGGGCAAACTTTTTGCCGACAACAAACTCGAACCCGTGCAGACCCTCGATCCCTTTGCCCTGTGCGGCAGCCGCGAGCAGCATCGGGCCTTTGGCGCCTACGACACCGACCTGCACTTCATCGAGTGTATACAGCAGGGCCGGCAACCTGAAACTAACTTCGCCGACGCGCTCAAGACCATGGAGTTGGTGGACGCTGTCTATCATTCGCAGATCTAGTGGCTTGTCACCATGAAAGCGATAGGTGTGACTCTGCGGCGGGGAGATGACAACCCAGAAGGGCCGGGGATGCCCTGGAGAGGTCAGCTCGCGCAAACGGAAAAAT
>CAMAVQ010000187.1 GCA_945861755.1 Gemmatimonas phototrophica
TCCAGGGCGGTGCTCACGTAGCGCTCGTACGGGTCGCGGGCGTAGTTGGAATACTGCCACTGCTTCCATTTGTATTCGCGATAGAGTTCCTGGGGCACATACCACTTGCGCAGGGCCGGATCGAGGGCGTCGAAGAGCACCCCCGGCCCAGTGGGCTCAAAGCTGACGGTGCCGCCCCGCTGGGTGGTGCCCAACCGGGACCCGTATTCCTGGGCCCCGAGGGGCAGGGCGGCCAGCAGCACACCCAACAGGAAAAACTTCTTCATATCAATACACCACTCCTAACGTTCCGCTGTGGCGTTCCTCGAAGGCGTCGGCTTGCACTCGCAGCACCCACAGGTAGATCCCCGGCGGGACCAGGCGGCCGTTCAGGCGGCCGTCCCAGCGGTAGTGAGCCGGGCCCAGGCCCAGGTCGGCGCTGAGAAGGGCGCCCAGGTGCCGGCCACTCAGGTCGTACAGGTCGAGCGTGACTGGCACGGGTTTGAGCAGTTGCAGCAGATTGAAGTCGATCTGCACTTGGTCGTTCACTCCGTCGCCGTTGGGGGTGAAGAGTTCGGGGCGCAGGTCCACCTGGCCGATAAGATTGCCGATCTGTTTTCTGGGAATGGCGACGAAGAGGTCGGACAGCTCGTCCTGGTCGTCGGGGGCGAAACGCAGCACATTGCCCGGCTCCAGGGTCTGGGGCACCTGGCCAGAGGCGCGGTGGTACACCCGGCCCGAGAAAGTGGTGCCGTAGCGAAAGATGGGCAGATCGAAGGTGAACTCCATCACGGTCCCGCCCTCTTTGACCAGCGGAAAGCTCAGGCTGAAGCCGTCGTGCCGGATATAGTCGACGGTGAAATCCACCGGCTTGCCGTTCACCTGTACGGCGCGGATGTCCCTGGCCTCGCCGTTGGTGTCCACCTCCAGTCGGTCAAAGCCCCGCACACTGCCCAGGGCCCCCAGGCGCAGGGCGTAGCGGAAGCTGGCCGGCGCTTCGGCCTGAGCCAGGCGCGGGTATACCTCGGCGCGCAGGGTGTCGGCGATGGGGGGTTGCAGATAGTCGAACTCGAGCCGGTCCACCTGGCGGGTGGAATAAAGGTCGCCGCTGATCTCCAACTGAAACTGGAGGTAGCGGCGCGGCATGGGCGCGCTGGGCAGGCTGCCGGGCACCACCGTGCTCCAGGGGCTCCAGTTCTGCCCGTCCTCCTCCATAATCGCCCGCTCGAGCGGATCGAGCGCGTAGTAGGCGGAAGGGGAGAGTTCTTTGTACCCCAGGACCTTGCCCTTGACGTCGCGCAGGATCTGCTGATAGAGGATGGGGGTGTCGTCGTTGCCGGTGCGCACCCGCAGGCTCAGCTTGGAGAAGATGGAGTCGCCCACCGCCTCGGTGGCCAGGCTCAGGGGTCCGACGGTGGCCCGGTTTCCCAGGTCGAGCAGGTCGGACAGGTAGGTGGCCTGGGGCAGGTACCCGGTGCCGTAAATCTCGAACTCGTCGATTTCGAAGGGCACGGTGGCCAGGGACTTGAGCCTGACCTGGCGCGCGTACTGGGGGTTCAGTTCGAGGTCGACCACCGGGTTTTCGTTGGTGGCCTGACGCGCCACCAACAGATCCGGGGTGAGGGCGCTGGTCTGGGTTTTGTTGACCCATACCTCGTAGCCGCGCAGAAAATCGAACTGGTAGGGCTGCAAAGGGGTCGACACTACGGTGTTGCGCGGATAGAAGCGGATGCGGTGTATACCCATGGGCGCGGCAAAGTCGAGAATCAGCATCACGTTCTGGGTTTTGATCTCGGGATTGAGCAGGCTGGGCTTGCGCTCAAAGGCCACCTGGTGGTTGCCGTTCACCATGCCGGCTAGCTGCTTGAGCACTTCCTCGCCGACGGACACGCTGGTGGTGGTGATCCCGTTGGGGACATTTAGCAGCCGGCCGGCGATGTTCTGGTCGTCTTCGAAGAACACCGGGCTGATCCAGCCGGGTCGGTGTACAAAGTCCACCGCGTCCCCCGGGGTATTGGTGGTGTCCTCGATGGCTTTGGCGCCGATGACATTGAGCACCCCGAATTTGTTGACCAGCAGGGTGGGGTCCCGGCCGTCGCCCCCGCGCTCCCAGGGATGCTCCGCCTCTCCCAGCACCAGATGCTGGGCCGGCTGGGCCAGGGCGGCTTGGGCGGCGAGCAGGAGCAGGATCATCCAGGCCTTCATCAGTGCAACCCCGCGTTGATGGTCAGGAAGAAGAGGCTGCTCTGCTGCCCTGGGGAGTGGGAAAAGTCCCAGCTACTCAGCCGCAGCCCAACGCGGGTGATCAGTTGGTAGCCCTGGTAGGCCACCCGGTTGGTGAGCTGGGCGATCCAGGTCCAGCGGAAGAAATCCTCGGCCAGGTCCTCGCGCCGGCCATCCAGCAGCCAGAACCAGTCGCCCTCCAGTCCCACCTGGAGTTGGGTGTCGAAGAGCTGCCGGCCGTAGCGGCCAAAGTACCCGACCTTGGTCTTTTCGGCCAGCAGGGGCTGGGTCCACAACAAGATGCCCAATTGTTCCAGGCTGGTGAAAGCCTGCTGGCGGGTGCTGAAAGGGGTATTCCGCTCCCACGCGCTTTTCCAGCGCGGCGCCAGGGTGCCCATGCCGACGGGGATGCTCCACTCGGCCTTGTTGACCAGCCCCAGCAGACCGGCGTTGCGGCGGCCCTCGCGCTCCTGCAAAGAGGCGTCGCTGTCGCGCTGGTGCAGCAGGTCCCATTTGAAGCGATGCTGCAGGCGAATCCCTTCACCCAGGCGCTGTTCCCAGTCGGCGTACAGGGTCTGTTTCCAGGCGTCCTGGGTCGGCAGCAGGTCGGGCAGGGGGCGCATGCGGCCCTGGGTGTCGACGGGCTGGACCCACATCACCAGGTGGTCGGGGATATTGTCGCGCACCAATTCCCCGTGGGCGATGAGGCGCATACGGCCCTGCGCAGTGTCGCGGTCCCAGGTGCCCATCCCGTACCAGGCGCGGGTGCGGCCGTCCCCGGAGATCAGCTGCAGACGCTGGTGGCCGGCGAAGAGATCCAGTCCGGGCAGCACCTCGACCTGGCCGTAGAGGTTGTAACCCCGGTGATCTTTCTGGTAGGGATAGTCGGGCAACTCGTCGTTTTCGAAGCGGTCGATGGTGCCGTTGTGGTTCATGTCCATGCCAAAGAGAAACTGGGGCCGGTCGGCGCGGAAACGCAGAAAGGGTTCCTCGTAGTCGGGGATCAGGTTGTTGTTCTGGTTGTAGTCGTTGAGGAAGTCCTGGTTCTCGTCGTACCCCGGCCAGGCCACCTCGCCGCCCGGCTGGGCTGGGCGCGTCCATTCGGGCAGGCCGTTCTGGTCGTCGTCGTCGTCCACCAGTTCGTAGAGTTCGGGGATGGGGGCCCGGTACTTGACGATCCCGTTGGTCTCGGTCAGCCAGAAGCTGGTGCTGTACGCGTCGGCGATGGAAAAGCCTTCGCCAAAGAAACGCCAAGGCAGGTGCCGGTAGCTGATCTGGGTGTACATCGCGGGGGCTTGGCGCAGAAAACGGTAGTGCTGCGTGTGGGCCGGGTTGGGGTAGTTGAGGGCCAGGCGGTTGAGGGCGATTTCCCCCTGGACCGAGAACCCCATCCAATCGGCCAGGTTCCAGTCCACCCCGATGATGTCGCTGGCCACCGGCAGGCCGTAGTCCAGGCGCAGGAGACGGGTGTTGCTGCGGTCCTGCACGTTGCCCTCGGCGCGTTCGACCGGCAGGAAGACCACGGCTGCCTGCTGGGCCTGGCCGTCGGTCTGCACGTTGGAGGCCATCTCCACCCGGTAGTCGTCGGCCACCTTCAATTCCACACTCACCCGGTCTAGCCCCGCCGAATTGAGGCCCTCGTAGGCAAAGGTACCCAGGTCGTACTCCAGTTGGATGTACTCACTGCCATCGGCCACCAGAGCACTGCCCTGGTCGAAGCCACCGGTCAGGGTGGGCACCAGGCCCACCTGGCGTCCGCGCAATTCGTGTCCGTTGGTGTCCACCAGCACGATCTCGTACTCCAAGAGCGCTGCCCCGCCCCGCCGGTCGGCCGGCGAGTCGTCGCGCAGGCGCACCCACACCTTGCGCAGGGCCTGGTTCTGGTTGGAGGTCAGGGTGCCGTCCAGGGGGTTGGCGTGGGCGAGGGAGAGCTGGGTGCTGGCGTTGCGCACATTGACATAGCTCAGGCCCAGCCGCGCCGCGCGCCCGGCCTGAAATTCGGCGTGGCCCCCGCTCAGATGGGTGGCGTCGGTGCGCGCCCCGTTGCCCGGCCTGGGCGCCACCCCCGGGGGCGGGCCGTCCGGGGCGCTGGGCCGGGCCAGGAGCAGGGTGGCCCCGTACCAGTTGTTGGACCAGTCGAGACGCACCCCGTTGAAGCGCGGCTTGGAGAAGGTCAGCGGCGTGAAGGTGGTGGCGATGGCGTCGCCCACCATCAATCGGTACACTCCGCTCCCGCGTTTGTCGGTGGCGATGACCAGGTTGTTGAAAGATCTATTGTAGGCGCTGAAATCGGCGGCGGCGTCGCGCACATCGCCCCGGGGAGAGAGGGTCGGGACCTTGATGATTTCGTCGCCCCGGGGGCCGGGTTGCGTCTGGTTCCACGAGTAGACCATCCAGCCCCGGCCGGTGGGGCTGCCCAGCAGGTCGTAGAAGTCGTAGCCTTCGAGCAGGGCATTCACATAGCGGTTGTAGGTGGTGCGGGCGTAGCGGGTGTCCACGTCCTGCCAGGGCCGGTCGTAGAGGTCGGCCAGCTGGGAGGGGGTGTACCAGCGGTGGACTTCGGGCAGGGCGTACTCCACCTCGTAATGCGAGGCGATCTGGCTGTCGCGGGGCAGGCCCAGATTGCCCCGCCACAGATCGCGGTTTTGAGCATTGGCCAGGGAGGCACTCAGCAGGAGCAGGAGCAGGGTGGCCCGCATTAGTACGCCACCCCCACCAGACGCAGGGTTTGGGTATGGCTGCGCCCCGCGTCGGTGTCGATTCCGGCGCGGATCAGATAGAGGCCCGGTGGCTGGAGGATGCCCTGTTCGTCGCGGCCGTCCCAGAGCAGGCGGTGCAAGCCGCTGGCCTGGGCCGCGTCCACGGATAGGTCGCGCAGCTGCCGGCCCGACAGATCGTAGATCCGGGCGTCGATGTGTTTGGGGCCTTCAAGCACAAAGACCTCGATGCCGATGGCCACCTGGTCGTTGACCCCGTCGCCATTGGGGGTGAAGACCGGCGGGGTCAGTTCCACCCGGCCCAGGGGGGTGGTCTGCTGCAGATCGGCGCGGGCCACCAGGGTCTGGCTCTCGACTAGGGGAGTGGCCTGGCCGGCGGCGACCTCCTGAATCACCCCGGGCTGGGCGCTGCGGCGCAATTGCACCCGGAAAAGGGTGTTGCTCAGAAAGACCTGGGTGCGGAAGCGGATGGCATAAAGGGCGTCGCTGCGGCTGGCCGAGGTGGGAAAGAGTAGGGAGAGGGTGCCTTCCTGGCCTGGCTCCACCTGCAGGGTGCCGGGCCAGAGCTGGCGCGCGCCGCGCAGGCGTTGGTCCTGGCCAGCGAAGACCGAGACCAGCTCGATGGGTGAGGAGGAAGAGGAACGCAGTTCGAGGTGGTCGAAGCCCGGATTGGCGCCGGTGAAGGTGGGCTGGAGATAGAGGACAAATTCCTGCTCCGTGCCGGGTTTCACACCCTCGCTGGGCCACAGTTCGGCCAGGGCCTGGTCCACCAGGGGCGGGGTGAAGTCGAGCTGAAGTTGGCGCAGGCGGGCGGCCCGCTCCGGGTTGTCGCTGAGCAGGCGCACCTCGGCCATCAGATATTGGCGGGGATTGGGGGACTTGAAGAGTTCCCCCGATTCCACATAGGAGGGCGACCAGTTGCTCCAGTCATTTCCGGGCTGGTCCACAAGGACCAGCGGCGGTTGGTCGGCGGTGGGGATTTTGTCCCAGGTGCTCTTGGTCACCTCCACGCCCTGCTCGTTGAAGTAGTGGGGAATGCGGAGCAATTGATCGCCGCTGCGGGTGCGCACCTCGACGCGGGCGTCCGGGGGGAAGTCGCCCTCCCAGGAGACGGTGGACAGCAGCCGGCGTCGGCCCAGGCGGATCAGCGGCGAGGTCATCAACACCTCAGAGGCGTACCCCTCGCCGTAGACCTGGACTTCGCTGAGATTGCCCCCTTCCCGTTTGCCCACCTCCAGCTTCAGGCGGCGCACCTCCACAAAACGCACCTGCTGGAGGGGAAAGGTCTCCTGCATGCGC
>CAMAVQ010000188.1 GCA_945861755.1 Gemmatimonas phototrophica
GAATTCGTCGAGGAGGAGCCCCCCACCTTCTGGGACACCCTGCAGCCGGGGGTGTACGACTTCTGGGCCAATGTCAATCCAGCGGTGCCCCATCCGGCCTGGTCGCAGGCCACTGAGGAGATGATCGGCACCGGGGAGCGGCGCCCTACGCTCCTGTACAATGGCTACGGCGAGTACGTGGCGCAATTGTACCGGAGCGCCTAGAGCCGGCGCTGGTTGCCCAAGAGCTTCTCCAGCTTTTCCCCCGCTTCCTTTTGCGCTTGTTTCTTCAACTCCTGCTCCCGGCTGGCCCGGACATAGCGGGCCATCTGCACCTGGGACTCTGGCTCCCGGTGCAGGCGTCGGTAGAGATTGGCCAGGCAGTAGTGGGCCTGGAAATTCTTGGGTTCCAATTCCAGTAGGCGCTCGAAATGCGTGGTGGCCTCTGCATAGCGCCCCTGCCTGGCCAGCAGCAGCCCAAGGCTCCAGCGCGACGCCGGGTAGGCCTTATCCTGGAGGATGGCCAGGCGCAGGTGCTTTTCCGCTTCCCTGATCCGCGCATCCGGTGGCAGCGAAAAGGTCTGCTGCGTGGCTTCCTCCTGGGCCAGCAGCAGATCGGCCAGGCGGGTGAGAAATTCGGGATGGTCGGGTTCCTGGGTCAGCAGGACGGCGTATTCTCTCGCTGCGGCTGCTAGGCTGTCCTGATCCTCGCAGAGCCGGGCCAGTTGGTAGCGCACCGCGCTCGAATCGGGCCGCAGCTCCAGGGTCCGGCGGTAGGCCCACATCGCCCGCGAGGGCTGCGCGGCCATCAGATAGGCGTAGCCGAGGCGACCGTAGAGTTCGGCCCAATGGGGTTTTAGCGGGAGGAGGGTTTCGTACTCGGTGGCCGCTTCCTGGTAGCGCCGGGCTGCCAGGCAGGCGTTGGCCAACAGAAAGCGGGCGGACACTGCACTGGGATGGAACTCCAGGAAGGTGCGGTAGGTCTCGATGGCCCTGGTCTGTTCACCTCGGCCCAGGTGCAGGGCGGCCAGGCGCAGGAGCGCCTCCCGGTGGTCTGGCAGGTGCCCGAGGGTGAGTTGGTACTGGCGGAGGGCATTGGCATACATGGCCCGGTGTTCGTAGGCCACCCCCAGGGCGAAATGGTGTTCTCCCTCTCGCGCTGCGGTCCTGGTTTCGGCCCCCAGATTGACCGCCAGCAGCAGAGGCAGTAGGGCGAGGAGGATTTTTCGCTGTGGGGTGGGGCTGACGATGGCCCGCAGGCCCTCTCCTGCCAAGAGTAAGAAAAAGGGCACTGCCAGCAGGCGGTAGCGGGCGGCCACAAAGAAGAGCACCACCGAGAGCAGGTACACCAGCAGAAAGAGCAGGAACAGGCGGCCTTCTGGGGTTTGGCCCGCCGGGCTGCGCCAAAAACTGAATAGGCCCAGCATCGCCAGGGGGCCCACCAAGCCAAAGGGAAAGGCCAGCCCGTGGTGCCAGAGCAGGAGGCGCAGCACCAGCGAATCCTCGCGGGCCTGATAGGGGTCTAGGTTGCGCGGGATCTCGTCGCCGCGCCAGAAGAGGTAGAGCTTGTAGAGCTGGAGTTTCAGGTAGGCCAGCGGGTCGTCGGCGATGAAACGCCAGGACTTGGCAAAGAAATAGGCGGACTTGGCCACGGGCCCCTCGATGCCGGCCTCTAGCTCCGGGGTCTCGACCAGCAGGGCCCAGTCTTGGCCGGGGCGGATGTTGACGGTGCGCTCGTAGTCTGGGTTGTTGCCGATGTAGAAGTTGAGGCCGGCGTTGGACGAGATCAGCACCCAATCGCCACTCTCCAGATAATTGCGGGCCGCCACCGGAGCGATGGGCAGGGCGCAGCCCAGCAGGAGCAGGAGCACCTCCCGCCACCGGCGGGGGGTGTCCCTAGATGGCCAAAGCAGCCACAAAATCAGGAAAGGCAGGAAGAGCAGGATATTGGCCACGGCGAGGGCGGCGAGGCCCAGCAGCGCGCCGGAAAGCAGCCATCGCCAGGGCCCCGGGCAGAGCGGGCGAATCAGCGAAAAAAAGAAGAGCAGATAGAGGAAGAGGGCCAGGGTGGCGGGCAGTAATTCGCCGCCAAAATAGATGAAGGGCCCGTACAGGGCCGCCGCCAGTCCGGCTCCCAGGGCCATAGCGGGGGGGAAGAGCCGGCGCCCGATGCGCAAGAGGAGCACACAGCTGGCCGCCCCGAGCAGGGCTTGGAGCAGGCGCGGGACCCAGTAGTTTTCGCCGCAGACCCAGAAGGCGACCCCCAGGAAGTAGGGGTAGAGCGGGGCCTGCCAGAAAGGCCCAGGGGGGCCGGCCCAAGCCCCCCCCGCCAGCGCCAGGGCCTCGTCCACATAGGTCCTGGCATCGATGACCGGAGAAGCGAAGAAGGGGCTGGCAGCGCTTTCGTTTAGGTAGAGGAGTCTGAGGACCAGCGCCAGGAGGCCCACCAGCACCCCCCATCGCCAATCCCCTGGCAATGCTCCGCTCTCAGAGCCCCGCATAGATGGTGAGGAAACTCTGGGTGACCATCTCGGACTCCTGGGCCTTGAAATCCCGCCGGTCGATCTTAACGCCCCCCTGCATGGTCAGCGCGTAGCCCTGGTAGGCCGAGTTATTGGTGAACTGGGCCGCCCAGGCAATGCCGTTGAAGTCGTTGGAATCGCGCTCCAGGTCGTTGAAGAAAGTTAATTCGATGCCCGACTGGAAGACGGTGTGTTCGAGCACCGGTGCCCTGACGATCAAGCCGCCGATCTGGGCCAGCTCCTCCCGTTTCTCGCGGGAGAACAGGTCCAGGGTCTGCCGGCGGTACTCGCTTTTCCAGCGCGGCTCGATGCGCAAGATCCCCAGTTTGAACAGGTAGCTGGCCTTGTTGATCAGGCCGAAGAAGTAGTCCTGCTTGCGCAGGCTCAGCAGCGTGCGCTGGTCCCGGTCCAGGCGTTGGTGATAGAGATCGTATTTGAAGAAGTTCTTGGTCTTCAGGCCGCCCTTGAGAAAGTCGTGGCTGGCCCCCAGGGAATGGACCCAGGTGTCGGGGGCGACGAGGGGATCTTCGATCAGGACGCCTTCGCCGGTGCGCAGGAGGGTGCCGGGCTGCCACTGCAGCAGGTCATCGGGAATGTTGTCCTTCACCGCCTTGAGCGACTCGTAGAGATGGAAGTGGCCCCAGCGCGGGGTGTCCCGGTCCAGGGTGAGCAGCAGGTAGCGCGAGTGATTTTTCCGGTTGGCGGAGATCAGCTCCTCGCGCAGCATGCCGGCCATCAGGCGGATCTCGGGGGTCAGATGCCCGCCTCCGTAAAAATTGAAACCGCGGTGGTCCTTGCGGTAGGGATAGTCTGGCGCGGCGTCGTTCTCAAAGCGGTCGACCCAGAGATTGTTGTTCATGTCGATGCCAAAGAGGAACTCGGGCCGGTCCACGTTGTGGCGCAGGAAGGCCTCCTCGTAGTCGGGGGTGGAGTTGGGAATCACCCGGTTGTCGTTTTGGTTGAAGTCGGAGATGAAGTCGTTGTTCTCGTCCCAGCCCGGGAAGACAGCATTGTCGCCGGTGCGGGTGTCGGCGCGGATGGCGTCGGCAAAGCGGTCCTGATCGTCGTTGTCGTCCACCAGTTCGGCCACGTAGATGCGCTCGTCCTCGTAGTCGATGAAGCCGGCGGCGTCGGCGGTGAAGGTGCTGGTGTTGTAGCGCGGGTGCATGCTGTAACTCTCCCCGTACAGAAACCAGGGATACGAGATTTTTGAGAGGTTGGCCATCCAGGCCGGGGCCCAGCGTTCACCGACGATGCCAGATGAAGTGGGGTGGTTTTTGGTGTTGATGTTGGGGTATTTGGTGTAGCTGTAACTCATGTCGTATTCGCCGTAGAAGTCGAAGCCCAGCACGTTTTTCACTTCCATGGTCCCCCCCCACAACTGGGTGGCCGTGGGCAGACCGTACTCAAAGGCCACGGTTCTCAGGTTGGTGTTGTCCTGGATATTGCCCTCGGCCTGGGCGACCAGGAGCAGCACCGAAGTGTTGCTGGTGCTCAGTTGCTGGTCGGAGGTGACCCAGACCTGGTAGTCGTTGGCCAGGACCACCTGGAAGTCGACCTTTTTGATTTCCTCCTTGGAGCCACTGGAGCGGTTGAGGAAGGCCGGGCTGTCGAAGTCGTAGCGCAGGCGGATCTGCTCGTTGCCGTCGGCGGCGATAAAACCTTCGCGAATAAAACCGCCTTCGATGACCGGCTCGAAGCGGATTTCCTTGCCCCGGTCCACCGTGCCGTCCACGTAGGTGATGATGATGTCGGAGCCGGCCGGAAAGAAGGCCGCCCCGCCGATGCCGTCCTCGGGTGAATCATCGCGCAGGATGATTTCGATGGCGGAGACCGTGGCTTTCTGGTCGAGGGTCAGTTCGCCGGTGACCGGGTTGCCCCTAAAGCCATCAATCAGGGTATTGGACTGGTGGGCGTTGACCGCGGTGAGGCCCAGGGTGACAAAGTCGCCGACCTGGGCAGTGAAGCGCCCGCCGGTCAGGGTGGTGAGGTTGGTGACCAGGTTCTCCTGGTCCCGGGTGGAAGTGCCGCCCGGACGGCTGAGGCGGGAGAAGATGGTGGTCGCGTGGTATTTGTCGGAGGCAAAGTCGATCTGCACCCCGTCCCAACTGGGTTTGGAAAAGGTCATGGGCGTGAGGATGGTGCGGATCTCGCTGCTGACGGTCACCGCATAGTGGTACTGCCCCTTGGCGTCTGAGGAGATGAGCAGGCCGGTGAACCAGTCTTGGAATCTAGACGATTTGAAGATGGAGCTGCCGAACTGCTTGGGCTGGCTCTGCGAGGTATTGAAGATCAGCCATCCCCGGCCGATAAAGTCGCCATAGAGGTCGTAGTAATAATCCCCTTCGAGGGTGGTGCTGACGTAGCGCTGGTAGCTTTTTCGGGCGTAGTTGGAGTACTCCCACTGGTTCCAGTGGTACTCGTTGTAGAGTTCCTGGGGGACGTACCATTTGCGCACCGCCGGGTCCAAGGCCCCGAACAAGACCCCGGGGCCCTGGGGTTCGTTGGTCAACTCCCCTCCCCGCTGCACCCCCAGGCGGGCGCCGTAATCCTGCGCCGAAGCACCCGTTGCCAGGCAACAGCACACCCATACCATCAGCCAATTCGATCTGCTCACGGGGAGTCCCTCCTTCCTTTTAATAGGCGACATACACGAGTCGGGTGCGGGTGGTGGCCTTGGCGTCCCTGGCGTCCACGTCCAAATCGACCTGACACAGGTAGATGCCCGGCGGCACCAACTGCCCCTGGCTGTCCGTGCCCGGCCATGCCACGGCTGTCTGGCCGCTTTTCACCAGTTGGCGATGTTCCCACAGCAGCCGGCCGTCCAATTGGTAGATGCGCACCCGCGCCGGCCGGTCCAGGCCCAGCTTGTATACTGAAAAGGCGATGCGCGCCGCTTCGTTGATGCCGTCTCCGTTGGGGGTGAAGGGGTTGGGCAGCACCGAAAAATCTCCCAGCGGCACAACCCCCAGCGGGAGCTGGATGGAGAGATCCTCTCCCGAGACCAGCCCGGTGGCATCCCCCGCCTCCACCCCCTGCCAGGGCGCGTTGACTAGGCTGCCCCCGGCGCTGTTGCGCACCGCCAGGTCCACGGTTGCCCCGTTGACGTACACCGGCGCGGCAAAAGACAGGCGCACCAGGGAACCCTTGCCCACGGTTCGGCCCTGGAGCCTGGAGGACAGGGCGTTGTAATCTGCCCCGTTCAGTGGCTCGCCCGCCGCGTCAAAGGGGAACTGACCCCCTTCGTCCAGGAGGATGCGAAAGTAGCGCACCTCCCGTTCGTCCACTCCCAGACTATCGAAGGTGGCTTCATCCACCTGCTGCACCTGCACCAGCCCCGCCTCGTCCAGCTGCCGGCGAAAATAGTGCTGCGCTCCCCGCTCTTCGGGGGCCAGCTGTCCGTAGGACACCGCGGTTAAAGGCTGTTCCTCCCGGTCGACGGGCACCTGTTCGGCCTCTCCGGTCACCCGGTAGTAGATCCGGTCTCCCTGCCCTGCCGGCAGCGATTGCATGGTATTGGGTAGCCGCACCCAAATGGAATCTGCCCGGCTTTGCAGGAGGGTTAATGGTTGGCCTTCGGCGTTGGCAAACCCCCCTCCCGGCGCCGGGAGAAACACCTGTGCGGCCTGGCCGCTGTGCTGGTCCACGCCCACGGCCAGCTCCAAGAGTTCCAGATTGCTGGCCCCAGGCACGGTCAGCAGCAACACGTCGAAACC
>CAMAVQ010000189.1 GCA_945861755.1 Gemmatimonas phototrophica
CCGCTGCGCACCAGCGGCATCTTCTCGCCCGAGGTCATCGAGGATATCCAGGTCAAGGCCGAGTTGGGCCGCTACCGCATCCGCGGCTTCGGGACGCTGCGGCCCCGCACCTGGGCCACCTTCGACGACCTGAGTTTCATCCCCTGTAGCCTCACCCGTATCCCGCTGGAGGGGTACCGGGAGCGCTGCTCGGTCAAGACGCTGCTGGGCACCCGTTTCGCCAAAAAGCCCATCGCCCTCGACATCCCGATCATGATCACCGGGATGAGTTGGGGGGCTCTCTCCTACAACGCCAAGGTGGCCCTGGCCAAGGGGGCCCGCATCGCCGGCTCCTCAAATACCACCGGCGACGGGGGCATGTTGCTGGCCGAGCGCGAGCACAGCCGGGCCCTGATCTACGAGGTGCTGCCTTCCCGCTACGGCCTCGATATCCGCCACCTGTTGCAGGCCGACGGCATCGAGTTGACCATCGGCCAGGGGGCCAAGCCCGGGACCGGAGGGCTCTTGCTGGGCTCCAAGGTGCTGGACACCATCGCCCATCAGCGGGACCTGCCGGTGGGGGTGGACCAGCGCAGCCCGGCGCGCCATCCCGACTTTCTGGGCCCCGACGACATGATCATCAAGATCGAGGAGTTGCGCGAGGCCACCGACTGGCAGGTGCCGATCTTTGTCAAGATGGGGGCCACGCGGGTCTTCGACGATGTGCGGCTGGCGGCTAAGGCTGGGGCGGATGTGGTGGTGGTAGACGGCATGGAGGGGGGCACCGGGGCCTCGGCGGAGATCTGCCAGGAGCACACCGGCATTCCCACCCTGGCGGCGGTGTGTGAGGCGCGCGCCGCGCTGGAGGATCTGGGGCTGTACGGCCAGGTGCAGCTGGTGATCGCCGGGGGCATCCGCAACGGGGTGGATGCGGCCAAGGCCATGGCCCTGGGCGCGGACGCGGTATACATCGGCACCTCGGCGCTGATGGCCCTCAATTGCAACAAGCCGCTCTATGTAGAAGACTACCATAAGATCGGAGCCGCACCCTATCACTGTCATCACTGCCACACGGGCCGCTGCCCGGTGGGCATCACCACTCAAGACCCAGAGCTGATGAAACGGCTGGAGATCGATGCCGCCTCGGAGCGGGTGGCCAACCTGCTCCAGGCCATGACCTCGGAGATTCAGATCCTGGCCCGGTCCTGTGGCAAGGCAGATGCCCACGACCTGGAGCCCGAGGATCTGCGCGCCCTCAGCCTGGAGGCCTCGATGATCTGCGGCGTACCCCTGGTGGGGACCAACCGGGTCTTCGGCGGTGGGCCGGGCTGGAAGGAGCGCCACTAACCAGATGTCCATAAAACTCATCCGCCAGGCCTTTAGCCGCCGGCCGCCGCCTCGGATGTGGCGGTCCCATCCGCTCAAAGATCAGTACGAGGTGGTGATTATCGGCGGGGGGGCGCACGGCTTGGCCTGCGCCTATTACCTGGCCGAGGAGCACGGCATCACCGATGTCGCGGTGCTGGACAAGAGCTACATCGGCTCCGGGGGCAGCGGGCGCAACACCGCCATCGTGCGCAGCAACTACCTCACCCCAGAAGGGGTGCGTTTCTACGACGAGAGTGTCAAGCTCTACGAGCAGCTTGCCTGCAAGCTGGACTTCAATGTGATGTTCAGCCAGCGGGGCCACCTGACCTTGGCCCACAGCGATGCCTCGGTGCGCACCATGCGCCGGCGGGCCGAGGTCAACAAGCTCCAGGGCGTCAACTCGCGGCTGATCTGGCCAGACGAGATCGCCCGCCTCTGCCCGCACCTCGATCTGAGTGACCATCCCCGCTATCCCATCCAGGCGGCCCTATTCCATCCGCCGGGGGGCATCATCCGCCACGACGCGGTGGTCTGGGGGTATGCCCGCGAGGCCGACCGGCGCGGGGTGCAGATCCACCAGGAGACGGAGGTGACTGGCATCAAGGTCGAGCATGGCCGGGTGCGGGGGGTGCAGACCAAGCGGGGTTTTGTCGGGGCCAAGCAGGTGCTCAACGCCACCGCCGGCTGGGGCTCGACCATCGCGACCATGGCCGGCATCGACCTGCCCATGACCACCTTTCCACTCCAGGCCTGTGTCACCGAGCCGCTCAAGCCTTTCCTCAACACGGTGGTGGTCTCGGGCAGTCTGCACGTGTACGTGAGCCAGTCCGACCGGGGCGAGTTGGTGACCGGCGCCAGCGTGGACCCCTTTGCCTCCTATTCGATGGCCGGCTCCCTTTCCTTTTTGGAGGAGATCTCCGGACACCTGCTCGAACTCTTCCCCTGCCTGAGTCAGATCCGCGTCCTGCGACAATGGGCAGGTTTGTGCGAGATGCCCCCGGACTTCAGCCCGATCATGGGTTTGACGCCGGTGGAAGGTTTTCTCATCGATACTGGCTGGGGGACCTACGGTTTCAAAGCTTCCCCCATCTGCGGCAAGACCCTGGCCGCCTTGATCGCCACTGGGCGCACCCCCGACCTGATCGCCCCCTTCCGGCTTTCCCGTTTCGCCGAGAACCAGCTGGTGGGCGAGAAGGGCGCGGCCTCGGTTGGACACTAGGAGCTGATGATGCTGATCCTGAGCTGCCCCAACTGCGGGCCGCGCAATGCCAGTGAATTTCGTTATGGCGGCGAGGTGAATCCCCGCCCTGCGGACCCCCAGGCCACCAGCGATGAGGCCTGGGCCAGTTACCTCTACGTGCGGCCCAACCGGCTGGGCTTGCAGAGCGAGTGGTGGTACCACCGGGCAGGCTGCGGCCTGTGGTTCCTGGCCGAGCGGCACACCTACACCGGTCAGGTGAGCAAGACCTGGCTGCCGCCGGCCACTGAAGGGGAGGGAGAGCGTGCCGCCTGAGATTCCTGCGCGCCTCGCTCAGCAGCCGGGCGAGGCCATCGACCGCAATCACACCTTCGAGTTCTCCTTTGAGGGTCGGACCTACACCGCCCATCCGGGCGACACCATCGCCTCGGCGCTGACTGCCGCCGGGGTCGGGGTGCTCAGCCGTTCCTTTAAATATCACCGCCCGCGCGGGCTCTTGTGTGGTGCCGGCCATTGCCCCAACTGCCTGGTGCAGATTGGCGACGAGCCCAATGTGCGCGCCTGCCAGCGCCCGGTCGAAGAAGGCATGGCGGTGAGTGCGCAGAATGTCTGGCCCTCTCTCGAAACCGATCTGTTCTCCCTGACCAAGTACCTCAGTCCGCTGATGCCGGTGGGGTTCTACTACAAGACCTTCATGCGGCCGCGCGCGCTGTGGCCCCTGTACGAGGATTTCCTCCGCCGGGCCGCTGGACTGGGCGTGGTGGACCCGCACTCGCACGGAGGGGGTTTCTCCAAGCAGTTCCTGCACGCCCAGGTTGCGGTGGTGGGCGGGGGGCCAGCAGGGCTCAGCGCGGCCCTGGCCGCCGCGGCCCAGGGGGCGCAGGTGCTGCTCTTCGAGGAGCAACCGTCCTTGGGGGGACATCTGCGTTTCTCGGGGTCGCAGGATTCGCTGCCGGCCCTGCTCCAGGAGGTGGCGGCCCAGCCGCGCATCCAGGTTTTCACGGGGACCATGGTCACGGGTTGGTATGCGGACCACTGGCTGGTCGCGGTGCAGGGGAAACGCCTGTTCAAGATCAGGGCGCAGGCGATAGTGGCGGCCACCGGCGCCTACGAACAGCCCCAACTTTTTGCCGGCAACGATCTGCCCGGGGTGATGTTGGGCGGGGCGGTGTTGCGCCTCCTCCGCCTGTACGGGGTGGTGCCCGGCCAGCGAGCAGTGGTGGTGGCGGACAACGATGAGGGGTGGGAAGTGGCGCTGGCGTTGCGGGAGGCGGGGGTGGAGCTGAAGGTGGTCGTTGCGCGCCGAGAAAGCGAGCGCGCGGCGGAACTGGAGGCGGCCGGGGTGAGGGTGTTGAACGGGCACACGGTGGTGAGGGCGCTGGGCGATAAGAGGGTGTGGGGGGCCGTGCTGGCCCGCGTCGACGGGCAGGGCCGGGCAGAACCGAAAACCGAGAAGAGGGTGGACTGCGGACTGATCGTCGTCAGCGGTGGTTGGGCGCCGGCTGCAGACTTGGCGTACATGGCCGGGTGTCGGGGTACCTACGACGAGACCCAAGCTGAATTCCGCTTCTCCGAGATGCGGCCCGGTTTCTATGCGGCCGGCCGGGTCAATGGTATGTACAGGGTTGAAGGCCAGGTTCTCGATGGCCGTCGGGCAGGCTTGGAGGCTGCGGCGCAATTGGGCCTGGGGGCGGGGCCGGACCCGGCATTGGCGGAGGAACTGCGGGTCCTTCGGCAGGCCCAGTCTCCGCGCAGCTTCGCGCCGGCCGTGCTGCCGCGCAAGGGGAAGGGGAAGCGCTTCGTATGCCTGTGCGAGGATGTCACCGATATCGACGTCGAGACCGCCATTGGCGAAGGGTACGAGAGTCCGGAACTACTCAAGCGCTACAGCACCATCTCCATGGGGCCCTGCCAGGGCAAGATGTGCGGGATGACCACCCTGCATCTGTGCGCCCGCGCCCGCAGCATGGCTGTTGGGCAGGTGGGGCGGACTACGGCCCGTCCGCCGGTGAATCCCATGTCCCTGGGTGCGCTGGCCGGACAGCATCTGGAGCCCGTGCAGTTGAGCCCCATACACTCGTGGCACTTGGACCACGGCGCCAAGATGATGGGCGCCGGACTGTGGATGCGCCCCGAGCACTACGGCGATGCGGCAGCCGAGGTGCAGGCCGTGCGTCAGCGCGTGGGACTCATCGACGTGAGCACCCTGGGCAAGCTGCAGTTCACCGGACCGGGGGCGCCGGCCCTGCTGGAAAGGCTCTACATCAACCAGTGGCGTCGCTTGGGCCTGGGACGGGCGCGCTACGGAGTGATCTGCAACGACGAAGGGGTGGTGCTCGACGATGGGGTAGGGGCGCGTTTGGGGGAGGAGGAGTGGTACCTGACTACCACTTCGTCTGGGGCAGCAGCGGTTTTCGAACTGATCCAGTGGTGGATGCAGGCCGGCTGGGGCAAGGGGGTACACGCCACGGATCTGACCGAGGCTTTCGCGGCCTTTAATCTGGCAGGGCCGCAGTCGCGCGCGGTGCTGCAGCAACTGACCCAGACCGATCTGGGCAGCGAGGCTTTCCCCTATATGCACGCCCGCCACGCCCTGGTGGCCGGGGTACCCTGCCGGCTGCTGCGCTTGGGTTTCACCGGCGAGCTGTCCTACGAAATCCATTGCCCGTCCGGGTACGGCCTGCATCTGTGGGAGGCGCTGATAGCGGCCGGCACCCAGTTCGGCATCTCCCCCTTTGGCGTCGAAGCCCAGCGGGTCCTGCGCCTCGAGAAGGCCCATATCATCATCGGGCAGGACACCGATGCCCTGGCCGACGCCTTCTCAGCCGGCCTAGAGGGCATGGTGAAGATGGACAAGCGCGATTTTCTGGGGAAACGCTCGCTGATGCGGGTGGCCGCCACCGGCGTCCAACAGCGCCTAACGGGTTTCAAGATGGCCCAGTCGGGAACTGTGCCCGAGGAAGGGCTGCAGATCGTCGAGCGCCGGCAGGACAAATTGGAGATCCTCGGCTGGATCACCTCCAGCCGCTTCAGCCCCACCCTCGGGGAGATCATCGGCCTGTGCTGGCTGCCGGCGGCTTTGGCCGAGCGGAATGGGGCGGAGTTCACCATCTTCCGCGAAGGAGCGCTGCTGGAGGCCCAGGTCCATCACGGGGCTTTCTACGATCCCCAAGGGGAAAGGGTGCGCCAATGAGCGGGGTTCCTCAGAGATTGAGTCCGCTGCATGCAGTGGCTGGAAAGGCTGGGGCGCAGTTTGCCCCTTGTGAGGGCTGGCAGGTGGCGCAGGCTTACACTGCGGTGGAGGAGGAAGTGGCGCTGGCCCAGGGCGGGATAGGCCTGGCCGACGAGACGGCCAGGGGCCGGGTACTAATCGAGGGCCGGGAGGCCGCGGCCCTGCTGGGGGTGGAACTGGGCCTAGGTGGGGGAGCGGTACTGGGCAAGGGCCGGGTCTTTCGCCTGCGGCCGGATCTCTTCTTCATCAGCACCCCACCTGGAGGCGAGAAGGAGGTGCTGGAAGGGCTGCGCTCACAGGTAGCGAGCCGGCACCTCACCCTCACCGATCTCTCGCATGCGCGGGCTGAACTGTGGCTGGTGGGACCGGCTGGGCCGGCGGTGCTCAGCCAGTTGTGCGGCCTGGACCTGTCGCGTTTTCCCGATGGGGAGGCCAGGCA
>CAMAVQ010000190.1 GCA_945861755.1 Gemmatimonas phototrophica
GGCGGGTCTACACCCCGATCCTGCTGGCCGGCTACTCCTGCGGCATGGGATTGGTGGGCATGAGTTCCATCGCCGTGGCGTTGATCTCCAAGGCGGTGTCGAGTATTGTGTTCTGAACCTCAGAACTGCTCCTGTCCCCGCACCCGCCCTGGGTCGGGGAAATCCCGGTACAGCGAGAAGATCAGATTCCGCACCTTGGAATTGACCGCCAGGTGGAAGGATTCGACCGGTTCGGCGCGCGAGGAGACCTCGGCGAAGACCTGGTCCATCTGGGCCATGTTTTCAAATTCCAGCATTAGATGCCACTCGGGGATCTGGGCCGGCCCCAGGCCCAGCTTGCGCCGCGTCACCCGATAGGCAGCGACCCGGCCCTCCTGCTTTAACCTGCCCAGAAAAGCGTGTACCGCATCGCTGAAGTCGGTGTCCTTGATGCCTTCTTTCAGATCGCAGTAGATGTTGTAGATCTCCACCGGTCAGCCTCGCAGGGGCTTGGCGTGGGCGTCGATGTACTGCTGGACTTCCTCGCTAGTGGCAAAGCCATACACGCTGCCGGCGGGGCCGACATGGTAGAAGGGCTCGGCGTACTGCACCCCGTACTGCTGCCCCAGTTCGCGGGCAGCGGTGCAGCAAAAGAGACGGATGTACTCGCGGTCGGCGGTGTCGTTGTCGTTCCCCAACTCGGGCAAGTGCAACCCTTCCGCAGCCAGCCGGGCTCGCAGCTGCGAACCCAGACTGCCGGCCGGGCCCTGGGCCTGATTGACGCGGTTGGCGGCTATGCGCTGCTCGATGTAGTCGCTGATATCCACCACCCGGTTGTAGGGCTGGCCGGGCCGGGCGGTCCAGTAGTATTTCTCCCTCACCGAATAGGGCATAACCCCGGCGGCCAGATGCTCGGGATAGTCCTTGGGGTTGCCGGCCATCCAGCAGGCCGCCTCCACGGCCTGGGCGGTGATCCAGTGGTCGGGGTTTTCCTCGCCGTGGCCCCAGGGGTTGAAGGTGAAGACGGTGTCGATCTTTAGGGCGCGAATGAGGAAGATCATGCGCGCGCGGATTTCCACCGCCGGGGCCTCGTCCATCAAATGATTGCGGTAACCCAGGTAGAAGGTTTGTTTAAAACCCATCCCCTTGGCCAGAGCCTCGACATCGTGTTCGTTGGCTAAGATCGTCTCCCCAAAGCTGGCGGTGGGGCCGCATTTCTCGTCGTTGGTGACCTGGATCAGGTACGCGGTGTAGCCCTCGTCGATCAGTTTGGCGACGGTGCCCGAGCTGTAGATGGGCATGTCGTCGGAGTGGGGCTGGATGGCGGCCAGGACCTTGCCCTGGTGGGGCCGACCCGGAGCGCGCCGCTCGACAGTGATCTCGCCTTTGGGGGTGGCTTTGGGATTCATCTCAGCGGAGTCCTTTCGGATTAAAAGAGCGCACTTCCAGTTCGATTACGCCCTGATCACCAGGCATCATCGTCACCAGTGGCAGTTGCCGGGGCGCCGGGTCGGCGATCTTCAGCAGGCCATTGCCCACCGAGAGCTGGGAGGTGAAGCCGGTGGGATCGAGTGCTTGCAGAGTGCCGCTCTGTAGCTGCAGCTGCGCCTGATTCCATTTCAGGGTATTCCCCTCCACTGCGGGGCAGGCATGGCTCCACCACTGCCAGGGGCCGGGAACGCGCCGCTTTAGGCGCAGGGTGCGCGAGGGGCGGTGCAATTTGAGGTGCAGCGAGCCGCCCTCGGGACCGGTGCAGTGGATTCGAGCCTCTTCTCCGTCGTCTTCCAGGGATTCGATATGCAGGCCCGCCGGCGCCTCGCGCCAGGTGATGGGTTCGATCAGGATCGTCTGGCCGCCGGCGTGTACCACCACCTCCCCCTTGCGCACCCCCACCAGCAGGTCGCCCGGTTCCCAGGAGGTGCGCAGGTACGCCTCGCCCACCGAGGGGAACCAGTAGGAGAGAGGTACTTCCTCCACCCCAGCCGGCAACTCGGGGTCGCACCACAGATAGGCGTACCCGCCCATAGAGAACAACAGGGCCTCGCCGTGGGGGGTGACATAGCGGGTGTGTTGCAGGGCCCCCAGGGAGTGATCCCACAACGCCAGGTGCTGCAACAGGGGCCGGCGGTACTGGCCGGCCAGGGCCAGCAGCACCGGGGCATAGTAGTCGAGCTGGCCGTAGCTGGGCTCCAGGATCACGCTCTGGTGGTCCTGGTCGTGGCCGGGTTCCTTGGGAAAGGTGATGGCGGCCAGGGCCAGGTCGGCGCTCATATAGGGAGCGTACTGGGCAAAGAGATCGCAGCCCTTCACCCGGCGCAGGGCGTCCATGAAGAAGAGGCGATACTGCATGGTGGAGGCCCAAAAGGTGGCGCCCTCCACCTGAGCCCCGTCGGGGGCCAGGCCCAGGGGCAGCAGGTGCTCTTCAAATTTGCGTGTCGTCGCTTCCAGCCAGACCTCGGCCTCAGGTACTTCGCCCAGCAGGGCCAGGGCCGCCACCCCGAAGGAACTCCACTCGACCACCGCGTGGTGGGCGTGGAACTCGGGGCCGGAGATGGCCGGGGTGGAGAAGTAGTTTTCCCAGTAGTTGTGGCCGATCTGGGACAGGACCTGGCAGATCTCCTGGCGCTCGCCTTCGGAGAAACGTTCCCAGGCCAGGTCGTAACCGGTGGCGACGCCCTTGAGCAGGCGCGTGACCGCATAGGCCTTGCCCCCGTCGGGCGTTTCCGTGCCTTCGGCGCTCCAGGCGCGGCAACTGGCCAGGGTCCACTGCCTGGCCGCCTCGCCATAGGTGTCCTCGCCGCTGAGGGCGTAGGCAAAGGCCAGATGCTCGGCAATGGCCAGGTCGCCCATGATGGCGTAGAAGCGGTCGTAGAGGTTTTCGTATACCGGATCGGGCGAGCGCGGGGCAATGCGTTCCTGCCGGGGTTGCCGGTCCAGGCACCAGGTGGCGGAGGATTGGAGGTTTTGCCAGATCCGGGCGTGGTGGCCACGGTGGCGCAACAGGCGCAGGCGGGGCAGATCTGCCGCGGTGAAGTAGAGGCAGGGATGCGAGGTCATGGTCATTCGATAAAGGGGGAGAGGGAGTGGTTTTTCTCTTTTAACTCGTCGATCATCTTGTCGAAGGTGTGGATCTTGCGCAGGGCCCTGACGATCAGGTACGCCCCCAGCACGATCAGGGCGGTGTTGATGAGGAAGAGGGGGATAAACAGGTAGAAAACGTGGATGATATCGTAGTACCTGGAGGTGGCGATCAGCACGCTAAATACCGACAGCGGCAGGGCAAAGACCGAGATGCCGGTGCGCATCAGCGAGAGGGCGGTGCGTTTCTCGGCGAGGATGAGCTGCATGGTGTTGATGGCCATGGGAAGCTGGTCATCGTCCCGCTGGGCAGCGGATGGGGAGGGGGGTGGCAGATCGAGAGGGTCCATGAGGTCAAAAGTAGACAAACCTCGGAGTCGGATCAAAGGAGGACATCGGACAAAAAGAGCGGCCCGGCGGGGTTAGCCGCCGGGCCGCTTGTTCCTTGATGCCTCTCAGGTGCGGGTTACTTGGCGAAGAGCATCTTCCTCACCTGGATATGATCGCCGGCCTGCAGGCGGTAGAAGTAGACCCCGCCGGCGGCCTGCACCCCCGAGGCGTCCATGCCATCCCAACTGACGGTGTAAGCGCCGGGCACCTGCAACTGGTCCACCAGCACCCGCACCTCCTGGCCCAGCACGTTGTAGACGCTCAGCTTCACCGAGGCGATCTCCGCCAGCACGTAGGGGACGGTGGTGGCAGGGTTGAAGGGGTTGGGGTAGTTGGCCAAGAGCCCGGTGCCTTCGGGCAGCACAATGCCCGCTTCTGCCTGGGCCTCGGCCAGCTTGGCCAGCGGTGCCGGGGCCTGGGGCTGGTAGATCACCCCCGGGGTGTTCCAACCGCTCTGGGCCGCCAGCTGCACCCGCACGCCCACGATGACATCCTTGCCAATGAAGGAACCTACACAGGCGGAATTCTGCCGCAGGTGGATGGTGCCCTTGGGCGCATACAGGTTGCCCTGGAAGCTGACCCGCACCCCGATCTTGGCCGCCCGGGGGGTCTTGCGCAGCAGTCGTCCCTCAGCGTCGTCGTCTTCATCGTCGCCCTCGGCGTCGTCGTCGGCACTGCCCAGCCGGCCATTGCGGCCTTCGACGTAAACCAGGATATCCGAGGCGTCGATACCCGACCCGGAGGCCGGACCAAAGGTGCTGTTCTGGTCCAGGGAGAGTTGCCCGCGAATTAACAGGACCGTGGGCGCCAGGAAGCGGAGGTCGGCGTTGGGGCCCACATCCAGGTCGCCCAGGTGATAGGTGCCCCCCGAGAAGGTCAGAGTGCCCTTCTGCTTGACGCGGATCTCGTCATAGGCGCCGGCGGCCAGGGTGGCCGAGGCCTTCTGCTTGACCTCCACGTCCTGGGTGCCCGGGGTGCTGGTGCGGAAGGCAGGTAGCCCAGTGCCCTGGAAGAGGGGGAAGTAGCTGGCGGGAACCTGGGTCTGCTGGGCGATGGTGGCGTGTTTGCCCACCGCGACCAGTTGGTTGTAGACCAGTTGACCCTCGATGTCGGCGTTCTGGCGCACCCGCACTCGCGGGGCACTGAGGCGCACGTCTTCACCGGTCTGGACCCTGGTGCCCACCACCAGCTCTACCCTGCCGGCCAGGAAGGGGGCTGTTCCCTGGTTGACCACACCCGCAAAACCACTGGTGATGCGGGCGTTCTGGCGCAGGTGCATGCTATGGGTGGCGATCAGGCCGTAGCTGTTGGCCGTGACCAGTACCTGCACCGTACGGCTGGCGCTGGCGGTGTTGCCGGCGGCGTCGGCCACCGAGTAATTGACCGTGTAGCTGCCTTCGGTGTCAGCGTCCACGCTGCCGCTGGTCTGAATAGCAGCGGTGAGGTTGCCGTCGACCAAGTCGCTGGCCGTGGCGCCGGGCTCGGTGTAGGCAGTGCCCAACTCCAACAGGAGCGGGTTGGCCCCATTGAGCGCGATCACCGGCGGGGTGGCGTCGGGCTGGAACACCGTGACATTCTGGGTAGCGCTGGCGCTGTTGCCGAAGCCATCGGTGGCCGTCCAGGTCACCACGGTGGTGCCCAGCGGGAAGGTGGCCGGGGCGTCGCTGCTGATTACATCAAGGGTGAGGTCGGTGGCCGTGGCCGTGCCGATGTCTACGGTGGTCTGCGGTCCAGTGGCCGGCACACTCACATCCGGCGGGGCGGTGACCACCGGCGGGGTGGTGTCCACTATGTTGATGAACACCTCGTCGGTGCTGGTATTGCCCTGGGCATCGGTCACATACAGGGTGACCGGATAAGGTTCGTTCAGAGAGCCCACGGCGCTGACGCCGCTGACAGCTTCGAACCCTCTGCCACCGCTGTTCCAGTTATAGGTCAAATCGACCCCATCTGGATCATAAGAGCCAGAGCCGTCCAGGGCGAAGGAGGTGGGGTCGCCAGCGTACTCCACGGTCTGGTCCGGGCCGGCATTGGCCACCGGCGACGCATGGGGGAACTGGGCGCTGATGGCGTCGATTTCCTGCGGGGTGAGGAGTCGGTTGAAGAGGGAGACCTCGTCTACGAGTCCGTAGATGGTATGTGCCCCGAAGTTTATCAATCCGCCCAAGCTGGCGGTGGGCTCGCCGGGTCCAGGGGCGGCATAGACGGTCTGGGTGGCCCCATCGGCATAGAAGGTGACCGTCGAGTTGTCCCGGTCATAGACCGCAGCGACGCAGTGCCACTGGTTCATGGTGAGCGGCAGGGTGGATTGGTGGGGGTCGACCCCGGTTCCGCCGGCAACTTGGAGGCCACTGCCGTAGCGGCTATCGTGGAGATTCAGGGAGCGGTCGTACCCGCCGTTGTCGTGGCCGAACACCCAACCGAGGGCGGTGGAATTGTTGAAGTAGGGACCGTACTCCAGTTTCACAAACATCACTAGGGTCATCTGCGGCAGGGCGTCGGGGCTGATGTCCACCGGGAAACTGACGACAGACGACTGCTGGTGGTCAAAGGAAAACGCCTGGCCGCTGAGCCCGTTGGCAAAGGAGGTGGTCCCGCCCAAGCTCCCATTGGCGCTGCCCACCGCGTCGCTGGCGTCGCCTTTGCCCGACCACAGGTGGATGGGCCCGGAGGGTG
>CAMAVQ010000191.1 GCA_945861755.1 Gemmatimonas phototrophica
AACCAGGCGGGCTCAGCGCGGTGCGCGGTGAGCAGATGGTCCCGGCCCATCTGGGAGAAATCGCGCCAGAAGCCGGCCGGGTCCAGCCACACAAAAGGAGTTGCTGCCGCAAAGGTTAAAAGCGCGACCCCTGAAGCCTGCCACAGCCCTGCCTGGCGCAGGGTGGGGGCGCGCAGCAAGGCCGCTGCCACCACCGGCACCATCACCAGCGCTGCGGGGTATTTGGTGGCCCCGGCCAGACCGGCAAAGACCCCGGCCAGCAGGTAGTCGCTGGCCCGCCCCCCCTGTTGTATACGCACCGCCCACAAGAGCGCCAGGCTCGCCCAGAACACCGCCGGACCGTCGGTGCTGGCCAGGCAGGCGAAGCGCACGGCCAGGGGCATAAGGGCCAGCACTAACCCGGCCAGCAGGCCGCCCCTGATCCCGTACAGGCGCCGGCCCAGATAGGCGGCCACGGCCACGGTACCGAGAGAAAACACCCCTTGGACCCCGCGCGCCAGGTGTAGCAGGTCCCCGCCCTCCACAAAGTAGCGGTATACGGCAAACTGCTCGGCGGATGGGACGGCGGAAACCAGGTAACTCAGGTAGTAGAGCAGGGAACACAAGTAGAAATGGAAAGTGGGATAGTTGAAGAAGTGGGGATTGAGATCCCCACTCCAAAATCCAAGGGGGATGACGACAAAGGCCTGTTCGTCGAAGTGGGTCCAGTCCGGAGGCGGCCAGCGCAGGGCCAGGGCCCCCAGTAGAATGGCCCCCAGCCCCAGACGCCATTGCCACCTCAAGGTCCACTCCCTCCAGGGGCTGTGCGCGTTCGACAGAACACTAACCGCCGGTGAAGGCCTGCTTGAGGTGGTCCTCCCGCACCTCCACCTGCGCGGCGTATTTATCTCTCACCTCAGCGACGAAAGCCTCGAATACCTGCTGCTTCTTGGTCCAGTTGAGCGTGGCCTGCACCCTTTTCCTGGCCTCGGCGAAGGTCTCCTGTTCGCCCTTGCGCGACAGCACCTTGAACACCGAATATCCCCCATGGCTCTCCACCGGCCCGACCAACTCACCCGGCTCGACCTCGCGGGCGGCGTTGATCAGGTCTAGGTGCAGTGCCTTGGAGTACGTGATGTACAGGGTCAACCGTCCCTCCTCGTCTCGCTGGTCGGCGGCCCGGATGGAATACTGTTTCGCCAGATCGCCCAGCGACTCCCCCTGTTTCACCCTCTGTGCCACGCGCCCAGCCTCCTCCTTGGTGGGCACGAGCACCTCCTGAATCTCGATCAATTCCATTTTCCTGAACTTTTCCGGATGCGCCTCATAGTAGGCGTGCAAATCCTCCTCGGAGATGTTTATCCGCGCCTCCAATACCTCCACCCTGAGCTGGGTGATGAGCAGGTTCCCCTTTTTATTGGCCAGCCATTGAGCCCCTTCCCGCTCCTGCTCCAGGCCAGCCTGCCTGGCTGCCTCCATGAACAGGGCGTCTGGCACTGCGGACTTGGCGGCAAAGGACAGGACTGCTTGGCGGTTCTTTGGGTCGAAGTTCTGCTCGGCGAGTTGGGTCGCAGCGGCCATCAGGTCAGCGCCGCTGATCGTCCCGCCATCGTAGCGGTACAGGGTGATCCCGGCCAACTCTTCGGCGTCGGCAGGTGCCCCCTGGGACGCCTTGGCGAGAAAGGCATCAAGCCCTCGCCGGTCCAGCTCCAAGTGATACACCTTGCCGAGGCTGTCGGCCAGCAGGGCCCGCCTCCTGATGTGGTCCTTGAGATAGAGATCCTTGTAGATCATCTGGGCCGTGTGGGGATCCAACTCCTTCTGCTTCTCCTCGCTGGCCAGGAAGATCGCCCAGGCCCCGCCAATATCGAGGGGCGCAGAGACCTTGCCCACTTTCAGGGCAAAAAGCGCCTCGCCCAACTCGGGGGCGACCTCCATCTTGTTGACAAACACCCAGCTATCACCACCGTAGCGGGAGGTGGCCTGGTGCATGGACCATTTGCTGGCCACCTCGGTGAAGCTCCTGCCCTTGGCCAGTTCGCGCAACACGGCCCGGGCGCTGTCCTGGCTGGGCACCACGATGTCGCTGAAGCGCACGACCCTGGACAGTCCCTGGCTGGCGAAATAGTCGCGAACATCCTGCTCACTCACCTGCGGCTTGATGTTGCGCACCAGGTACTGGCCGACGAGTTTTTCCTGTTTCAGATGGTACAATTTGCGCACAAAGGCCGGCGACTGCTCGATGCCGCGGGCCACGGCTTCCAGCTGCAGGAGTTCTATGTCGATCAGGGTCTGCAGGTGGTTTCGCCCCTTTTCCACCCCTGGTCTGCTACTGTGCAGCGAAGCAGGGACATCGGCGTAGAACTCGTTGTACTGTTTGAGAGTGATGCTCCGGTCTCCCACCCTGGCCAATTCCAGTTCCTCGGCAGGTCCGACCGACGGCACCGCTTGGTCCTCTGCCTGCCTGGCACAGCCGGCCAACACGACTACTACGACCACCCCTAGTCCACACCTCCTTGCCGCTGCCCGGCACATGCTGTACACTGCTCTTGCTCTGCTCATTCTGATCAGGACTCCTCGGTCGCTCACGCATGCGCACTAAACTGAAATAATAAACCGCTACCTTCTCCACCGTCAAGCAATGGAACGCCGGCACGTCCTCCTCCTGTTCCTCCTGGCATTGGCCCTGCGCCTGGCTTATCTGTTCGAGGTGCGCGATTCACTCTATTTTTCTACCCTGGTTCTGGATGCTGAGGAGTACGCCTTTCTGGCCACTGCCTTTGCCAAGGGCGACTGGACCGCGGGCGCCCAGAACACCTATGTGCATGGCCCTCTTTACCCCCTCTTATTAGCCCTTTTCGAGCTGTGCGGCGCCGGGCACACGGCAGTGCGGGTGTTCCAGGCCCTGCTCGGTTCGGGGTCATGCGTGCTGGTCTATTGGGCCGCCGGCGCGGTTTTTCCCCGCCCGGTACCGCTCTTGGCTGGCCTGCTGGCCGCCGGGTACTGGCTGCTGGTCTTCTACAGCGGTGAATTACTGACGGCCACGCTCACGGTCTTCCTCGAACTGCTCCTGGTGGTTGTGCTGCTGCGCCAATCGCACCGACCCTCCCTGGGGCAGGCCGCCGGTGCCGGGCTGCTGCTGGGGCTGCTGGCCGCCACCCACAACACCGCGCTGCTGCTGGCTCCCGTGGTCTTGTGGGGGGTGTGGCGCGGTTCCCGCTCCCACCCCCGCCCCCGCCGCCTGCTGCTGGCCTGCGGCCTGGCACTGACGGCCGTCCTGAGTCTCTTTGCCCTGCGCAATTTCCTGGCCCAGGGCACTCCCCTGCCCTTTCAGGGGGCTTGGAGCTTCTACCTGGGCAACAACGCTCAAGCCAACGGCACCCCGTACGCCCGCCAGGGGCTGGACTGGCAGCGGCTCGAAACCCTGCCCTACCAGGCCGGCATGGCCGCCTCACCCGCCGACAAAGGGCGCTACTACCTGGGGGCGGCCCTGGGCTTCATTCGCGACAACCCGGGGGCCTACCTCGAACTGCTCTACCGCAAATTCAGGCTGTTCTGGCACGCTTTCGAAGTGCCGGTCAGCGAGGATCTCGCCTACTATCAGACCCACTCCCGCCTCCACAACTTCCTAGTGCTCGACTTTGGCGTGCTGGCCCCCCTGGCCCTGGTGGGACTGATGTGGGGCTGGTGCCGGCGGTGGGAATACGCCCTGCTCGCGGGCCTGGTCCTGACCCACCTGGCAGCGGGGCTACTCTTCACCGTTTGCGCCCGCTATCGGCTGCCCGCCCTGCCCCTGTTGCTGATCTTTGCCGCCGAGGGGCTGCGCCAGTGTATCGCCTGCCTGCGCGCCTGGGAACCGCGCCGCAGCGGGGCACTGCTGCTGTGCCTGGCCGCCGCCTTTGTCCTGGTGCATACCGGCGTGAACCCCAGCGAGTTGGACCCGGTCCGCTCAGCGTGGCTCCAGGGCCATGTGTATATGCGCAACGGGGAGTACAGCCGCGCCGAGCAGGCCTTTCTGCAGGCCCTTGAAGCGTCCGGCGAGGATGCGGATATCCTCAACAGTCTGGGGGCCGCCCGCGAGCGACTGGGCCGGGAGGGGGAGGCCGAGACCGCCTATCTCCGGGCCCTCGCCATCGCCCCCGACTTTGCCAGACCCCGCCTCAACCTGGGCAGACTTTACCTGAAGCAGGGGCGTCTGGCCGTGGCCGAGATCGCCCTGGAGAGCGCCCTGGAAAGCGATCCCCGCCCCGCCACCCAGTACGAGGGCCGCTATCACCTGGGCGTGGTCTATCGGCACACTGGCCGAGAGGCCGAGGCCCGCACCGCCTTCGCCGCCGCCCAAGGCCTGCGGCGGAGTGCCGGACTGCCTTGATCCGCAAAAATCCCCCCCCGCAAAGTTGACAATATCCGGTTCCATTAGTATATCATGTCCATTCTTGGACATATCCTCTCACTGAGGAGCACTGGCATGGCAAGAAGCAGATCGGCCTCCCTGCTGGGCGCCGCCATGTGGCTGCTGGGCGGCTGCGATTCTGGTCCTTCGGCTCCCAAAGAGCAGGCCACCTGGGAAGTAATCCAGACCAATATCCTCTCGGCCAATTGCACCAGCTGCCACACGGCGGGCACCTCCTTCGCCAGGCAGTCGGGGCTGGTGCTGACCGAGGACGTGGCTTATAGCCAACTGGTCAATGCGGCGCCGCGCAACCCGGCGGCCCTAACCGACGGTCTGATGCGGGTGAGCGACAAGAAGTTGGCCAGCCTGGACCAGAGCTATCTGTGGCAGAAAATCAACGCCCAGGACCACGAGTCCCTCGACCACGATCACGCCGCGTACGGCGAGCAGATGCCCATGGGCGGGCCCTCGCTGACCACCGGCGAGTTGGAGTTCATCAGGCAGTGGATCCTGGCCGGGGCACCCAGAAAAGGGGTGGTGGCCGATCCCGCCCTGCTGGCGGACACGCGACGCCCTGAGGCCGAGCCCTTCTCGGCCCCCGCCCCGCCAGCCAACGGCCGTCAGTTGCACCTGGGGCCCTTCGCGGTCTCCGCTAATTTTGAGCGCGAGGTCTTCTACTACCAGCCACTCAACAACGACGCCGATCTGTATGTCAACCGCTTTGAGGTCGCCATGCAGCCGGGGAGCCACCACTTCTTGGCCTACATCTTCCCCGGCTACACCCCGGCCCACATCATCCCCCAGCCAGAAGTCCTGCGCGACCTGCGCGACCAGAACAACAGCTACGTGGACGAAAACGGCAACGACCTGTTCGACTGGCGGGTGATGCAGTACCATCAACCGATCGCCATCTCCCAGCTCAGACGCCTGGACTACCAGTTCCCTCCCGGGGTGGCCCAGCGCCTGCCAGCCGGTACCGGCATCGACCTGAACGCCCATTACGCCAACTACACGGGCCAGGAGATCCAGGCCGAGGCCTACTTCAACCTGCACCTGATCGAACCCTCCCAGGTGCAGCACGAGGTCGAGGTCTTCGCCCTGAGCAACTTCGACATCGACCTGCCCCCGGGCCAGGTAACCACCTTGGAGAAGGAATTCCGCTTCAAGGAGAAGCGCCATATCCTCCAGCTCGTCTCCCACGCCCACGACCGCATGGTGGAGTTCAGGGCCGCGGTGCTGGGCGGCCCCAGGGACGGCGAGTTGATCTACACCTCCTACGACTGGGAACACGCCCCCCTCATCGACCTCTCCCCCCCATTGGTGCTGGAGGAAGGCCAGGGGCTGAAGATCACCGCCACCTACGACAACCAGACCGACCGGCGGCTCTTCTTTGGTTTCACCCGCAAGGACGAGATGATGATCCTGTACGGCTACTCGTACTGAGCCGCGCCGTATCGCTGCAAGGGATGGACACGGGATATGTTCAGAATCTGCCTTTCGGCAATCAATCTGCTCTTCTTCCCGGCACTGCTCGCTGCCCAGGGCTACCGCGTCGAGTCCGGACAGCTGGTGGTTGAACCCCAGCACTGGGCGAGTTGGGTGTTCCCCCAGGGCACGGCCATGGTGGATGCCGGCGGCGTGCGCCCGGCCTTTG
>CAMAVQ010000192.1 GCA_945861755.1 Gemmatimonas phototrophica
CCTGCTGGAGCAGGAAGGGGCCCGCCGCTGGAGCCGCTACCGCCTGCCACCAGCCTGAAGAGCGGATGCTGAAACAGTCTCTCAGAAATAGGTGAACGCTACCCGCTGACCACCGGCCAGGCGCCCCGCAGCCTGCCAAAATGCCGCTGCAGGGAGACGAACCCCCGCTGCGAGGGATCTGGCTCCACCGGTATGCCCTGCCCGTCGAGGTAGAAGCAGCCCAGCTCGGCGGCCGGCAGCGCGGCCACCAGCTGCTCCGCCTGTGCCAGGGCCGCGAGCCACTGCCGCTTCAGCTCGGGAAGGGAAAGGGGACTGGCCAGAGCTAGCCGGTCAAGATCCCCCTGGGTCAAGGCAGTATGCCGGTTCATCTGATCCAGGAGGAAATCCGGCGTGAAGCCCTGGTCCTTGCCGCAGGCCGCCCAGGAGAGGGCGCCCAGGGACAAGTAGGTCCGGTGGAGATGCAGGACATCCACAAAATCCCTGGCTTCGCTGCGGCCTGCCAGCGCCAGGACCTTGTTGGTGGCGGCATCGGCCAGATGCAGGCGAAAGCCGCAGAGCGCGTCCTGCTCCACGGGAAAAAAACGAAAGGCGGATTCCTGGCCCCACTCAAGCCGGAGCGCGTGTTCTTCGCCCGCCACCACGGCCCGGAAAAAGGTCGGCTGCCGCAGGGTCCACTGCACCCCAAGGCCCTGGCGCCTGAGCACCTCGGCATCGAATTCAGCGCACTGGGCAACGCTGTCCTCGGCGTCGTGGAAGAGGTCCAGGTCTTCGGAGAAACGCGGACTGTCTGGGAGTTGGTGGAGAACCGCAGCGCCAGCGAGATCGCTCTCCGGGCTGCGATTTTGTGCCAGCAGGCGCAGGATGGACTGCTGGAACTCGGTCAGGGGCATAAATGCGCTGCCAGCAGAAAGCCGCGCCTGCCCCCGTGTAGGCGCAGGCCGCGCACAATCTCGGGGAGAACCGAGGCATCGATAGACAGGTCCGGGCGCAGATACCAGAAGCACTCGGCGTAAAACTCCCTGAAAGCCCGCGCGGCCAGCTGGAGTCGCTCGGCCTCTTCCAGGGGGGATTCGCCTAGATCCCTATCATTCTGCATGGTCACCGTTTCCATTTTTCATAAAAGCTACCCATGCCGGCACACCGGGGCAAGCAGACAAAGGACCGCCGGCGGGATCGAAATGACTGGAGCCGGCGCTGCAGTGCTATTCGCAGTGCCGACTCGCTGAGGCTCAGGTCTACCACTCATCCCCTTTGAGCGGCAGCCGGTCCTGCACCTTTGCCTGTCCCAGGCCTCGTTCTAACAGGGTTCTATCAGCGACTCTCCGATAGCACCCTGTTAGAACCCTGATAGAACGCCCCATCTGCGGCTGCAACCCCGCGCCGGCGCCCGGCGCCAGAGCGGCGGTTCTTTTTTTTGCCCTCTTCCCCACCTGTCGATTTCTCCGCCCAACTCGTTGACCCACAAGGCCCCGCTGCCTGCCGGACCGCGCCGTCCGTGGCGCTCCCCCGCGCCCCTTGCCGGCCAAAACCGGGGCACGGCCGCCAACAGGCACGGGCCTTGCAATAGCTCAACCCCATGATGAAAACACCTGCCCTCCATATCTACCTGGTCGAAGCCGAGAACTACGCCCGCCAGGTGGTCTTCGAGTGGCTCTGCCGGCGCGGCCACCAGGTCAGCCTGCTGCACGGGGCCGGGGAACTCCTGGGCGCTCTGGCCGGCGAGGGGGTGGACCTGATCCTCGCCGACCTGCCCCCCTCCCAGAGCCAGGCCATCGGCCAGACCCTGCGGCAGGTGCACCGGCGCTACCCGCTGATCCCGGTGGTGCTGCGGGCCTCCAGCGCCTTCCTGCCGGCCGCCGAGGCCCTGCACTGCGGGGTGTACGGCTACCTGAGCAAGCCCTTTCGCCCGGCCGAGCTGGAACTGATGCTGCTCCGGCTGGCCGAAAAGCAGGCCGGCCACTCGCTGCAGGAGACTGGGTCGGGGCTGTATCACCGGGCAGGGTTTGCGGTGCTGGGCCGGCAGCTGCTCAAGGCGGCGCGGCGCAGCCAGACCCCGATGGCGCTGCTGCGGGTGGACGTGGACGGAGGGGGCCTGGCACAGACCGAGGCGGCCCTGGGGCAGCTGGGCCTGGTGGTGCAGACCACCTTCCGCGACGCCGACACCGCCGGCCGGGTGGACGGGACCGACTGCGGGGTATTGATGACCAACATCGGCGCCGGGCAGACGGACATCGCGCTGCGGCGCCTGCAGCAGAACCTGGCAGCGCACAACGGGCGCGTCCCCGAGGGGCAGCAACTGAGGGTGCAGGTGGGCCTGGCCCACTTCGACCCGGCCAGGCCCTGCACCTTTGAGGAATTGGTGGCCCGGGCCGACGCAGCCATGCCGGACAAATGAACGTTGCACACCCATACCAACGAAGGAGGAGAAAACCATGACGCGAAAAAAGAGCGCTGCGCCGCTCGCCATGAGGTTCCTGGTCTGCCTGGCGCTGCTGGCGCCTTGCGCCGGGCTGGCTGGGGCAGACCAGCTATCGATCTACTCGTGGACCGGCTGGAGGCAGAGCACCCAGGTAGACTACGATGACGCGGTTCCCTGGGGCGGTGTCTCCTCCCTGCCGGCCCCGGGAACCTTCACTGAGCCGACCCAGGTCTACACCGGCCCCTACCTGGAAAGTGTTCCCTGGCCAAACACCCCGCTCTATGCTGGTCCGGGGGTGAGGTACTTTCACGCCCTGTTCGATATGCCCGACTTCGGCAATATCGTCGCAGACCTGCAGATCTCGGTGGACAACGACGTCGAGATCTACATCAACCGCCACCTTTTGGCCCGGGCGGGATCGCTCAGCGTGGAAAACTTCCGTGGGTCCCCTCTGAGTGTCAGCCTGGGTTCGGGAGGGGTCGACAACGGCGCGTTCGACCTGCAGCCTTTTGACTGGGCCGCGCCCACTTCCCCCAGGACGAACTGGATCCGCGGCGGGATCAACGAGGTACTCCTGGTGGTCCGGAACCTGAGCTACGAACCGGGCGGCTTTTCGTTCGTCATGAACATCACTACGTATCCAAACAATCCGCCGGTGGCCAACAGCGATGCGGCGACCACTGCAGCGAATTCTGCCGTCACTCTGGCGGTGTTGGCCAACGACACGGACCCGGACGGTGATATCCTGACGGTGACAGCGGTGACGCAGGGGGAGAACGGAACCGTGGTGCTCAATCCGGACGGGACGATCAGCTACACTCCGAACTCCAACTCCAACGGCCAGGACTCCTTTACCTACACCCTCAGCGACGGCATCAAAACGGCCACCGGCACGGTGAGTGTGACCGTGGCCGAGAATCTGGTAAACACCCCGCCCACAGCGGTAGCCGACAGTGCCGAGGTCCTGTTCGGAGGGACAAAAACCATCGACGTCAAAGCCAACGACCGCGACATTGACGGCGACGCGCTGACCGTGACCGCAGTCACGCAGCCCGCATTCGGCAGGGCGGAGATCGCGGACAACAAAGTGGTGTACACCAACACCGCCTCAAGCCAGTCCACGTCCGACGACTCCCTGAGCTACACGGTCAGCGACGGCCACGGCGGGACGGCGACCGCCACCTTGAAATTGAAGCTCGTCGCGCGGTTACCGGCCCTCTCCGTCCCGGGGCCGCTGACGATAAAAGCAGGAATGCCCCTGCGTTTCACCGTCAAAGCGCAGGACCCCAACTACAGCCCACCTGCCGCGCTCTCGACGGAGGTGGTTTCCAGGACCCTTCCCGCGGGAGCCTCTTTCCGCAACGATACCCTGAGCTGGACCCCGCAGTCCGACCAGGTTGGCACGTACAACCTGGTCTTCGGCGCCCGCACCAACACCTCGCCCAGCCAGCTCCTCACCAAAGCGGTGGCGGTCACCGTCAAGCCGAGCCGCTATCCCAGCCTCATCCTCGGGGGGGAGCCGGGATATGAAGATTCCCCGGCATGGGTGGCAACTGTGATGCTGGGAGGGTCGGTGCCCCTTAAAGGGGAGGGCGGCTATATATTGCCTATGGCTGACTGGGTCTATTCCGAAAAGGAGGTGGCGTATCCGGCGTACCGCACTTTCCTCGACTACCCACCAGGCGTCCATATTCTGGGGAAGCAGCCGACCTCCACCCTCCCTGGGCGCGGATTTGAAATCGCGGAGGACTGGTATTTTGAACGGAACGCGGAGAGCGTCTACAGCAACTATTTATCTAGGTATAGCTTCTTCTCGGCCGCTTCCCGTCCTGCCGCCGGCGATCTCGACGGGGTGAGCCTCGCCGAGGTGGTGGTGGGGGCGGGGCCCGGCAGCGACGGCCTGCTGGCCGTGATCTCGCCTTCACGCGGGGGGCAGGGGGGGTGGACCAAGATCATCAACGCAGGCTGGGACGAGTACAACCAGGCCAACGGGGAGACCTGGCCGGCCGTGGGCAACCTGAATGGCACGGACTATATCCTCGTCGGCCTAGGAAAGGGCGGATTTGGATACATCCAGGCTTTCTTGTGGCGCTCTGGCGAAATCGTCTACGGGGGGGAGTTGTACTTGCCGGACGCCAACAACTACAACGCGACCAACGGCACCACACGGCCGACAGTGGGCGACCTGACCGGAGACGGCAATAACGAGATCGTTGTCGGCGTCGACGGGTACGGCGATGGTATACCGACCCGGGTGTATATCATGACCCTGGCGGCCGATGGGTGGCACTATACCCCCTTGGAAATCCCCGCCGTAGCGGGGCTGGAAGACGCCCGCTACAACTGCGAGACCTGGCCGGCCATCGGCGACCTGAATGGGGACGGCAAAAACGAACTGGTCATCAACGTGACCAAAACCGTCAACGGAACCAGACAGCCGGTGGGTTTCGGGGTGTGGACTAGCGCGTTCTCGAATGGGCAGCTCACTTTCAAACTGCAAGCCTTCAAGAAGGCCGCGACCTTCGGCCTGCCCGCCCTGGGCGACGTCTTCACGCCGGACGGCAAAGCCGAGATCGTGTTGAGCCAGGGACCGGGCAGCTACACGCTGAGCGTCTTCGATGCCGAGATCGCCAACGGCGGATGGACGATTCTCCCTGAAGGTACCTTGCCTAGCTACTTAAGCAATCCCTACCCTGCCTTCGGGGAGATTGGGCCATGAGCGGCGCTAATGCGAGGAGCGGATCCCAGACAGCGTCTGTCCCCAATCAATCGAGTACAAAACGCATGGTGCGCGGAGAGAGCGGTATGAGCAGATCGAACTGGTTCGTGGTATGGCTGGCCCTGGTGGTTCTGGTCCCGCAGCTGCTGTCGGCGCAGGTCGCAGCACCGCCGGACAATGGGAGCGCCTCGCAGGAACCGCAGTTAGTCCTGCCAGTGCGGTCCCTCAGTACAGAGAAAGTAACCCCCCCACCGGTTCTTAAGCCCCTCGTTATCAGCGGGAATCCCAACCAGGAAGTGGTGGAGGTGGTGCAGGACGAGCATCTGGAGGGCTTCCAGGTCCAGGAGGCCGTTCCCGGCGAACTGCCCCCACCCGCCGATGACCCCGCAACGGCCACCGACATCCTGCTGCCCGGCGCGGTGGACGCAGGGGCGGTGGTGGAGGCGCCCGAGGTGGTGGTGTTCCCGGACGGTGAGGTAGATCCCGAGGCGTTGGCCACGGGCGAGGATATCGAACTCGACGACCTGCCGCTGCCCCCCGAGGTAATCCTCTACACGCCGCCCACGCCGGAGGAGATGGAGCCGGTCTACCCGCCTATGCCCGAGACCTTTCCTCTTGCGGAACTGCCAGCAGAACTGGGCCAGCCGCCGGTCCTGGACCCGGTCGATTCCCAGGTCATCGACGAAGGGAACACCCTGACCTTTGTCCTCAGCGCCCGCGATCCAGACCCAGGCCAGACGGTCGCCATCTACACCTCGGAGCTGCCGCTGGGCGCCACCTTTGCGGGGAATACCTTCTCTTGGGCGCCTGCCTTTTCGCAGGCCGGCACCTACAAGGTGGCCTTCGCCGCTCAAGATAGCGGCACCCTGCCC